>CAZQAG010000146.1:0-1650 GCA_964591295.1 uncultured Gaiellales bacterium | reverse complement strand
CTGGTCGCCTCCCTGGGAATCCGCTCGGCCCATCTCGTCCAGAGTCGTGACGCGCTTGCGGAGCAGGAAGCGCTCGGCGCCCGCCTTGCGGATTCCGTGGCGGCGCTCGAGGCCGCGAGTGCGGCGAAGAGCGACTTCCTGGCCAGCATGAGTCACGAGCTCCGAACCCCGCTGAACGCGATCATGGGCTTCAGTGACCTGATGGCGAGCAGCCCGGAGAGCGATGGAGCGCTCGCGGTCCCGCGCGAGTGGGTCGAGCACATCCGATCCGGTGGCGGTCACCTGCTCGCGCTCATCAACGACCTGCTCGATCTCTCCAAGATCGAGGCCGGCCGACTCGAGCTCGAAAAGGAAGGCCTCGACCTTCAGCATGCCATTGGAGCCTCAATCAGCGGACTCCGTCCTCTGGCCGACCGCAAGGGGCTGACCATCGAGACGGCGGTCGAGCCATCCCTCGTTATCGAGGCCGACCCGGGCCGCCTGCGGCAGATCCTGTACAACCTCTTGTCGAACGCCATCAAATACACGGACGACGGCGGGCAGATCCGCGTTGAAGCGACAAGAATCGACTCGCACGTCCGGCTAACCGTCGAGGACACCGGAATTGGCATCGCGCCCGCAGATCACGTTCGGGTGTTCGAGGAATTTCGCCAGGTCGGCGACAAGGCGCAGCACGCGTCGGGGACCGGCCTCGGCCTGGCGCTGACGAAGCGTCTGGTGGAGGCCCACGGCGGTCACCTCGAGCTCGTCTCCGAACTCGGCAAGGGGTCCCGATTCACAGCCGTGCTGCCCGTCGGTGGCGCCGCCGCTTCGGCTCCCCGGTCGGACATGCCCGGTCTCACCGCAGCAGGGAGTCCCGAGGCCCGCGAGGTGCTCGTGATCGAGGACGAGCCGAGCTCGGCGCGGCTTCTGCAAACCTACCTTGCCGGCGCCGGCTACCGAGTCGTGAGCGCAGCCGATGGTGAGACTGGCCTGGCCGCCGCCCGGATGTCCCCCCCGGCGGCGATCGTGCTGGATATTCTCCTGCCCGGGATCGACGGATGGGAGGTACTTCGCCGATTGAAGTCCGACCGAGACCTCAGGGATGTCCCGGTCATCATCGTCACGGTGATCGACGAGCGTGGTGTCGGGCTGGCGCTAGGCGCCGTCGACTACTTCGTCAAGCCGATCGATCGCGAGGCACTGCTCGCCCGGCTCGGGCGGTATACGTTCACGACCAAGGTGAAGTCCCGCCCGGTCAGCGTGTTGGCGATCGACGATGACCCGGTGGCGCTCGACGTGATCGAAGGCACCCTCGTGCCGCTGGGGTTCTCCGTTCGGCGAGCGGGCTCCGGTCGCGAAGGCATCAGGCTAGCAACAGCCGAGCGGCCGGACCTCGTCATCTGCGATCTCATGATGCCGGAGGTGGACGGCTTCGAGGTCATCGGCCGACTCCAGGAAATCGAGCATACCGCTTCGATTCCGATCCTCGTTCTCACGGCGCACGACCTGAGCCCGGCAGAGACGCTGCGCCTCAACGGAAGGGTTCTCGGGATCGCCACCAAGGGCGACAACGGCACCAACGGGCTCGGCAACTGGCTGGCCCGCGTCCTGCAGGCGCCCGCCTAGTGCTTGGTGGGATCAGACCGCGCGTCGCGTTGATGCTCGCCC
>CAZQAG010000145.1:0-1670 GCA_964591295.1 uncultured Gaiellales bacterium | reverse complement strand
TCCAGCTCGTCGACATCGTCCTGTCGAAGGCCGTCTCCGAGGGCTCGCGCCAGGACGTCAGCCTGTGGACTGGATGCATCGCGGGCGGATTGCTCCAGGCGGATCTCCGGGCGCTCGTGGAGGCAGCCGGCTTCGTCGATGTGCGGGTCGACCGTGGGGCGGACGTTTTCTCCGGGGCGCCCCAGCACTCGAACGCCGCTGAGTTCGGGACTGTCGGGGCGGGGATCACCGGCCAGCGATCGGGTGGACCGGGTCCCGGTCAGCTCGGCAACGGAATGCGGCGTCTATGAAGCAGCATCCATCGTCCGGCGCCCCATCAGCAGGTAAGCTCGCCGGCGGCCCTTGCCCTTCACTTCGATCTCGCCGCGATCCTCGAACTCGTACTTGTCGCCGAGGCGTCGATAAGTCGCCTCGCTGACCTGGATGTGCCCGGCAAGGCCCTGCGACTCCATCCGACTTGCCGAGTTCACCGTGTTGCCCCATAGGTCATAGGTGAACTTGTGGCGGCCGATCACCCCGGCGATGACCGGCCCGCTATCCATCCCGATCCGAATCGCCAGGTCGAGCCCCAGCGGCACGCACAGCCTGCGGAACTCGGCCTGCATGTCGAGCGCCATCTCGGCCATCGCTTCGGCGTGGTCGACCCGAGCCTCCGGCAGCCCCGCCGCGACCATGTATGCATCGCCGATGGTCTTGATCTTCTCCAAACCGTGCCGTGCGGCGAGCGCGTCGAAGGCTGTGAAAATCTCGTCAAGCACCCCAACCACCCGCGTTGGCTCGGTCCGCTCCGTGAAGGGGGTGAAGTCGACGACGTCGGCGAAGAGGACGGTCACCTCATCGTGAGCTTCGGCGATCACGCCCGGCTCCCGCTTGAGCCGTTCGGCGATCGTCTTGGGCAGGACATTGAGAAGGAGGCCCTCCGAACGCGCAAATGCCTCGTCTCGGGCGCGGACGGCGTACTGAAGGAGCAGGTAGGCCGTTAGAGAAACGCCGGTCACGTTGAGGACGAAGAATGCGATGCGGACTACATCCGGGATCGCGGCCGGACTCTGCGAGAGGGTCGGCTCGAGCAGACCGGAGAGCAGCGTCAGCGCGAGGAAGGCAACGAACCACGGGATCGACTCGTCGGCGGTGAAGAAGAAGAGTGTCCCGATCGCAGCTACCAGGGCCCACAGGCTGACGGCGCTCGACGCGACGTACCCTCCGAGCGTCCACTGGAGCAGGAACGGCAGGAGCGTCATCATCGCTGCCTGGCTGAACCGGAAGAAGCGATAGCTCTTGGTGCGGGCGAAGACGAGGAGACTCGCGACCGAGGCGACCTGATAGACGAAGGGGATCGCTGCGGCCCGAGGGAGGGCGAGGGCCCAATAGGTCCCGACCCAGATAATCGCCAGCACCGTGATGAGTGACGCGGCGAGGGTCAGCGCCGCCTTCTGGGCACGTGTCTCGTCAGCGTCGGTCTCGGCCACCCCGATGATGGCGAGCCGGCGCACGAGCCCAAGAACAGACGATCCGGGTTGCATCCAGGCGAGTATGGCTCTCGCCCGATGGGCCGGCGAACGCCCGACGAAGGGACGGTAAGGAGTCTCGGTGATCGCCGGTCAACGCTCGAGACGGTCTAGAATTGCCTTGCTCAGATAGGGCAACAGACTCTTTCCGTTTTCGGAATG
>CAZQAG010000144.1:0-1806 GCA_964591295.1 uncultured Gaiellales bacterium | reverse complement strand
TGCGTTCCTTTCTACTTCGAGTAGAGCTCGACGATCAGTGATTCCTGGACCGGAGTGTCGATCTCCGATCGCTCGGGAAGCTTGAGGATCTTCCCGGTAAGCGCTTCGTGGTCGGCCTGGAGCCAGGGCGCGACGGACGCCGTGAGGTCGGTCGCGTCGCGGATCACTTGCTCGGCCGAGCTGCCGGGCGCCATCGTGACGATGTCGTCCGGGCGAACCTGGTAGCTGGGGATGTTCACGCGGCGGCCGTTGACGTGGAAATGACCGTGACGGACGAGCTGGCGGGCCTGCGCTCGCGATGCGGCGAAGCCGAGCCGGTAGACGACGTTGTCGAGCCGCGTCTCGAGCATGCGCAGGAGCTCTTCGCCCGTGATCCCGGAGCCCTTCGCAGCCTTTGCGTAATAGGTGCGGAACTGCTTCTCGAGCAAGCCGTAGAACCGGCGCGCCTTCTGCTTCTCGCGCAGCTGGAGCAGGTACTCCGACTGCTTGATCCGCCCACGGCCGTGCTCGCCCGGGGGATAGCTGCGGCGCTCGATCGCGCACTTCTCGGTCAGGCAGCGCTCTCCCTTGAGGAAGAGCTTCATGCCTTCGCGGCGGCACTGCTTGCACTTCGGCGACCGGTCGCGGGCCATTAGTGGCTCTCCCGGTGACATTGATGGATGCCAGGGTCGCTAGCACCAAGCCAGGCAAGGACGCAGGGAGCGCTCGGGCTAGTCAGCCCGGGCGCGACTGAGGACGCCGCCTGGCGCCGCGTGATAGCGGGCCTGGCGCCACCGAATGTTGCCGGGAGAGTCACTAAACGCGCCTCCGCTTCCTGGGGCGAACGCCGTTGTGCGCCTGCGGCGTCACATCCTTCACGCCCAGGATCTCGAGGCCGGCGGCCTGCAGCGAGCGGATTGCCGTCTCGCGGCCCGAGCCTGGGCCCTTGACGAAGACCTCGACCTTCTGCAGGCCGTGCTCCATGCCCTTGCGCGCGCACGAGTCGGCCGTGACCTGAGCGGCGAACGGTGTCGACTTACGCGAGCCCTTGAAGCCCGCCGAGCCTGCCGACTCCCAGACGATCACGTTGCCCTCGGCGTCGGTCAGCGTGACGATCGTGTTATTGAACGACGTCTTGATGTGCGCCTGGCCGATGGCGATGTTCTTCTTGACGCGGCGCCTCGCGCGTCCGCGTCCTGCTTGTTTCCTAGGAGGAGCCACTAGTGGCCCTCCCAGTGACGCTGTTGAGTCTCTGGGTCGCGAGCACCAAGCCAGAGGCCGCATTCGACCGCGGCCAAGGCTTGCAGCCTTGGCAAGGGCGAGGGTGGGCTCTGGCGCAGCGTGATCGCGGGCCAGAGGCCGACAAGTGTTGCTGGGAGGGCCACTAGGTTTTCGTCGGTGCCTTCTTGCCGCGGCCGACGGTCTTCTTCGGGCCTTTGCGCGTGCGGGCGTTCGTCTTCGTCCGCTGGCCGTTCACCGGCAGGCCGCGTCGATGGCGGACCCCGCGGTAGGCGCCGATCTCGCCGAGGCGCTTGATCGCCTGCTGGCGCTCGCGGCGGAGGTCGCCCTCGACCTGGAGGTTCGTGTCGATGTAGTCGCGCAGCTTCGTGATCTCCCCGTCGGTGAGGTCGTTGACCTTCGTGTCGAGCGAGAGCCCAAGCGACGCAGCGATCTCGCGCGACTTCGAGCGCCCGATTCCGAAGATGTACGTGAGCGCGACCTCGATCCTCTTTTCCCGCGGGAGGTTGACGCCTGCGATACGCGCCACTTAGCCCTGCCTCTGCTTGTGTCGCGGATTGGTGCAGATGACCATGGTCCGACCGTTCC
>CAZQAG010000143.1:0-2009 GCA_964591295.1 uncultured Gaiellales bacterium | reverse complement strand
GGCTGATCGTGGAGGAGGCGGGGTGAACGACTACGGCTACGGCCTCTGGCCGCTCGTGGTGATCAACTCGCTGATCTTCATCGTCTTCGCGGCGAGCTTCTTCCACCCCCGCAGCGGGCGGGACTGGCGCGCCCTCGGCGGCTTCTCCGCCTTCGTCGTCGCGCTCTTCACCGAGATGTACGGCTACCCGCTGACGGTGTACCTGCTCTCGGGTCCGCTCGGCGGGCTCGTGCCCGGAGTGAACCTCAGCCACAACGCCGGCCACCTCTGGACCGACCTGATCGGATGGAAGGGCGACCCGCATGTGAGCCCCTTCCACCTCGCGAGCTACGCGTTCATCATCGGCGGCTTTTGGCTGATCTCCGCCGCGTGGAAGGTGCTGCTCCGCGCTCAGCGCGAAGGCGCTCTGGCGGCGACCGGCCCGTACGCGCGCGTGCGCCACCCGCAGTACCTCGGCTTCATCCTGATCATGGTCGGCTTCCTGCTCCAGTGGCCGACGTTCGCGACGCTGGCGATGTTCCCGATCCTCCTGGTGTTCTACCGGCGCCTCGCGATCCGCGAGGAGCGGGAGGTCAGCGAGCAGCTCGGAGAAACGTGGAAGCAGTACGCCAGCGTCACGCCACGGTTTCTGCCGCGGCTCCATCCGTCTCCCCCGCCGGGCGCCGCCCGAGCACTGACGACCTCTGCGACAGTCGGAGCGAACTCGGTCGCTGCGAAAAGAGCCGAGCGGGAGGCAGGAAGATGACGGGCGTCTCGCGCTGGACTCAGCGCGCTTGCGTCTGGCGGCGCGACAACCACACAACGCGAGAGAGCGAAAGGAGCGAAACGAGATGAGCGCGATCAAGGTGGGAGTGAACGGCTACGGGGTCATCGGCAAGCGGGTCGCCGACGCGGCGGCGCTCCAGCCGGACATGGAACTGGTCGGCGTCGCCGACGTGGCGACCGACTACCGCGTCCGGCTTGTCGCCCAGCGCGGTTACTCGCTGTTCGGCTCGACGCGCGAAGCGACCGTCGCGATGAGCGAGGCGGGCCTCGACCCGGCGGGCGACCTCGGCGACCTGCTCGCCGAGTCGGACGTCGTCGTCGACGCTACCCCGAAGCGCGTGGGAGCAGCCAACAAGGCGGCCTACGAGGCGGCGGGCGTGAAGGCGATCTTCCAGGGCGGCGAGAAGCATGAGCTGGCTGGGGTCTCGTTCGTCGCCCAGGCGAACTACGCCGAGGCGGTCGGAAGAGACTTCGTGCGCGTCGTCTCGTGCAACACCACGGGCCTCGTGCGGGTGCTCGGAGCCCTCCGCTCGAAGAGCCTCCTCGAACGGGCCCGGGCCGTGCTGATCCGGCGCGGGACCGACCCGTGGGAGTCGCACGCCGGCGGCCTGATCAACACGCTCCTGCCCGAGGCGACCGTGCCTTCGCACCAGGGTCCGGACGCGCGCACTGTGCTGCCCGACCTCGATGTCGTTACGATCGCCGCGGCGGGGCCGTTCACCCTCTCGCACGTGCATTTCGCGGTCGTCGAGGCGCCACGGGAGGTCACGAAGGACGAAGTGCTCGACGCTCTGCGGGAGGCTCCGCGGATCGTCCTCGTCAGGGCGGACGAGGGCGTCGAGGCGCCGAACTCGGTGATCGAGATCGTCCGGGACCTCGGCCGTCCGAGAGCCGACCTCTGGGAGGTGGCGGTCTGGGAGGAGTCGCTCGCCGTCTCCGGACGTGAGATCTTCCTCACGTACCAAGTGCACAACGAGGCGATCGTGACTCCGGAGAACGTCGATGCGATCCGCGCGGTGACCCGCGCCGAGCCGGACCCGGCACCCTCGATCGCCCTGACCGACGAGACGCTCGGGATCCGCACGGAGCTCGTCCCGGCGGTCGGCCTAACGACCGCCGCCGGGCGGTGAAGACGATGCGGATGCCGGGCCGACCGGGCGTCTGGCACGGTGTCCGCGTGAGCGCTCGGTGGGGCAGCGGGCGCGCGGCCGACGTCCTGGCGCCGCTCGCGGCGCGGATCGACG
>CAZQAG010000142.1:0-2030 GCA_964591295.1 uncultured Gaiellales bacterium | reverse complement strand
CCGAAGCTCCAGACCCACGGCAGGACGCTCCACGGGCCGGTGCCGCCCTCGGCGTAGCCGTACTTGTCTGCCCCGAGGGTCGCGACGACCTTGGCCATCGCGGCCTCGAACTCGTCGAGGCTCGTCGGTGCCGCGGCGACCCCGGCCTGCTGGAACACCTTCGTGTTGTAGAACAGGACCCGGGTGTTCGTATCGAGTGGCAGGCCATAGTAGTGGTCGCCCCACTTGTTGGTCGAGAGCGGCCCGGGGAACACCTGGCCGGCCAGTTCATCGAAGTCGGGCATGACCTCGTCGAGCGCGAGCAACGCACCCTGGTCCGCGAACTCCGGAACCCAGATGATGTCGGCGCGGAGGACATCCGGCAGCGTGCCTCCGGCCAGCCCGGTCACGAGCTTCTGCCTGAGGTCGTCGTAGGGGATCTCCTGGTGCTCCACGGTGACGTTCGGATAGAGCGCGTTGAAGGCCGGCAGGACGACCTCTGTGAACGTCTTGATCTCGTCGCCGTCTGCCGCGTAGCCATTCCAGAACGTGACGGTCCCGCTGACCGCCGCGCTCGGTGCCGGAGTGGAGGGGCTCGTGGATGTCGTGGGTGGCGCGCTGGGACTGAGCGTGGCAGCGGTCCCCAGGCACGCAGAGAGCGTAAGGGACAGCAGCGCGAGTGCCGCACCAGCCCGCCGGAACGGTTGCGATCTCATCGAAGTCCTCCTCGGCCCGTTCGGGCCAGCTGATCGGTGGCTCCCCGCCGGGTAGTCGCCGGCGAACCGGCGCCCTCGTCCCGCAGATGGGCCGGGTGGAAGAGTTCGCGAAGTACGAGCGTTGCCGCCCCTCTCGCCCAGGCGTCGTCGCCCCACGATTCGACGACGAGCTCTGTCGTGGCGCCCTCGACTGCGCGCTCGGCGAATCCCGCTCGCAGGGCGTCGAGGTAGGCGTTGCCGAGCCGGACGCCCTCGCCCGACACGACAACGCGCTCGGGATCGAGCACGGTGGTTGCTGCGGCGATCGCCCGTCCGACCAGCCTGCCTGCATTGGCCAGGACCTGGCTGATGCGGTCGTCGCGACCGGCGACGGCGCCAAGATCGACGGCCGGCACGAGCCGGCCCGTCAGCGCCAGCACTTCCCGCACGAGCGCCGGCTCCGCGGCGATTGCCTCGAGGCAACCGCGTCGACCGCACCAGCAGTCGGGGCCGTCGGCGACGGCCTGGACATGGCCGAACTCTCCGGCGCCGCCCCGAGTGCCGCGGTAGACGGCACCGTTTACGACGAGTCCCATGCCGATACCACGCCCGACAGTGACGACCATGAAGTGGGCGAGGCCGCGGCCCGCACCAAAGAGCTGCTCCGCAACGGTCAGGGTATTGACGTCGTTGTCGATGAGGACCGGGTGTCCCAGCCGGGGTTCGAGCAGGCGGACGAGGTCCAGGTGGGCCCACTCGAGGAGCGGCGAGTTGGTGACCCGGCCGCTCGCGGGATCGACGATGCCTGGGACGCCGATCCCTACTCCGAACAGCGACGATGCCGGCACTGACGCAGCCTCGAGAGCGGCCGAGACGGCGGTGGCGAACAGGCTGGCGACCTCGTCGGGCCCCGACTCGTGCCCGCGGGCGATCGTGACGAAGCCAAGCGGCGTGGCGGCAAGGTCCGTCACCGTGGCCGTCAGATCGTCGGCCGCGACCTTGATCCCCACGACATGGCCTGCGGTCGGGTCGACCCGCAGCTGCGTAGCCGGGCGGCCGATCACCGTCGGGGTGCCCTGCGCGTGGCCTTCCTCGATGAGGAAGCCATCGTGGAGGAGGGAGGCGGTGATGGCCGTGACCGTCGAGGCGCTCAGGCCGGAGATCCTTGCCAGCTCCGCTCGCGAGAGCGACACGCGCTCACGGACGAGGTTGAGCACCAGCGAGCGATTGATGTCCCGGATGAGGTCTCGGTGGCCGGTCCGCACTGGGCACTCGTGGAGCGGCTCGGGGCCGAAAGCGAGTTACTTCGACCAGCGAACGAAGTAACAGTAGCGACGTTGTCAAGCAGTCGTGAGG
>CAZQAG010000141.1:0-2056 GCA_964591295.1 uncultured Gaiellales bacterium | reverse complement strand
GTCATCCCGCCCGCGGCGAGCTCGCGAATGACGTCGAGGACCTCGGCGACGAGCTCTGGATCGAGCGCACTCGTGACCTCGTCGAGAAGGAGCACGCTGGGGCGCATCGCCAGGGCCCGGATGATCGCGACCCGCTGCTGTTGGCCGCCCGACAGGCGGTCGGGGTATTCGTGGCGCTTGTCCGCGAGACCGAACCGGGCCAGGAGGGCGTCTGCCTCGTCCTCTGCCTCGGCCCGCGATCGCTTCAGAACCTTGCGCGGCGCGAGCGTGACGTTGCCCAGCACGCTCATGTGGGGGAACAGGTTGAAGGCCTGGAAGACGATCCCGATCTTGCGCCGGATGCGGTCGACCTCCACGCCCGGGGCCGTGATGTCCTCGCCTTCGACCACGACCCGGCCCGCGTCGATCGGCTCGAGCAGGTTGATGCACCGCAGCAGCGTGGACTTGCCGGAGCCGGACGATCCGATCAGGCAGACGACCTCGTGAGCGGCGACCGTGAGATCGATCCCCCGTAGCACCTCGAGCCCCCCGAACGACTTGTGGAGGCCCTCGATTCGGAGTGCCTCGCCACCGGCACTCATCGCACGCCACCGGTGACTGCTCGCTGGCGCGCGTCACGGGCAACGAGCCAGTCCGTGAGGCGAGCGAGCGGGATCGTGAGCACGAGGAAGATCAGCGCTGCAACGAGATAGGGCGTGTAGTTGAACGTCGCGGACTGCCGGATCTGGGCCCGGTTGAAGAGATCGACCGTCCCAAGGAACGAGACGAGGACCGTGTCCTTCTGGAGTCCGATGAAGTCGTTGAGCAGCGGCGGTATCACTCGCCGGACTGCCTGGGGAAGGACGACGTAGCGCAGGGCCTGGAGCTGTCCCAGGCCGAGCGAACGCGCGGCGGCCGTCTGGCTCGGATGGACCGACTCGATCCCCGCCCGATAGACCTCGGAGACGTAGGCGGAATAGAGCAGGACCAGGGCGACCACCGCCCAGAAGAACGGGTCCCTCGGGACGCCAGGGAGCCGTAGTGCCGGGACACCGAAGCCCAGGATGAAGATCACGAGGATTCCGGGCAGCGCCCGGAACACGTCGACATAGATCATTGCCAGCACCCGGATCGGAAAGAAGACCGGACCCGGCGTGCTCCGGAGAACGGCGACGACCAGCGCCCAGCCGAGGATCAGGACCTCGGCGATGAGGAACAGCTGGACGTTCACGCCGAAGGACTGGAGCATCACGGGCCAGGATGCTGCGAAGACCTCCGCGTTGAAGAACGAGTCGCGGACGCGCGGCCATCCGGGTGCGTTGATGATGGCGAACCCGATGGCCGCAAGGAAGGCGACCGAAGAGACGGCGGCGATCGCCATCGATCGCCGCCGCGAGTCCCTCACTCCGGGCTGGACGGTCCCATCACGGCTGGAGCTCGGGGACATCCTTGTCCGACAGCCACTGCTCGGCGAGCGCCTCGAGCGTGCCCGCATCGGCGAGCGCGGCGATGGCCTGGTTGACGCAGTCGGTCAGCGGGCTGTCCTTCTCGAGGACCACGCTGAAGTGCTCCGGGTCGGCCCCCGCATCGGGCCCGATCTGGCCGACGATGGCGTTGCCGGACGTCTGGACGTTGACGATGAAGAATGCAGTCGGCAGGTCGACCACGATGCCCTGGATCTGCTCGTTGCCGAGGGCTTCGATGGCGTCGTCGTTCGACTGGTAGACCGATGCTTCCTGGGTCGGCTGGATGACTTCCTCGATCGTCGCCAGGCTGGTCGTTCCGACCTGGGCGCCGAGCTTCGCGGCCTTGAGCTCGGTGATCGTCTTCGCCGCGGCGAACGGGCCGTCCGCCCGGACCACGACGGCCTGATTGCCGAAGTAGTAGCCGTCGGACAGGTCGGCACCGGCCGTCCGCTCCTCGGTGAAGGTGACCTGGTTGATGTCGAAGTCGAAGTCCTTCTCGCTGGGCTGGAAGGCATTGAGGAACGGGACGACGACCCAGGTCACGTCCTCCTTCGCGAATCCCAGCTCGTCCGCGATCGCGTACGCGACGGCGCTTTCGAACCCTTCACCCG
>CAZQAG010000140.1:0-2071 GCA_964591295.1 uncultured Gaiellales bacterium | reverse complement strand
CGAGCTCGAGCACGGTCATCTTGCCGAGCGTCTCGAGCACCTTCGCGGTATCCGTAGCCATTACTCCTGCTCCTTCTGCGTGTCAGTGGTCTCTTCAGTGGTCTCTTCGGTCTCTTCGGTCTCTGCGTCGGGCTCGGCCTCCGCTTCAGCGGCCGGCTCTACCTCCGCCTCGGCGGCGGGCTCTGCCTCGGCCTGCGGCTCCTCGGCGGGTGCCTCCTCGGCGGCAGGGGCCTCCTCGCTGGCGGGCGTCTCCGCTTCGGCGGGCTCTGCCTCCGCGACCGGGGCCGCGTCCGCCTCGGACGTATCGCCCTGCTCCTTCAGCTGCTCGATCCGGGCGTCGATCAGCCCGGCGAGGTCGCGCAGCGGCGCCGACATGAGCGCGACGACGGTCGTGAGCGGGGAGACGATCGCCCCCACGATCTGCGCGCGCAGCACGTCGACCGGCGGCAGCTTGGCGAAGTTCTGCACCTCCTCCGCCGACATTGCCGAGCCCTCGAGCACGCCCCCGCGGATCGCGAGGATCTTCGTGCTCGTCGCCGCATCGGCGAGCGCCTTCGCAACTTGAACAGCGTCGCCGCCGGACTCGACGAAGGCGATCGCGCTTGGGCCCTCGAGCAGCGCGAGTAGCGCGTCCGCCCCGGCGGCCTCGGCCGCGCGGCGGGTAAGCGTGTTCTTGACGACCGCGAAGCGGGCGCCGTGCTCGATCAGCTTCGAGCGCAGACCGTCGATCTCGGCGTTCGTGAGCCCGCGGTAGTCGGCGACGATCAACGTCTCCGACGTCCGCAGCCGCTCGGTCAGCTCTGCGACGACTCGCTCCTTGTCACTCTTCTGCATCTCTCACCTCCTTGAAACGGACGAGCCCGCACGGAGGCGGGCTCGGAGAGAGGCGAACGATCACCTTTCCAAGCGCCACCTCGGGAGGACCTCTGTCAGCAACGCTGACTGCCTCCTTTCTTCGGCGACGGGCTATGGACGGGAAGACGTTAGGCCGGAACGGCCTCCTGCTCGAGCTCCTCCATGATCCCGCGCACCCGAGCCGGGTCGACCCGGAGGCCGGGACCCATCGTCGTCGTGAGCGTGATCTGGTGGATGTAGCGGCCCTTGGAGGAAGCCGGCTTCGCGCGGACGATCTCCTCGATCAGTGCCGCGTAGTTCTCGAGCAGGTTGCGCTCGCCGAAGCTCTTCTTCCCGATCGAGACGTGGACGTTCGCACCGCGGTCGGTGCGGTACTCGAGCTTGCCGCCCTTCGCGTCGGTGACGGCCTTGGCGACGTCGAACGTGACCGTGCCGGTCTTCGGGTTCGGCATCAGGCCGCGCGGGCCGAGCACGCGGCCGAGCTTGCCGACGTTGCCCATCTGGTCCGGCGTCGCGATCGCGACGTCGAAGTCGGTGAAGCCGCCCTCGATCTTCGCGGCGAGGTCGGCGGCGCCGACGATGTCCGCGCCGGCCTCCTCGGCCTCGCGCGCCTTGTCGCCCTCGGCGAAGACGGCGACCCGGACGCTCTTGCCCGTGCCGTGCGGCAGCATCAGCGTGCCGCGAAGCTGCTGGTCGGCGTGGCGCACGTTCAGGCCCAGGCGGAAGTGCGCCTCGACGGTCTCGTCGAACTTCGCGGCGGGAAGATCCTTCAGGATCCGGAAGGCCTCGGCCGGCGAGTACTGCGTCTCGCGGTCGATCTTCGCCCGCGCCTCGTTGTAGCGCTTGCCGTGCGCGCTCATCGCTCCACCTCGACGCTGTCCCGAGCGCTCAGCGGGCAAAGCCCGCCGATCGCCGAGAGAAAAATCAAAGCTGTGTTCACCGTTCCACCTCGACGCCCATGCTTCTCGCTGTGCCGGCGATGACGAGCATCGCCTGGTCGAGGTCGCGCGCGTTCAGGTCCTCGAGCTTGATCTCGGCAATCGAGCGCAGCTGCGACTTCGTGATCCTGCCGACCTTCAGCCGGTTCGGCTCCGGCGAGCCCTTCTCGAGCCCGAGCGCCTCCTTGATCAGCACGGCCGCGGGCGGCGTCTTCGTGATGAACGTGAACGAGCGGTCCTCGTAGACCGTGATCTCGACCGGCGTGATGCGGCCGTTC
>CAZQAG010000139.1:0-2169 GCA_964591295.1 uncultured Gaiellales bacterium | reverse complement strand
CGTGCCCGGAGCCCGGCTCCGCCGGGCGGGAGGGCTCGCCGGTCAGGGAAGCGAGAGCCGCGGCGGCCCGGTCGCGTTGTCCTCGTAACGGCCGGGCGCCGCAGGCTTGCCCTCTCCCCTCTCTCGTTGTAGGTCGAGGGCCCAAAATCGTCCATCCCTCGTTCGAGTTACCCCGCGCGTACGGGGGATGATCCCTCGTTCGAGTGATTCGCCTCTTCGTCGACTAGGAGGAGCGCTTGACGGCGAGGATGGCGGCGCTCACGGGCGTCGTCAGGACCTCCGCCGCAACGAGCTCGGGGTGGTTCAGCCAGAAGTCCCGCGGGGGATCCGGCTGGCCGCGCCACTCGTCCGGCCAGAGGCTCTCGGGGGTGAGGTCGTCGATCACGACGACACCACCGGGCGCGACGAGGCTCAGCGCCTGGGTGCTCTCGGCCGGGACATCGCCGCGCTTCCAGTGACCGCCGTCGAAGAAGAGGAGGTCGAACGGCCCCTCCGGCGGCAGCACCTCGTGCCAGTCACCGTGGAGCACGCGCACGTTCGGATGGTCGGCGAAGAGGCGGCTCGTCGCTGCGGCTCGGTCGGCGTCCAGCTCGACCGTCAAGAGAGAGCCCTCCGGCCCGAGCGCGTCCGCGACCCAGGCCGAGCCCACGCCGCAGCCCGTGCCGATCTCCGCGAAACGCCCCCGTGGGCGGGCTGCGACGAGCACGGCCAGGAGTCGTCCGATCTCCGCGATCGACGAGCGCTCGAAGCGCATCGCAGTAGCGAGCGCCTCCGCGCGATGGACTAGCTCAGGAGTCTGGCTTACGACGGAGTGACTCTATAAGCGTCAAATACAGCCTCGACGTTTCGTAGTGACGTGAGCAGCGCGCGCAGCGCCTTCACGTCGCCGAGCTCCGCCGTGTACCAGTTCTTCGCGAGCTGATCCTCGACGGTGCCGCCGTAGGAGACGATGTTCGCGCCGTGTTCAGCGAACGTGCTGGCCACGTCCTCGAGCAGGCGCGGCCGGTCCCAGGCGTCGACGGCGATCTGGACGCGGAAGCTCTTGGTCGAAGCGGCGTCCCAGTCCACCCCGGTGAAGCGCTCCGGATTCCGCATCAGCGTCTTCACGTTCGGGCAGTCCTGCCGGTGGATCGTGAGCCCCTTGCCGAGCGAGATGTAGCCGACGATCTCGTCGCTCGGCACCGGGGTGCAGCACTTGGCGAGCCGGACGAGCACGTCCTCGACGCCGGTGACGGTGATCCCGAGATCCGTGTTCGACTCCGTCTGCGTCTTCGGCTTGAGCGGGACGGCCTCTTCCTCGGCGACCTCGGCCGTCTTCAGACGCGTCAGCACCTTCTTGACGATCTGGCTCACCGGCAACTTCCCCGAGCCGAGCGCGAGGTAGAAGTCCTCGGCCTTCTTGAAGCCCGCCTCGCGGATCACCTGCGCGAGCACAGGCGAGCCCGAGAGCTTGCGATACGGCAGCTTCTGCGCCTTCAGCGCCTGCTCGAGCGCGTCGCGGCCCTTCTGCTCGGTGTCCTCGCGCGTCTCGCGCGAGAACCACTGGCGGATCTTGTTCCGGGCGCGCGTCGACCGGGCGAGCGTCATCCAGTCGCGCGACGGCCCCCGGCCGCCCTTCGAGGTGAGGATCTCGACGAAGTCGCCGTTGTGCAGCGTGTAGTGGAGGGGGACGATGCGGGCGTTCACCTTCGCGCCGACCGTCTTGTGGCCGACGTCGGTGTGCACGGCGTACGCAAAGTCGATCGGCGTCGAGCCGGCGGGCAGCGTCTTCACCTCGCCCTTGGGCGTGAAGACGTAGACCTCATCGTCGAACAGGTCGGTGCGGAAGCTCTTGAGGAACTCGCGCGGATCGGCCTCGTCCTGCCCCCAGTCCAGGAGCTGCTTCACCCAGGCGAGCCAGTCCTCGTCGGCCGGCCGCTTGGCGTCACCGCGCTTGTAGAGCCAGTGCGCCGCGATGCCGAGCTCGGCCTCGCGGTGCATCTCGCGCGTGCGGATCTGAATCTCGAGCGGGCTTCCGGCCGGGCCGATCACGGTCGTGTGCAGCGCGCGGTAGCCGTTGAACTTCGGCATCGCGACGTAGTCCTTGAACCGGCCCGGCATCGGCTTCCAGAGCGAGTGGATCAAGCCGAGCGCGCCGTAGCAGTCGCGCGTTCCTTCGTCCGCCGAGCG
>CAZQAG010000138.1:0-2217 GCA_964591295.1 uncultured Gaiellales bacterium | reverse complement strand
AGTTTCCGATCCCCACGGGGTGCCAATCGCGGCTTCTTCGTCGAGACAGCCAGAGCCGACATCAACCGCCTTTTCGAGGCGCTGATCGCCCCCGGTAATCCGGTGGCCCGAGGCCAGGAGCGCGAATAGTGAACGGAAGCCCTTCGGTGATGAAGCAGGCGAAGCGCAGCTTCTGGCTGCTGTTCGGCGGCGTGTTCCTGTCCGTCGGCCTGGTGTTCCTGCTCATCGGCGTACCGCTGATGCTCCAGGAGCAGCGCTTCGAGGCCGAGGCGCATGCGGCTGAGGGCACGGTGCTCACCAAGACCATCCGCCGTGCCACCACCGATGACGGCAACAGCACCGAGTACCGCGTCACGTACCGCTTCACGGCGGCCGACGGGCGCACGATCGAGGACATCGACGTGATCGATGTCGAGGAGTGGGAGGCGCTGACCGAGCAGGGACCGGTCGACGTCGAGTACCTCGCCAGCGATCCTGACACGAATCGCGTGGCGGGCGCGGACGGCTGGCTGCTGATCGGCATCACCCTGGTGTTGGGAGGCGTGCTGGCCGCGCTCGGCGGCGTGCTCTTCTTCACCGCGCTGCGACGCCTCCTGCTACAGCGCCGCCTCTGGCGCTCCGGCCTCAGCGCCGAGGGGTCGATCATCGGTGTCGAGGAGACGAACGTGCGGTTCAACGAGCGCCGACTGTGGCGATTCACGTATCGCTTCGTCGATCAGAAGGGCAACAGCCAGACCGGAAGGAGCGGCTACCTGTCGTTCCAGGAGGCCAACGCCTGGGAGGCCGGCGAACGCGGTGACGTGCGCTACGACGCCGAGCATCCGGAGCGGAGCGTATGGGCCGGCACGGCAACAGCGCAGTCGCAGGCTGAGACAAAGCCGGCGGATCCGGGCGCATGACCCTCACCGACGAGCGCGACTGGACCCTGTCCGCTCCGTCCTTCGTGGCTCCGCCCGTCCTGGTCCTCGTACCGGTGGCGCACGATCCACGTCTGGTAGGCTCAGTGCGGTCCGCACAAGCGAGGGGCCCTCATGAGACGCTACCCAGCCGTCGCCCTGCCCATGGTCACCCTGCTGGTGCTGGCCGCCTGCGGCGGTGCGGCAGCCCCGTCGACTGCCTCGAACACTCCGACCGAGCAGGCCAGCCCGACCACGCCACCGACCCCGACCCCGTCACCCGACCCGACGGTCGCGCCGACAGGCGATGACGCGACCGGGCTCGCCGAGTGCTTCTCGGGAGACATGCCGAACTTCGACTCGGGGTGGAAGTTCATCAAGGGCGGGGACGCTACGTTCGGCCTGGCCTATCCCGAGGATTGGGATGACCTGAGTGGCCTCGCCAACTTCACCGCCGCGACACTCCTGGACGAGCAGACCTTCGCCGAGCTCGGTCTCGGCACTGACGCCAAGATCAAGGCGGACTTCGTGCGCTCGCCCCAGGTCATCCCGAACCTGAGCGTCTTCCGCTTCGGCACCGTGCGATCGTCGGCGACCGAGATCCTCGAGCGCGAGATCGCCCGGTATGGCGAGCTGGCTGAGATCGAGCGGATCGTCGATCCCTCGGTCGAGGGCTGCCTGGGCGGCACTCGTGCCCCGGGCCTGGCGCTGGAGTTCCGTTCATCCGACGGCAACACGTACTACCAGCAGAACCTGTTCGCCGTCCGAAACGGCGAGCTCTATGTCGTCCAGTGGTTGGATCGTCTCGATCCCGACCTCGATCTGCTGGCCGAGATCCTCACCACCTGGGGCTGGATCGGCGGCTTTGCTGAGCCGAGCGGCACCGCCGGGATCCCCGAAGTCGGCGTCGCGGAGGCATGGGCAGCGGACGCGAGGGAGCATCGCGGCAAGGTCGGACAGGACTTCCAGTACGAGTGCCCGCCGAGCGGGATCCCGGGCGCGATCTGGGGAACGGAGATCTACACCGACGACTCGTCCGTGTGCACCGCGGCCGTCCACGACGGCAAGATCGACCTGGACACCGGGGGCACGGTGACGATCGAGATCCAGCCCGGCTGGAGTTCGTACAAGGCGTCCGATCAGAACGGGATCTCGAGCACGGCCTACCCCGCATGGGACGGGAGCTTCGTGTTCCTCCCGTAGTCGGAGGGCCAAGGCGGCGAGCGCCGGACCCCGGCACGTCACGGTCGGGGATGCGGACTAGTAACCTGAAGGGTTCAACAATCCGAATCACGCCGCCCAGCGATACTCGTGAATCAGA
>CAZQAG010000137.1:0-2325 GCA_964591295.1 uncultured Gaiellales bacterium | reverse complement strand
ACGTCCAGCCCGACGAGGGAGTCTCGCTCGCGATCGGCGCGAAGGTGCCCGGGCAGGGGATGCGGATCAGGACGGTGCACATGGACTTCATGTACGGGGGCGCCTTCCGTACCGATCTGCCCGAGGCGTACGAGCGGCTGATCCTCGACGCCATGCTGGGCGACCAGACGCTCTTCACGCGCTCCGACGAGGTCGAGGAGCAGTGGGCGCTCGTGGACGCGATCGTCGCCACCTGGGCCCGCGACCGCCCGGCCTTCCCGAACTACCCGGCGGGCTCGTGGGGACCGGTTGCCGCGGCCGAGCTCATGCACCGCGACGGCAGGGAGTGGCTCCGGCATTGAGCGCAACCGACGTCCAGGCTGCGGAGTGGAGCGCGAAGGACGTCTCGATCGGCGATGTGATCAGCGCTTTGGACCGGCTACGGAACGAGTCCGCCGGCGAGACCGAAGGCCCCGATCTGCGGACGAGCGTCATGACGCACCTCGCCTGGGTTCCCCCCGAGTGGCAGGAGGCGGCCGTCGAGACGCTCGCCGGGCTCGGCGAACGCCATCCTTCCCGCGGCATCCTGCTCTTTCCGGAAGAGTCGGGAACGGACGGCATCGACGCGAAGGTCTCGGTGCTGGCGTTTCCCCTCTCGCAGCAGCGGAGGCACATCGCAGCCGAGGTGATCGAGCTGCACATACGCGGGAGCAGGACGGAGGCGCCGGCCAGCATCGTCATGCCGCTGCTCGTCACCGGGCTTCCGGTCTTTCTTCGCTGGCGCGGGAGGCCGCCCTTCGGCGAGCGCGCAGTCGAGCAACTGATCGACGTCTGCGACCGCTTCATCGTCGACTCCGGTGAGTGGCCCGACGTGCCCGCGGCCTACGGTGACCTTCCATTCGACCGGACGGCGTGCTCGGACATCGCCTGGCGGCGCACCGAACCTTGGCGGCGCGCGCTTGCGGGCCTCTGGCCGAGAATCAAGGAGGCCGGCAAGCTGAAGGTCACCGGTCCCGTGGCCGAAGCGTCCCTCCTCGCCGGCTGGCTGAGCTCGCGGCTCGATCGCACGATCGCCCTCGCCCACGAGAGCTCGGAGCGGGTCGAGCACGTTGTCATCGACCGCGAGGTGTGCCCGGTCCCCCGCGAACAGCCGAGCGGAAGCGATCTCCTTTCGTCCGAGCTCGACGAGTTCGGACGGGATCCGGTCTACGAAGCTGCCGCGCTCGCTGCGACCGGCTGACCGCGCTAGCGCTTGACGATCTTGAAGCGCGGCTTCGCGATCTTGACGCTGACGGCCTTCGACCATGTCATCTCCGGCTTGGCCGGGAGCATGTAGTTGAGGCCGCGGACGCGGTAGTACCAGCGACCCACGGTCAGCGGTAGAACGGCCGAGGTAGCCCCCGTCTTGAGCGGGGCGGGCTCGGTACGCCACGGGTTCAGCGTTCGGCTCCATTGCACCTCGTACTCGTGGGCGCCCAGGACGGGCTCCCAGGCAACGAGCGGGGCTCCGTAGAAACCGGGAACCGGGCGCGTGGCCGGAACGAGCTTCCCTGCCGGGGAGAGGCCAGACGCGTACGGCGCCTTGTCTCCGACCAGCACAGGCTTGCTCACCTTGCCGAAGCGGGCGGCGCCGCCGGCTCGGCAGACGTCCTCGGGGAGCTGGATGTCGCGGTACTCCATGATCTTCGAGGAATCGACGGGGTCAGGTCGCGGGAAGACCGGCACGACGGTCCAGTAGTAGCCGCCGCTCGGCCAATAGGTGTCCCAGAGGTCGATCCCCGTGCTGGCCGAATCGGCGGCCGCGACAGGAGTCCCGTCCCACATCACGTTCGTGCCCTCGGCGCCGTACTTGAGCCACTCCGTGCGAGCGGCGCTGATGTTGGCGAACGTCCCCGGAAACGCGAGCGTCTGCCCGAGCCGCGGCGCATAGGCCGGGCCCCCGACGATCGCGCCGGTGTAGACGCGGTTCACGCATTCGCTGTCGGTGTAGACGTAGACGCGGAAGAGCTCGGTCGTCGTGTCGAGGAAGCCCGGATTGCCCCAGGAGCGATAGTTGCCTGTCCACCGGAAGGCGGGGAGCAGCTCGTGCGCCTGGGGGCTCGCAGGCGTGCTGACCACGTCGCCGGAGACAGTGCCGGCAAGTGCGATCTCCGCGGGCGTCTGGTTGTACGGCGGGTTGAAGTCGACGGTGAACGGCGGGTTGATGTTCGTGAACCAGTCGCTCCAGGCGCCGTAGGTGACGCGCGGCATTCCGGTCGGGATGTCGCCGTAGACCTTGCGGACGGCTCGGATGCGCCAGTTCACGGACTGGATCCACCAGGGCTGCGTGTGGAAGGCGTAGAACTC
>CAZQAG010000136.1:0-2406 GCA_964591295.1 uncultured Gaiellales bacterium | reverse complement strand
CGAGACCCGCGTACTCGCATTGCGAGTATGATCGATGCGTGCAACAGCTGTCTCCCACGACG
Source organism: uncultured Gaiellales bacterium (assembly GCA_964591295.1). Lineage (GTDB taxonomy): Bacteria > Actinomycetota > Thermoleophilia > Gaiellales > Gaiellaceae > VAXT01. Next base: position 2,344 of record CAZQAG010000136.1, on the reverse strand, counting down.
TATGCCCTGTTGGGCCTTCTCGGCGTCAGATCGTGGACCGGCTACGAGCTAACCAACCAGCTCCGTCGTAGTTTGCGGTTCGTCTGGCCCTCTTCCGAAGGCCACCTCTACCGTGAGCAGAAGCGTCTTATCGATCTGGGTTGGGCGAGCCTCACGCGTGAGCCGGTTGGGAAGCGTCACAGGAACCGGTACACGATCACCCCGGCGGGCAGGAGCGCGCTGCGAGATTGGCTGCGCACCGAGCCAGGCGAACCTCGGCTCGAGATTGAGGGGCTCGTCCGGATGTTCTACGGCGATCAGGGCAGCGTCGAGGACATGCTCCGCTCGATGGACGCGACGAGCCGCATGGCGCGGTCCATGCTCGACGAGCTGCTCGGGTATGTCGATGAGTACCTCGAAGCCGGGGGCCCGCTCTCGATGCTGGAATCGGGGCCCGAAAGCGGCGGGCACGACGCCCTCGCATTCCACGGCCGCCCGCAGTTTCCGGAGCGGCTCCACGCCGTCGCTCTCGTGCTCGATGTGACCACCGCCCTCCTGGCCGATGTCGAGGCATCCCTCAGGTCGGCGGCCGAGGAAGTCCGGGGGTGGCCATCCACGACCGACGTGCGCGTCGCCCCGCTGACGAGGAAACGGCTCGAGGGGATCCGGGATCGGGGCCGGAGCACGACGTCCGGCGGTTGACAGCTACTCGCAGCGCGAGTAGCGTTCTGCTCGCAACGAGAGCAGATTTCGTTGAGCCCCATCGCCGCCGAGACAGGGAGGATCAGATGCAAGCGTCCGTCGATGACCTGCCGGTCGAATTGCAGGCAGGTGAGCTGAAGCTCCGATACGCCGAGTGGGGGCCGATGGCGGTTCGTCATGCGCAGGTCCCCGCGGGCGTCGACATGTCGCCAATGCTCGAGGGCCTGCCCGACGACCGGTGCCCGAGTCCTCACTGGGGGATCGTGCTGAAGGGCTCGATCCACCTTCGACACGCCGACGGCAGGGAGGAGACCACCCGCGCCAGCCAGCTCTACTACTGGCCGGCGGGACACACGGCCTGGACCGACGAGGACGTGGTGTTCGTGGAGTTCGGTCCAGTGGAACCGATGCGTCAGTTCAGCGAGCACGCAAAGCGGAAGGTTGGAGGCTAGTGCCGGAGCGGGTCGGGATCGGGACCTACCGTTGCACCGTCATCGATGTCTCCGACCTCGACGTGGGCTACCGGTTCTGGTCGGAGGTCACGGGACTCGAGATCATCGGCAGGACGCCAGGTGGCTGGCACGGCCGCTTCGGCTATCTCGGCCACAAGGATCCATGGAAGCACGACTTCATCCTGCAAGTGGTTGACAGACCCAAGGGTGAGTCGGCGAACCGGGTTCACATCGACCTCACGCCGAACGAGGGGATGGACCGGTCGATCGAGCGGATCGTTGCCCTCGGCGGATCTGTCAAGAAGCCACCCTCGCTCTATCCGAGACCGGGCTCCCATGGTGACGAAGCACCGGTCCTCGACTGGGCTGTCATGCAAGACCCCTTCGGGAACGAGTTCTGCCTGGTGAGCGAGCTGACAGACGCGGAAGCCAAAACAGTTCTTGAGGCGACGCGGGCCGGAGCCTCCACAGATCACGAGTGGCGAGTCGCCGCAGGACGAACGTCGCGCTGACCGTCGGCTAGGGAGCTCGACCGAGCGGAGGGGTGGCCGCGCTTTGCCGATTTATTCTTGTCGGGGTTTTACTCTCTAGGAGCGTTGCGGCACCCGAAGCCGTTCGTGACGCACACCTGGATTAGAGCTTCGAACTAGAAGCCGAAGCTCTACCGCCGCACGGCGGCTATCATCGCGCTTCGCGCGCCTGTAGCTCAGTGGATAGAGCGTCGGCCTCCGGAGCCGAAGGTCGCAGGTTCGAATCCTGTCGGGCGCGCCACGAACACTTCTGCCACTCCTCGCCGCTCGGCGCAGTGGGCTACGCCTTGGTGCAGAGCCTCGTAGAGCAAGGTCGGGTGCGGCCGTTCCCGATCGACGTGATGGTGTACGCAGTCGTCGGGATGAATTCGGTCCATGCCGAGAAGCCATTTGTGGCGTTGCTCGGCGACAATTTCGCGGCCGACCCCAGGGGCTTCGCCCGGATGCTCAGCGACATCCTGCTCGAAGGTCTGGTGATCAATCCCTAGGACGCGCCGTCGAACATCTGTCTCGGCATCGCGCAGGCTGCAGCTCTTGGTCGCGCTTCTCGATCAGCTCGGCGACCCAGTCGCGAAGCCTCGGCAGGTGTTCGGCGTAGTGCTCGGGTCCTGACTTTCGGACCCACCAGGCCCCCTCGTCCGTTGGCTCACGGAGCTCGTACCAGGCCTGGAGCATCATCGT
>CAZQAG010000135.1:0-2488 GCA_964591295.1 uncultured Gaiellales bacterium | reverse complement strand
GTGGCGGTGGCGGTGGCGGTGGCGGTGGCGGTGGCGGTGGCGGTGGCGGTGGCGGCGGTGGAGGCCCGCTCGATCCGCGAAGCCGATAGACCTGGTCGGGCGCTGCCGGGTCGAACCCGCAGGCCGAGTTCCGTGTCCAGCTCGTGCAGCCCGTGCCGAACCCGTCGCCCTCGTTCCGGAAGGCCGCGCCGTTACCCGACTGCACGGAGCGCGTCATCCAGCCCCATTGGCCGTCCGGAGTGAAGTCGAGGTTCGCTTGGACCGAAACCCAGTACGCGCCCGTCGATAGGCCGACCGCCGGCGCGAGATCGATGTCGAGGTTTCCGTCCTCGCCCGCGTAGCTTCGGGCAGGCCGCTCGGCAGCGAGGGTCCCTGGCAGATTCCCGGCGGCGTTCGAATAGAAGCGCACGTTCGCCGAAGCTGCCGGGCCTGGGCCGTTGAAGTACAGGCCGGCGACATCCACCCCATTGACGGACCAGAGCGTGTCGCCTGGGACGACGAAATCATCGGCAAGCTCGCTGTCGTAGGCGTCGAGGCCGGGCTCGAAGTTCTGAGATGTGATCGCGCCGCCGGTCGAATTGTTGTACTGATCGTGGAGAGGAGGCGGAGGCGGCGGAGGTGGAACCGGCGGGGGCGGAGGAGGAGGCGGGGGCGGGCCGCATTCCGGGAACCGGAACGCTCCGATCCGTGTTCGCCAGTTCGCCCCGCCGGTCGAGGAGTAGTACTCCTGCGTGTACCAGAACGTGCAGTCGTCGATCGGGTCGATCGCCATCGCCGAGTAGTCGCCCCAGCGGTTCGAGCTAGACAGTTGCGAGCCGCCTCCGACAACGAGCGTCTCCTCGCCCTGCGGCAAGGTTCCCGGCGGGTCAGTCGCAAGCCTGCCCGTGTAGCGGATGCTCGGAAAGATCGTCGAGCTGGAGACGGAGTAACCGACCGCGATGTCCCCGCTCGAGTCCTGCGCGACGCTCCCCATCCAGCGATGGAGCCCGTCGGCCGGCGCGAACGTCCCTTGCTGGCCGATTCCCCAGCCGCTGCCCTGGTCGGTCAGCTCGTACCAGCGGACTCCAGCGCGGTTGCTCCCGGCATTGACTGTGTGGTTCACGACCATCGTCTGCCAGCCGCCGAAGTTCCGGTACGCGAGCCGATGCATGAGCCGGTCCGAGAGCGGCTCGAGGCCGACGGTCGTCCCCGGCTGCGGGATGCAGTTCCAGGAGCCGCCGCAGAGATTTGAGCTGAAGGAGGCCGTCGAGAGATCGGTGTCGTGGGCGACGCTGAGCGAAGGCGCGCTCCAGTCGATGGTGCCGCTCCAGACGCTGAGCTCGTCGGGTGCCCCGTCTCTGACCGTGACAAACGGGATCGCCGCCCCACCGGGCGGGCCTGCCGAGCCGTCCGGGTCGGCCGGCAGCAGCGACCCGAGGCCCGGGTCGACGTCGTACATGTCCTTGTAGACGAAGCGCGCCGGCTCGCACGCCAGCATCCGGTCGCGCTCGAAGCCGTAGATGCCCGCCCCTCCCCATCCCGAGTCGTCGAACTGGTTCACCGTCATGAAGAACGCGTTCTGGCTCGGCCAGACGCCGAACTTCGGGTAGTCGCCGAACTTCGTCGGGTGGATCAGGAACTCGTAGCCGCACCAGGAGCCGGTGGGGTCGCTCGTCTCCGAGACTGAGACGCACTCGTAGTTGCCGAGCGGCCCGGTCGCGAACTGGGACGCGAGCCAGCGGCCCGAGAACTGGTCGTAGAGGACGACGGGGTCGCCCTGGTTGTTCGTGCCGCAAAGCGGCGTGCCGGTGAAGAGCGTGTTGTTGTTCGCCGGGCCGTAGGCGACGGTTCCGTTGCGGTTGTAGACGGCGAAGGAAACGTTGACGATCTGCAGGTAGTGATCCGGGCCGATGTCGCCGTTCGTGTCGGGCGGCAAGAGCCCGTTGCGGTTCGTGACGCCGTCGAAGCTGACGATCGGAGCCGGGATCGAGCGGCCGCCCGAGCGCTTCTGCAGCGCGCCGTCCCTCGAGGGGGTTGGCGCTGTGCCCGGGATCCGCTCAACGTTCCGACCGCCGCGGAGCTCGTCGACGGTCCTATTGCCATACCACTGGGGACGGCCCGGTGAGATCGTCCGAATCGGTGCCGACCGGTGCGGCTGGGCGATGCCGTGCGAGCGGGCTTCGCCTGCGGTGGAGGACGAGGCTGCGCCCGGTAGCGGCGCCGCAGAAGGAGGCCCTGTCACCTTCGACCCTGTGCTCCGCGACGAGGCAAGGGCAAGGCTGACGACGGCAACGCCCGCGAGGCCCAGAGCGAGAAGAAGCCGGGTCCTGCGGCTCCTCACGAAGTCGGCACGGTCGTCCTAGCGCTGACTAGCGCCGACCGACAACCAGCCGGACCGGGAAGCCGCGGCGGCGGACGGAGCCTGCCCGCGGGCTCTGGCCGATCACGCGGCCGACTCGCCTGGAGCGAGCGCGGCGAACGCGGCCCACGGAGCACCTAGCCCTGCGGA
>CAZQAG010000134.1:0-2638 GCA_964591295.1 uncultured Gaiellales bacterium | reverse complement strand
CTTGCCATGCAGAAGGTCGTGGGTTCGAGTCCCATCATCCGCTTCTCTCTGAAAGCCCCGCAATGGCGGGGTTTCCTGCCTAGTTCTGTCGGGACAAACCGTCGAATGTCATGGCGTCACCGACCACGGTCCAACTGCGCCGACTCCCGCGCCGATCAGGGCTGCGGTCGGGGAATGGACCGCCTCTAGCCGGCGGCCCATTCTCCGATCCGGTCGTCTATTTACAGGGGCTTGGCTTGGTCCGCTTGCACTCGCCCCAGGTGTTGATGTCCTGCACGAAGTCATTGAACGTGACCGTGGCGCGGTTCGCTGATGAGCGCCAGTTCGGCACGTTGATCGTCTGCAGCCTGCTTGTGTCGCCGCGAGGGGCGTTCACGAACGAGACGGTGCCGTCGGGCGGCTCGGTCGCCGGCATGAAGACGTCCACGCCGGTCTGGAACGCCTGCGTCGGGAAGAACGGGAGCAGGTCGAGGGTCGAGTTTCCGGGCGACGCCGCGGCATCGTGGACATGGATGCCGATGACGCCGTTGCTCGTCACCTTGGTGAGGGCGTTGACCGCGGGCTGATCGGCGCGACTCGCGCTCTGCGTGCTGATCTCGAGGACGTCGTTCTGCCCGGTCGGATGCGTGGTCCACCACTCCTTCTGTCGGACGACTGTGGCAGCCGTGTGGTTGTCGCTCAGATTCGTGTTGGCCACGATCTGAGAGTTGGGAGGCGCCAGGTTCATGCGCACGAATCTGCTGCTGCGCAGCCACGGCTGGAAGTAGAAGTGATGGCTGAGGAAGCCCTCACGGATCACGAGCAGCTCGTAGTGCTGCTGCCCGTTGACGTTCACGGGACCCCAGCTGCCGTCGGCCGCGAGGCTGAGCGTGGCGTGCGGCTCCGCGTCCTTCCGCGCACCTGTCTTCGTGTCGACCTCCCAGATCTCCAGCCTGGCTCCGGGCGTGCCGATGTTCTGCGGGAACTCCACCGCCCGTCCCGAGATCGTGACCTTGCCCGGCGGCTCGGGCAGCACGAGAGTCGTCTCGGGCTCCTCCCCGACAAAGAACTCGTACTGCGCGGCGAACGATTCGGCGGACGTCGCCACCTGTACGTGGGTCTGCGGGCTGAGGCGGACGTTGTTGCCGCCGACGTTGCCGGTCGTGTTCGTTCCCTGCCAGATCCCCATGCAGTCGAGGTCGGGGCTCGCGATCCCGCAGCTCGCGTTGCTCGAGCCGTCGATCCCGATGTACTTGGCGATCTTGGCCGCCCGGCCGGCGTTGCTGAGATAGGTGTTCGACACGAACGTGCCGAGCGAATGGCCGACGAGGTACACCCGATCGACGCCGTACTCCGCGCGCAGGCCGTCGACGAAAGCGTCGAGCCGCTCGCCCACCTGTGCGAACGAGTTGGTCGCAAACGAGGAGTCGTACTCGAACGCCCGAACGAGGCTCGCCGGGTAGCCGTTACCGTCGAAGCGTCTCGACTGCGTCTCGTACTGCGCCGCCGACCCCGCCGCTCCGTGCACGAAGACGATCGGCAGGAGCGTGGGCTGCTGCGCGCCGGCGGGCGTTGAGCCGACGAGCAGCACCGCCAGGGCAAGCACCCCGACGAGGGTCAACAGCAATCGCAATGACCTCGATCCAAAACGTTCCATCTCCTACCTCCCTGTGGCCCTCGGCCTGGCGGTTGCCCGGTCGAACGGGATCTCGGTGCGATCGGCACTCCAGATCACCGGGGACCGAAGCTATTCCTGTTTCGAAACCGCAGTAAACGAGCGCCGGCGAAGTTGAGACTGGGATCTCAACCGGCCAGCAGCAGGGCGCGCGCCGCGCGCTCGGCGGGCTCCACGTCCGGCGAGCGGCCGATCAGGACGTCGGCGTAGAGCATCGACTCGTAGATCCGCACGTACAGGTACGCCAGGCTGTCGAGGTCGGAGGTCAGAGCGACAGCGCCTTGCCGCGTCGCTTCGAGGAGGATGTCTCGCTGCGCGCGGACGTAGCGCTCGTGCACTCTCCCGGCCGGAGTGAACAGCACCCGGACGGCTGTTTGCACCTCGGCGGCCACGAAGCGACGGAACGCCGCCGCTTCGATTATGGCTTTGTAGAAACGGCGCGAGATCTCGAGGATCCCGTCAACGTCGCGGCGCGTGACGACTCGACGCGCCTCGGCGAGGACCGGCTCACCGAGCGACCAGAGCACGTCGCCGAGCAGGCGATCGCGTCCCTTGACCACGCGGTACAGCGTCGACCGGCTGACGCACAGATCGGCCGCGAGCGCGTCCATGTCGATCGTCGCCCGGCGCAGGAAGTGAGAGCGCCCGCCGGCGACCACCTCGTCGTAGCGGATCACCCGCCCAGCACGTTGGGGCATCGCGTTCGGAGTCGGTCGAGCCATCGTGGTAGCTACGAAGTCTGTCACGACGGACGACCGATCGCCGTTCAGTGAGCAGTACGGGATCGGAAGAACCAGCCACGAAAGCCGCGCGTGGCGAGCGCTCGTCGTGCCGACTGCGCACTCCAGGACGGCTGCTTGACTTTCCGCCTCCTCTCGGAATGCTCGGGTCCCGCCCACCGCGCCGCGTCTAGCCGGTCTGCTCGTACCGTCCCAGCACCGACACACCGGCCGAGGAGGCCTGGTCTGACGGGATCGAGCTGAC
>CAZQAG010000133.1:0-2919 GCA_964591295.1 uncultured Gaiellales bacterium | reverse complement strand
CTCCGGGGACTCTCTCGACTTCTGGGCCGAGCGTCTGGCGGCGAACGGGATCGAGACCGAGCGCAGCGCCGGGACCTTGACCTTCGCCGATCCCGAGGGGCTCGAGCACCAGCTTCGCGTCGTCAGCAGCCCCGACGCCCCGCTGATCGCGAACCATCCCGAGGTACCGCGCGAAGTCGCCCTGCAGGGCTTCGATGGTGCCCGCGCCTACGCCGTCGACCCCGCCCGGACGCCGGCGCCGGAGGCCGCGCTCGCGGCGCTGACGGAGGCGGAGGATGCCGGCTTTGAGCGCCTGCTGTACGAGCAGCGCGCCGCCTGGGCGGACCGCTGGGCAGACGCCGACGTGCGCATCGAGGGCGATCCGCAGCTGCAGCGCGACGTCCGCTTCGCGCTCTTCCACCTACTCGCCTCGGTCGGCGACGCCGGCGAGTCGGCGCTCGGCGCGCGCGGCCTCAGCGGCCACGGCTACCGCGGCCACGTCTTCTGGGACACCGACGTCTTCGTGCTCCCCTTCCTCGCGGCGACCCGCCCCGAGGCGGCTCGAACGCTGCTCGAGTACCGGCTGCGGCGGCTCAACGCGGCCCGCGCGCAGGCGCGGGCGCTCGGGCGCGCCGGTGCCGGCTTCCCCTGGGAGTCGGCGCGAAGCGGGCGCGACGTCACCCCCTCGCACGCCCACCTGCGCACGGGCGAGCTCGTCCCGATCCGAACGGGCGAGCTCGAGGAGCACCTGGTGGCGGACGTGGCCTGGGCGGCCTGCTGCTATGCGGACTGGAGCGGCGACGAAACGTTCCGGCGGGGGCCGGGGCTCGCGCTGCTGGTCGAGACGGCTCGCTACTGGGCTTCGCGCATCCGGCTCGACGACGCGGGCCGCGGCCACATCGAGGGCGTGATCGGGCCCGACGAGTACCACGAGGCGGTCGACGACAACGCCTACACGAACGTGCTGGCGCGCGTGAACCTGCGCCGAGCGGCCGAGGCGGTTGCCACAGCCCCTGGCACGGGTGTCGGGAATGAAGAGCGGTCGAGCTGGCTGCGGCTCGCCGAGGCGCTCGTCGACGGCTACGAGCCGGCGAGCCGCCTCTACGAGCAGTTCGCCGGCTTCTTCGCGCTCGAACCGCTCGTGATCGCGGAGCTCGCCCCGCGCCGGCCGATCGCGGCCGACCTGCTGCTCGGGCGGGAGCGCGTCAAGGGCGCCCAGGTCGTCAAACAGGCGGACGTGCTCATGCTCCACCACCTCATCCCCGACGAGGTCGCACCCGGCTCGCTGGAACCCAACCTGCGCTTCTACGAGCCGCGCACGGCGCATGGGAGCTCGCTCTCACCGGGGATCCACGCCTCGTTGCTCGCGCGCGCGGGCAAGCTCGAGGAAGCGCTCGAGCTGCTCCGCCTCACTAGCCGGATCGACCTCGACGACCTGACCGAGACGACCGCCTCCGGCCTCCATCTCGCGGCGATGGGGAGCCTCTGGCAGGCGCTCGCCTACGGCTTCGCCGGTCTGCGCCCTGCCGGCGACGCGCTGCGCATCGACCCGCGGCTCCCCCAGGCCTGGGACGCGCTCGAGCTCCGCGTCCGCTTCCGAGGCAGGCGGGTGCAGATCCGGATCGAGCCCGAGGCGGTGCACCTCACCGTCGACGCGGCGCTGCGCTTCCTCCCGGCCGGCAGGCGTTCCCCGGTTGTCGTCTCGCGCGAGGCGCGGCTCGTGCGCAGGGGCAACTCGTGGGCGGAGGCAAAGCGTTGAGCAAGGTCGTCGCCGCGATCGACAACAGCTCGGCCGCACGGCCGGTGCTCGCCACGGCCGCCGCACTCGCGCGACTCCTCAGCGCGGAGCTCGAGGCCGTGCACGTGCGCGTCGACGGTGCGCGGACAGCGAAGGCCGCGGCTGCGGCGGCAGGACTCCCCCTGCGCCTCCTCTCCGGCCGGGCGGTCGAGAGCCTCCTGCGGGCGGGCGAGGCGGACGAAGTGTTCGCCCTCGTGCTCGGCGCGCGCGCCACACGCTCCGGCCGGCGGCCGGCCGGGCACGTCGCGCTCGAGCTCGCGCTCTTGCTCGGGAAGCCGCTCGTCGTCGTCCCGCCGCACGCGCCTGCGCCCCTCGCAGTGGAGCGCATTCTCGTCCCGCTCGACGGAACGGCGGCCACAGCCGGGGCGCTCGCGGACACGCTCCGGCTCGCCCGCAACCGCACGCTCGAGGTCATCGTCCTCCACGTCCACGACGAGGCGCGGATCCCGCTCTTCGGCGACCAGCCCCAGCACGAGTTGGAGGCCTGGACGCACGAGTTCCTCGCGCGCCAGTGCCCGCACCCCGAGGACGTGCGCCTGGAGCTGAGGACGGGGGTCCCCGCCACGCACGTCCTCAAGGTGGCCGAGGAGGCGAAGGCCGACCTGATCGCGCTCGCCTGGTCGCAGACGCTCGAGCCCGGACGCGCGGCCGTCGTCCGCGAGGCGCTCGAACGCAGCCGCGTGCCGCTCCTGCTCGTGCCCTCCCACGGCTGAGCGGGTCGCGATCGATCGGTCAGTAGTTTCCCGCAGCCGGCTTCCGTGGATCCCCCGATTAACAGCCGCGGCGCGGTGCGCGATGATCACGCTCCGTCGAGCACGGAGCGTGATCAGGTCGGCCTGGTCGCGCCAGCTCGAATCGCTGAACGGCTCGAGGAGCGTCCAGATCGCTGCGAGCCGGTTCGACGCTCGCGCCAGAACTCGTACGTCTTCATCTGCCGTTCCTTGCTCGCGGCGCGAGCATCGTTCAGCGTGCCGGCGGCGGTATCGGGGATCGCCCTAGTGGTCTGACCGGCAACGTTCGCCGGGCCCCTGGCCACGTTACCGGCCAAACCACTGGTTCGCCTGCGGAGAAGTACAGATCCTCCTCGCGGTCGGTAGTTCTCCGAACGCGGCTCAGCACTTTTCCCGATGCCGCCGCACCGG
>CAZQAG010000132.1:0-2958 GCA_964591295.1 uncultured Gaiellales bacterium | reverse complement strand
GCGAGCGAGCGAGCGCGCGACCTGCGCCGAGCCGCCGCGGGGGAAGAAGAAGAGCCCCGAGACGACGAGTCTGCGCGCGTCCGGCGCGCGGCCGCCGCGCTCAGGATGGTGCTTCCATCCCGAATCGCCTGCTACCTGCACGGTTCGATTCTCGTCCGTCAGCCGGACACGGCGGCGCGGGCCCGGCTGCCGCTGCCCCGGGCTCTCCGAAGCGCGACGATGCTCGCCCGCCTGAGTCTCGCCCTTGCCAGGGGCGCGGGCGATACCGCGCGCGGCTTAGGCCGGCTCGTCAAGAGTTGAGGGTTCAGATGTAGACCCAGAACTCCCTGAAAGCCCCGTCGACAACCAGCCAGGTCCTCGCCCAACCCAACGGGCTGCCGCCATAGCCCGCTCTCCACTGCCGCCTGGTGTGCGACCAGGATGCGATTGGGCGGTCCATGTTGGTCGCGCCAGAACGTCGACCGTCATGGGATTAAAAGTCCGGCCGGAACACGCACGATTCCCTAACTCGCCGAGGGAGTCTCCCGAAGCGGCTCGACGCAGACAGCTACACGGCCAGTCGTGCATCGGACTCGAAGCGGCGCGCGAGCACCTTGTCGATGAGGCCGTACTCCATCGCTTCCTCTGGGGTCATGAAGTAGTCGCGCTCCATGTCCTTGGAGACCTTCTCGAGCGGCTGTCCGGTGTGCTGGGCGACGATCTCCTCCATCCGCCGCTTGAGCGCGATCGCCTCCCGAGCCTGGATCTCGATGTCGCTCGCCTGCCCCTCGAAGCCGCCCGAGAGCTGGTGGATGAGGATCTTCGCGTTCGGGAGCGCCATCCGCTTGCCCTTCGCGCCGGCGGCAAGCAGCAGCGCGCCCAGCGACATTGCGATCCCGACAGAGATCGTCGCGATCGCAGGCTTGACGAATTGCATCGTGTCGTAGATGGCGAGGCCGGCGTAGACGGAGCCGCCGGGGCAGTTGATGTAGAGCGAGATGTCCTTGTCGGGGTCCTCGGACTCGAGATGGAGCAGTTCGGCGATGGTCAGGTTGGCGATCTCTTCGTCGATCGGTGAGCCGAGGAAGATGATCCGTTCACTGAGGAGGCGCGAGTAGATGTCGAGGGCGCGCTCGCCGCGCGCGGTCTGTTCGACCACCATCGGAATCAACGGGCTCATCGCTGCTTCCTGACTCTACTTCTGCCCGGTTCCCCTCGCCGAGCCCTGTGGGGTGCCCAAAATCGCGTTCCGCCTGCAAATCGCGGTTTGCTGCGACGCCGACCCGAGTTTTGCCACCCCACAGGTGTGAATCGAGAAAGCCGGTAGGGAAGTAGTCTGGTTTCGGTGATGCAGTCCCCGGACCCCGGGTTCGCCGTCGCGGAGCGGGAGATCGAACGCGCACAACAGGCACGGTCTCTCGGCGCTGAGCTTTGGTCGGGAACGGTTCCTCCCGACGCTGAGCTGCAGCGGCTCGTCGCGGATGGTATTGAGAAGGGGTTTCTGACCTACGACGAAATTGCTGCCGGGCTTGAGGACGCAGAGCTTACGAGGGAGCAGACCGAGGACTTCTACACCTACCTGGTCGAACGCTCGATCGAGCTGGTCGAGGGGGAGCAGCACAAGCATCCGCCGCACGAGCAGCCCGCGCTCGTCGAGGACAAGGCGCCGCCGAAGTTGGACCTGACCGTCGAGCCCTCGCTCGACTCGCTGCGGCTCTACCTGGGCGAGATCGGGAAGGCGCCGCTGCTGACGGCCGACCGGGAGGTCTACCTCGCGAAGCGGGTCGAGCGCGGGGACATGGCGGCGAAGACGCAGATGATCGAGGCCAATCTCCGGCTCGTCGTCTCGATCGCGAAGCGGCACCTCGGCCGCGGCCTCTCGTTCCTCGACCTGATCCAGGAAGGCTCGCTCGGGTTGATCCGTGCGGTCGAGAAGTTCGACTATCGCAAGGGCTTTAAGTTCTCGACCTACGCGACCTGGTGGATCCGGCAGGCGGTGACGCGCGCGCTCACCGACAAAGCGCGGACGATCCGCATCCCGGCGCACATGTTCGAGCGGCTGAACAAGGTCATACAGAGTCAACGCCAGCTCGTGCAGCGCCTCGGCCGCGAGCCGCGTCCCGACGAGATCGCCGCCGAGCTCGAGCTGACGACCGAGGAGGTGCGGGAGATCCTGCGGATGGCGCAGTTTCCGATCTCGCTGGAGAAGCCGATCGGCGAAAGGGAGGACTCGAAGCTCGGTGACCTTGTCGAAGATGAGCTGGCCGAGTCGCCCTTCGACGTGGCCTCGGTCTCGCTGCGATGCGATGACATCGAGCACGCGCTCGCGGCGCTATCCGAACGCGAGCGCCAGGTGATCGAACTTCGCTTCGGCCTACACGATGGCCAGCCGCGAACGCTCAAGGAGGTGGGGCGCACCTTCGGCGTCACCCGCGAGCGGATCCGTCAGATCGAGAACGACACGCTCAAGACGCTCGCGTCGCTGCCGGAGGCACAGCGCCTGAAGGACACCCTCTAAACCGGCTCGCGCCCAGGTCGCCGGCCGGCCCCTATTCGGCGAGGAAGCCGACTGAGCGCAGGCGAAGCTGCGTCAATCGCATCGCTTCGGCGTGGAGGGCGGCCGGCTCGACGCCGCGCTCGGTCGATCCCAGCCGCGGCTACTTCCCGCGCGCGGTCTTTTCCTTCGGCTTCGGCTTCCTCGTCTTGCCCGTCTTGCCTGGGCCCGCATCCTTCTTCGGCCGCTTCGGTGACACCGGCTCCCTCCTTCCTTGGCTGGCCGTACCGGGGTGCCTGCGCGCTCGCATCCGGTCGGAGGCTCCCACTCGCCCAGCAGGGCGATCTGCCCGCAGATACAGATCGGCAAGCCCACCCTGCCAGAGCACCGAGCCATCCGTCGCTTCTCGGTTTTTCTGCGACAAGCAGCGCCTTCATCGTGACCCAGCCCGGCCAACGAATGCTTCCGCAAATCGATCAGACCGT
>CAZQAG010000131.1:0-3033 GCA_964591295.1 uncultured Gaiellales bacterium | reverse complement strand
CAGCAGCGCGCCTGGCATCGGGAGCGCCCCGAGTCGGATTGCGGGGAACTACGCGGCTTGCGCTTCTCAGGGTTTCGCCGCAGCGGCGATCGGCGCACGAGGGACTGAGCGTTCTCGTCGCCTTCGCTCGGGAGGTAAGAAGGATCCTTCGCTGCCTCGCACCGCGTCCATGAGTAGGCCGCTTCAGCAATCCGCGGCGGCCCGGCCAAGTGCTCCTGCGGGAATCTCTCTGCCGCTAGGCGGAGCTGGGCGATGTGCTCGCCCAGTTCATGATGAACTTCTCGAAATTCCTTCGGTGTCGACGGTCATGACTCGCCTCCGCTGGATTGCGTGCGTGGCAAGGCTTGGCTCGGCACTACGCGCTGCCGCTCGCACGCGCGCGTGACGAAGTGGATTCCCTCAAGCCCTTCGAGCGAGAATCCCTCCGCAGGGCCCGGAGCAGCGTCGAGCACGATCTTTGGACGGTTCCAGCGCTCGTACTGCTCGGCGTCGATGTAGAAGGGCGCGCCGCCGAGCTCGCCAAGCAGCAGGTCGTTCGGTCCGGTGAGCAGCTCGCCGGCGTGGAGGCAGATCGGGGAGCTGCCGTCGCAGCAGCCCCCGATTGCATGAGCATCAAGGGTCCGTGCTTGGCCGTGAGGCTCTCGATCGCCGCGAGCGCGGCGTCAGTGGCGACGACCTGGATGGCCACGGCCCGCTCGCCTCCTAGAACAGCCCAAGCGGCTTCAGATCGTAGCTGACGAGCAGGCACTTCGTCTGCGTGTAGTGGTCGAGCATCATCTTGTGGTTCTCGCGCCCGACGCCCGAGACCTTGTAGCCGCCGAAGGCCGCGTGCGCGGGGTAGAGGTGGTAGCAGTTCGTCCACACGCGCCCGGCCTTGATGCCGCGGCCCATGCGGAACGCCTTGTTCGTGTCTCGCGTCCAGACGCCGGCGCCGAGGCCGTACATCGTGTCGTTCGCGATGTCGAGCGCCTCGGCCTCGTTCTTGAAGGTCGTGACCGCGAGCACCGGGCCGAAGATCTCCTCCTGGAAGATCCTCATCTTGTTGTGGCCCTTGAACACCGTGGGCTCGAAGTAGTAGCCGCCGACCAGCTCGCCGTCGAGCACGTTGCGCTCACCACCGATCAGCAGCTCTGCGCCCTCCTCGAGTCCGATCTTGACGTAGTTCTCGATCTTCTCCAGCTGTGCGGTCGAGACCTGGGCGCCGAGCTGCGTGGAGGGGTCGAGCGGGGAGCCCTGCCGGATCGCTGCGATCCGCTCGAGCGCCCTACCCATGAACTCGTCGTAGATCGACTCCTCGATCAGCGCCCTTGAAGGACACGTGCAGACCTCGCCCTTGTTGAAGGCGTAGAGCACGAGGCCCTCGATGGCCTTGTCCAGGAAGTCGTCGTCTTCGTCCATCACGTCGGCGAAGAAGATGTTCGGCGATTTGCCGCCGAGCTCTGTCGTCGACGGGATGATGCTCTGCGCCGCGTACTGCATGATCAGCCGCCCGGTCACCGTCTCGCCCGTGAACGCGATCTTGGCGATCCGCTTGTTCGTCGCGAGCGCCTTGCCGATCTCCGCACCCGGGCCGTTGACGATGTTGAGCACGCCCGGCGGCACGATGTCCTCGATCAACTCGGCGAACTTGAGGATCGACCACGGGGTCGGGCTCGCCGGCTTAAGCACCACGCAGTTTCCGGCCGCCAGAGCGGGCGCCATCTTCCACGCAGCCATCAGCAACGGGAAGTTGAAGGGGATGATCTGGCCCACGACGCCGAGCGGCTCGCGGAAGTGGTACGCAACGGTGTCTTTGTCGATCTCGGAGATCGACCCTTCCTCCGCGCGGATGACCGAGGCGAAGTAGCGGAAGTGGTCGGCTGCGAGCGGGATGTCCGCAGCGAGCGTCTCGCGCACGGGCTTGCCGTTCTCCCAGCTCTCCGCCACCGCGAGCATCTCCTGGTTCTCCTCGATGGCGTCGGCGATCTTGTTCAGAACCCTCGAGCGTTCGGTGGTCGACGTCTCGGCCCAGGCGTCCTTCGCTGCATGGGCGGCATCGAGCGCGAGCTCGATGTCCTCCGCCGACGAGCGCGGCACCTCGGTGAAGGGCTCGCCGGTCGCGGGCGTGACGTTCTCCGCGTACTCGCCGTTGATCGGCGCGATCCAATGGCCGCCGATGAAGTTGTCGTAGCGCGACTTCAACTCAACAGGGCTGCCTGAGCGGCCCGGAGCCTCATATGTCGCCACTTTCTCTATGGTTGCCATAGCACTCTCCTTCTGGAAGCAAACGTGACCGCGCATTGTCGCGCGGAAGCAGGACCATCGCTCTCGAACAGGGCGCCACACATCGGTGGCGCCCCGGACTCGCGTGGGGGAAAGCCGCAGGCTTGCCCGAAGAGACGCGGCAAGCTCGCTCGCTGATCGCTCTTGATCTCCTCTTCGGAGCTTGGGACGGTCGCCCTAAGCTCCGGTGGTGTCAAGGGGATGCTCGTCAGGGGAGTGGCGAGTAGGCCCCGCAGCACGAACGGGAGGATCCCGCCGTGGCGCAGGTACTCGCGCCGCCTTCGTCGACTACCTCGCGGAGCGCCTGAACAGCCGCGCACCAAGGGCGTAGCCGTCGCGCTTCCGGACGTGTGACCCTCGCCAGGAGCCTCCGTACTTCGCCGCAAGGCCGTTCCGCGAACTGCCCGATGCGCGAGGGGCCGGACGTCGCAACCCTCTCAGCACAGGAGGTGACGATGGAAACAGGCTCGTCGCAGGCTCGGCAGTTCTTGTTGCTCGGCAGCCCGCTGTTCCGCGATCGAGTCGAAGCGGGCAGGCTCCTGGCGGCTGAATTCGAGGAGGGGGTAGTCCCCGAAGCGGTCGTGCTCGGGCTCGCTCGCGGCGGCGTCGTCGTCGCGGCAGCGGTTGCGTCTGTGCTCGGTGCCCCGCTCGATGCGGTCGCGGTGCGGAAGATCGGTCATCCGTTCCAGCCCGAATACGCGATCGGTGCGGTCACGCCGGACGACGGGGTGTACCTGCGCGCACACGACGGCCTGACCGACGAGCAGGTCG
>CAZQAG010000130.1:0-3369 GCA_964591295.1 uncultured Gaiellales bacterium | reverse complement strand
CGCCGCCGCCGCCTCCACCTCCACCTCCGCCGCCGCCACCCCCGCCGCCGC
The DNA here is from genome assembly GCA_964591295.1 of uncultured Gaiellales bacterium. GTDB lineage: Bacteria > Actinomycetota > Thermoleophilia > Gaiellales > Gaiellaceae > VAXT01. The sequence goes on along the minus strand of CAZQAG010000130.1, from coordinate 3,318 downwards.
CGCCTCCCCCGCCCGAGCCTGGGCCGCGCTGCCGAGTTCCGAACGTAATTGGGATGCGGCTCAGCCCAGCGCGTGCGCGCATCCGCTCCAGGAACTGCCGTGTCGGCAGGATCCGGCTCGCGCGCTCGAGGCGGGTCGGCCGGGTGATCGGGCAGACGCCACGAGGCGGTGCCATCCGGCCGCGGAGCTCGCCGGTTCGCCTCATCGTCGGCCGTCGCTGATGGCCGGCACGAGACGCATTACGGCCCTCCTGTCGGCAGTTGCCGTGGCCGGCGCAATCGGGAGCTCCGGAGCCACCGTCAGCCGGCTTACCGGGCACCCCTCGCCGCGGGCCTTCGATGCCGGATCCGTGCTCGTGCGCTTTCAGCCCGGGACGAGTGCGTCCGCTCGGCGTCGAGAAGTCGCCCGCTTCGGGGCGAGGCTCCAAGGGCGCATCCGCCGCACGTCGTACTTCCGCGCGCAGGTGGAGCCCGGCTCCGCGCGGCGAGCCGTGCAAGCCCTCGAGCGCTCGCCGCTCGTCGCCGACGCCGCGCTGAATGTCACGTATCGCGTCGCCGAGGAGCCGAACGACCCGCTTTATCTCCCGGCGCAGGCCGAGTATCTGCGCGCGATCGGAATGCCGGAGGCGTGGGACCACACGCACGGCTCCTCGGCGCTCAAGGTCGCGATCCTCGACACCGGCATCGACCTCGACCACCCCGATCTCGCCGCGCGAATCGAGCCGGGTTGGGACTTCGTTGACAACGACCCGACCCCGGAGGACGCGAACGGGCATGGAACGCAAGTCGCGGGCATAGCGGCTGCGATCACGAACAACGGCGTCGGAGTCGCAGGCACCGCGTGGGAAGGAACGCTGATGCCGGTCAAGGTTCTCGGCTACTCGGGCTACGGAAACGCGGACACCGTCGCGGAAGGAATCACCTGGGCAGCCGACTTCGGCGCGAGCGTCATCAACGTCTCCTGGGTTGGAGGCTGGAGCCCGGCCGTCTACGAGGCCGTGGAGTACGCGCGTGGCCTGGACGTCCTCGTCGTCGGCGCCGCCGGGAACGATCCGCTCAGCTCCCCGCGCTTCCCGGCGGGTCTCGAAGGAGTGGTCACTGTCGCCGGCACCGACGCGACCGGCTCGGCCGCGTCGTTCTCCTCCAGAGGCTGGTGGATCGACATCGCAGCGCCGGCGGTCGACATCACGACGACCACACTCGAGGACGGCCCGGTCGGGTCCTATGGAGTCGTCTCCGGAACGTCATTCGCAGCGGCATTTGTCTCCGGAGCGGCCCTGCTCGCGCGTGCGCAATACCCGTCCGACTCGGAGATCGAGATCCGCGCCAGGCTTCTGCACGGCGCGCGCGACGTGGGCCCGCGAGGGATCGATCCATTCTCCGGCTACGGGCTCTTGGACGGCGGCGCCGCGCTCGGAGACCCGCGACGCGATCCGCTCACGCCCGGCGGAGATTCGTACGAGCCAAATGGGACGTTCGACCACGCGTCGACCATCACGGAGCAAGTGACGGCCACGCTCTCTCCCGAGGGTGACGAGGACTGGTATCGCATCTACGTGCCGGATCCCGGCTGGGTCGGCGTCATCGTCTCACCACCGGCGGAAGCGGGGGTCGAAGCCATGGATCCCCACGTGGAGGTCTACCGGAACGACCTCAAGCGCATTGCCTGGATCGAGTCGGCCGGGCCCGGGGCGCCGGAGACTTTCTTGATCGAGGCCGCGACTCCGGGTAGCTACTACGTCCGCGTCTCCAACAACCTTCCGTCCAGAAGCCCCGGCTCGTACACGCTCAGGTTCGCCGACTCGACGCCGCCGGCCGGATTCGAGCCCTATCAGATGTACAGCCTGCCCAACGGCGCGGAGGCCGAAGCGACGGCGATCGCGGACGTCACAGGCGACGGCAGGAAGGACGTTCTCATGACGACGCTGTACGGAAGTCCCCCGTACGCGCCGACCCGCTTGCTCGTGTACCCGCAGCTTTCCAACGGAACGCTCGGGACGCCGCAGATCTACCCCACGAACACCGGCGTCGGCCTTCACAACATGGGAATCGCGACAGGGGACCTCGACGGCGATGGGGACGTCGATGTCGCGGTCGGAACGCGCTCGGGCGTCGCCCTGTTCAACAACAACAACGGCGTGCTCGTCGGGCCGACCTTCCTTCCGCAGTCGGTGGACGCTCGCGGGCCTGAGATCGCCGACTTCGATGGAGACGGTCGTCTCGACATCGTCACGAACACCCAGGGGAGCGGCGTCGTCCTCTTCAGGAACGACGGCAGCGGCTTCGTCCCGAGGCTGGTCACCCCCGACTTCGCTCTCGAGGTCGAAGTCGGCGATCTGAACGGAGACTCGAGGCTCGACATCGGCGCCTACACGTGGAGCGGGCCACCGGCGGTCGTGACGTACCGCCAGCTCCTCGACGGCTCGTTCGAGAAGCACACGTATCCGATCTACCTGCACAACGGCGACTTCGGGCTGAACGGCTTGGAAGTCGCCGACGTCACCGGGGACGGACGGACCGACGCCGTGATCACCGCCGGCGGGAACCAGGGACCGGTCATCGAGACGCTGGCGCAAGGTCCCGACGGGGAGCTCGACGCGCCCCACTCGGTCTACGGCTACCAGATACCCGAGGCCGTCGAGGCGGCGGACATGAACGGGGACGGGCTAACGGACTTGATGGCGATGAACGGGGGCTGGTCTCGAGTGACGCAGGCCACGCAGCAGCAGTTCGGGGAGGTCGCCTTCGCGCGCGCGACCCCTGTTCCGTACGCGACCTCGTACAACCCCAAGGGGATCGCGCTCGGCGATTTCAACAGCGACGGCCGTCCCGACGTCGCGATCGGCGACTACAACCACGGCCTCGTCGTGCTTCGCAACAGCGGCCCGGCGGCCCCTCTGCCTGCCGTGGAGCCGCCCACGCTCACGATCCGCGACGTGACGCCGCCCGACTTTTCGTGGCAGGTCCCCACGTCGGTCCAGCCGGTGATCCGCATGACTATCGGTGACATCAACAGCTTGACGGCTGAGCTCGTGAACGGAGATACGGGTGCCGTCGTGCCGGCGACTTTCGTTCGGAATCCCGGCAGTCGCACGCTGACGATCCAGCCCGATGCGCCACTCGACGAGGCGACGCCCTACGTCGTCTTCATCGGGGCGCCTGTGCGCTACTCGGGCGGCGAGATCCAGACGGCGGGGGGCAGCTTCCGATTCGTCACCGTCGGCGAGGACCCGCCGCCACCTCCGCCTCCGCCTCCACCTCCGCCTCCGCCTCCGCCACCTCCACCGCCACCTCCGCCGCCACCTCCGCCGCCACCTCC
>CAZQAG010000129.1:0-3470 GCA_964591295.1 uncultured Gaiellales bacterium | reverse complement strand
GTCCATGACGTGGTTCGAGACCATCGCCGGGAACCAGCGCACCTGCTCGCGCGCGGCGGCGATGTCGTCGCCGATGTGGCTCGGCGCGCAGACGATGCACTCGAGCGCGTCCGGGTCGCGGCCTTCCTCCGTGGCAGCGGTGCGGGCCGTCTCCATGATCCACTGGATGATCTGCGGGTCGGCGAGCTGGATGATGACGCCGTCACCGACACGGCCCGCGACTCCGAGCGCTCGGGGCCCGTACGCCGCGACGTGCATCGGGATCTCCGGTAGCTCGCGCGCCCACTCGAGCGTCAGGTCCTTCTCGTTCCACTCGACGGGCCGGCCGTTCATCAGGTCTTTCATCATCCGCAGGCGCCGCTCGAACTCGACGATCTTGACGGGCTTGAGGCCGACGACGCGCCGCGACGAGTCGCCGCGGCCGATGCCCATCACCATCCGGCCCTTGGAGACGTCCTGCATGGTCGCGTACCAGCTCGCCGTGATCGTCGGGTCGCGGATGCCCGGATTCGTGACGCAGTGGCCGAGCTTGAGGGTCTTCGTCTGGGCCGCCGCGAGTGGGAGCAGCGCGTAGGACTCCTGCCAGAGGATGTGCGAGTCGTACGTCCAGCCGTACTCGAAGCCCTGCTCCTCGGCGGCCTGGAAGAGCTCGATCAGGCGCCCGTACGGCGGGTCCGGCATGACTGTGACGCCGAAGCTCAGCAAGCTCCGGAGCATACTCCGGCGTGGGGAGGACTTTCACCGTTCTGCTCGGCGCCGCAGCGGTCGTGGTGATGCTTGATCTCGCGCACAATGCGCTCTCGATTTCCGAGCGCGGCCGAGCGGTCTTCGCGCATGACCGTTCGGTGCTTAGTCGCGGTACGATTCGAACTGCATCTCGCCTTGAGTTGCGGGGTGGTTCCCCGCTTTCACCCGACTTCGGCCCGCCACTAGGCGGGTCGAAGTCTTTCTCAGACAAGGGGAAGGGCCAACTTTGCGCCAAAACGCAGGGTCGACACTGCGGCGCCGGCCACTGTCCCTACGCTCGCGGGGGTGGAGGGTGAAATCTCGAGGTGAGATGCGTGGCCCAGAACCACAGCGACCGGCTAACTCCCGGTTCCGGTTCGAGTCCGGCGCCCTCCGCGCCGACGCGGTGGGTCGAAGCTGGCGTGGAAGGCGGTTCGCTACGATGGGAATCGATTCTGGGTCACGCGCGGGGTGGTTTCCCGCTTCACCAGACTTCGGCCCGCCTCTCGGCGGGTCGTGTCTTTCTAGGAGCGCGCCGCGACCCAGGCGATCGTCCGGTCGGCAAGCCGGTCGAGCGCCTGGACGGCGAGCTCGAGATGTTCCTCCTTCGTGTCCTCGAGCTTCGTGTGTGAGAGGCCGCGCAGGCTCTGGACGAAGAGCATCACCGTCGGGACTCCCGCCCGGGAGACTTCGGCTGCGTCGTGCAGCGGCCCGCTCGGGAGGCGATGCGAAGTGCCGGCGACCTGCTGGATCGACTCGTCTGCGAGTTCGATCAGCTCGTTGTCGAACAGGATCGGCTCGATCTGCCAGATGCGCTCCCAGTCGACTTCGATGTCCTCTTCCTTTGCGATGCGCTGGGACGCTGTCTTCGCCTCTTCGAGCATCGTCGCGAGCTTGTCCGCCTCCAGGTGCCGCTGGTCGAGCAGGCACTCGGCCGTCTCGACCACGGACGTAACGATCCCGGGCTTCGTGACGACGCTGCCCATGGTGCAGACGGCGCCGCCACCCGTCCGCTTGGCGATCTCGCGAATCTCGAGCTCGAGCTTCGCCGCGCCGGCGAGGGCATCACGGCGGGAGTCCATCGGCGTCGAGCCGGCGTGCGCGGCCTGGCCGCGGAAGGTGACCTGGTGTCGCTCGACCCCGAAGGTGCCGAGAACGACGCCGAGCGGGAGGTCGAGCGACTCGAGCACCGGGCCCTGCTCGATGTGCAGTTCCAGGTAGGCGGCCGCGTTCTCGAGCTGGGATCGTGCCTCGAGCGCGCGGTCGAGGTCGACGCCGTGCTCCGCGATCACCTCGGGCAGCGCGTTCCCGTCCGCGTCCTTGCGTGACCGCAGCTCGTTCTGGTCGGCCATCGACCCAGCGGCGGCGCTCGAACCGAACAGGCTGCGACCGAACCGGGCGCCTTCCTCGTCGGCCCAGTTGACGAGGCGAACCGTCGCCGCCGGCTCGCCTTCCTCGACAAGGCGTCGGATCACCTCAACTCCAGCTATGACGTTCAGCGCCCCGTCCAGCCAGCCGCCGTTCGGCACCGAGTCGATGTGCCCGCCGATCAGCACCGCCTGGTCGGACCGGCCGGGCAGCGTCCACCACTGGTTGCCGGCCTCGTCGAGGTTCGCCTCGAGCGGAACCTTCTCGTCGAGCCACTCCTTGGCGCGCACCCAGGTCTGCGTCCAGGCGACGCGCTGGGCGCCGTTCTCGTCGCCGGTCAGCTCCTGCAGCTCGCGAAGCTCGGCGACGGTGCGGCTCGGATCGAGTGGCATCCCGTGCGAGCCTAAACTTGACGCGATGTCCGTACTGATCAAAGGCGGGCGAATCGTCACCGCGGCCGACGACTACGTCGCCGACATCTACGTCGAGGACGAGACGGTGACGCTGATCGGCGAGTCGCTCGACCAGCCGGCGGACAAAGTGATCGATGCGACCGGGCGCTACGTGCTCCCGGGGGGCGTCGACCCCCACACGCACCTCGACATGCCCTTCGGCGGCACGGTCACCGCCGACGATGTCGAGTCCGGCCAGACCTCCGCGGCCTTCGGCGGGACGACCACGCACGTCGACTTCATCATCCAGCCCCAGGGCAAGTCGTTTTCCGAGGCCTTCGAGGAGTGGAAGGCGAAGGCGAACGGCAAGCAGGTGATCGACATGGGCTACCACATGGCGGTCACCGACCTGAAGGAGGGCGGCACGCTCGAGGAGCTCGCGACGCTGCCCGACCAGGGGATCACGAGCTACAAGCTCTTCATGGCCTACAAGGGCGCGCTGATGGTCGACGACGAGACGCTGTTCCGGGTCATGCAGGTCGCCGCCGAGACAGGCTCGCTCGTCATGGTGCATGCAGAGAACGGCGACGCGATCGACGTGTTGGTGAAGGAAGCCCTCGCCGAGGGCTTGACGGAGCCGCGCTACCACGCGCTGACGCGGCCGCCGGAGACCGAGGGCGAGGCGACGAACCGGGCGATCCAGCTCGCGCGTGTCGCCGGCTGCAAGCTGTATGTGGTGCATGTCTCGTGCCGGGAGTCGGTCGAGCCGATCGAGCTTGCGCGCGAGAAGGGCTGGGACGTATGGGGCGAGACCTGCACGCAGTACTTCTTCATCGACGAGAGCTACCTGGAGCGGCCCGACTTCGAGGGCGCGAAGTACGTGTACACGCCCCCGCCGCGGGCGAAGGAGAACCAGGAGGTGCTGTGGCGTGCGGTCGAGAACGACGTGCTGTCGGTGATCTCGACCGACCACTGCGCCTTCCT
>CAZQAG010000128.1:0-3604 GCA_964591295.1 uncultured Gaiellales bacterium | reverse complement strand
TAGGCCGGCGACCGCCTCGAAATCGGGCTCGAGCACGATCGTCTTCTTCGGACGCACGATCGCTGCAATCTCCGCGTTCATCGCGACGCGCGACCTGGTAAAAAGCCGATCCAGGCCGAGCGGGCGGGATTGTGGACGACGACATAGGGCACGCCAGTCGCGTCGCAGATCCTCGCGAACAGCGGAATGTTCGGCTTTCCGCCGCTGATCGAGTTGAGCGATCGGGAAGCCGGCGAGCTGCGCGAACGACTACGGCGGGTCGGCTCAGCTCAACCGGCGGAGGAGACGATCGCCGTGTCGGCAAATGCGAGCAGCAGCGTTACCTTCACGCACAGGCAGAAGGTCGCCGTGATCGACGTCCTGGCGCAATGGATGAACGAGATGGGACGGGAGGAGATCGGTGAGGGCCTGTTCAAGCTGAGGGATGCGCTCACCGCCGACCTCGAGCGCGAGTAAGCCGACAGCCGCGCAGTCGTTCTCACTCGCGCGACATCTCTGCCCTCAGAGCCCATTAACCCGGAGGGTCGCAGGTCGAAAACGCCCCCGGCCATGAACGCGGGACGGCGCCTGGCCGACTCGCGTGGTCAAGTTTTGGTCAAGTAGCCATGGCGAACGGTGGCAAACGCTGGCGAAACCGCGTCGCCCAAATCGGCGCACCAGGCGGAATCGGAATCAGCGTCTTCTCCCGCGCTTCGTCGGAGTCGTCGAGCGCGGGAAGGAAAGGCACCTTCAGCCGGTCGACCTTGTGCCCGAGCAGCCGCAGCACCGCGATCAGCAACGAGCTTGCGATCAGCACCGTGGTCAGGACGCCGAGCGCGGAGCCGATACCGAGCTTGGTGACGAAGTCGAGGCCGAAGAAGGCCAGTCCGGTGACCGAGATCGCAACCGTCAGGCCGGCGAAGAGGACAGCCCGGCCTGCAGATGCTCCGGCCTCGGCGGCGGCGTCGACCGGCGACAGCCCTTCGTGCAGGAATTGTCTGAAGCGGGTCACGATGAACAGCGAGTAGTCGATGCCGACACCGAGGCCGATCATCGACACGAGCAGCGGTGTGATCGTGTTGATGTCGGTGAGGCCGGCGAGGATGAACAGCAGGAGGAATGCGGTTGCGAGCGCCGTGAGCGCCAGTGCGATCGGGATCAGCATCGCCACGACCGTGCGGAAGACGATGATCAGCACGATGAGCGCCGCGAGCAAGCCGAGCAGCTCCTGCGTCCCCTGCTCGATGGGCGGGAACTCGGCTTCGCCGTTGTACTCCACGGTAACGTCCACCGGTTCAACGATCTCGCGCACCGTGTCCTGCACGGCGAGGACAGCCTCGCGGTCCTTGTCGAAGATGATCCGGTCGAACTGCGCTTCCGCGTAGGCGATTCGGCCGTCGTCCGAGAACCTGTTCTCGTTGAACGGATCGCTGACGCTCTCGATGCCTGCCTTGTCTTCGGTGGGGTCGAAGTCCGCCGATCGGAGGAGCGCGACCGCCTCCCTGATCGCCGTGCGGCGCTCCGGCGTGTCGAGTCGTTCGCCTTCGGGCGCGGCGAAGACGATGTTCAGCACACCGCCCTGCTCGGCTGCGAACTCGGCCTCGATCAGGTCAGTCGCCCTCTGCGTATCGGATCCTGGGATGTCGAACTCGTCGCGCAACGAGCCGCCGACCGTCCCAACGAGGATGACGAGGCCGACGACGATGGCGATCCAGGCAGCCACGACACGCCAGGGATGCGTGGCGCAGGCTCGCGTCCAGCGCGCAAGGGCGCCCGTGGAAGTCGATCGTGGGCTGCCCGCCGTTCCGTCGGGGCCTCGCTTCTTCGCGTGTTCTCTGTCATGCGCTCGTGGCAGCCCAATGACCGTGTGGGCCTAGCGGCCGCGGTTCACCAGACCGTTACTTTCCTACGCCGGTGCGGCGTCCCGCTCGCGCTTGCGGCGTGAGCTCATCGTCTGCCTCTTGCCCCCCGACAGCTCGACCTTTCGCAGGCGGATGCTCGACGGAGTCACCTCGACGGCCTCGTCCTCCCGGATGAACTCCAGCGCCTGCTCGAGTGAGAGCGGGCGGGGAGGGATGAGGCGGACGAGCTCGTCCGCGGTCGAGGAGCGCATGTTCGTCAGCTTCTTCTCCTTCGTGGCGTTGACGTCGAGATCCTCGCCCCGCGCGTTCTCGCCGACGACCATGCCTTCGTAGACCTCCGCGCGCGGGCCGACGAAGAGCGACCCGCGCTCCTGGAGGGCGGCGATCGCAAAGGCCGTTGCCTGGCCCCTTCGGTCGGCGACGAGGCTGCCGGTCGGCCGCGTTCTCATTTCGCCGTGCCACGGCTCCCAGCGGTCGAAGACGTGGTGCAGGATCCCGGCCCCGCGGGTCTCCGTCAGGAACTCGGTGCGGAAGCCGATCAGCCCGCGCGCCGGCACGAGGTACTCCATTCGTGCCCACCCGGTGCCGTGGTTGACCATCTGCTGCATCCGGCCCTTCCGCAGCGCGAGCATCTGCGTGACGACGCCGATGTACTCCTCGGGGACGTCGATCGCGACGCGCTCCACCGGCTCGTTCTTCTTGCCGTCGATCTCACGGGTCAGGACCTCCGGCTTGCCGACGGTGAGCTCGAACCCCTCGCGGCGCATGATCTCGACGAGGACCGCGAGTTGGAGCTCGCCGCGCCCCTGCACCTCCCAGACGTCGGGGCTCTCCGTCGGCTGTACGCGCAGGGAGACGTTCCCCACGAGCTCACGCTCGAGGCGGGCGATCAGCGCGCTGGCCGTCACCTTGTCACCCTCGGTTCCGGCGAGAGGAGAGGTGTTGATCCCAAGGGTCACGGCCAGGGACGGCTCGTCGACGGTGCTGACGGGAAGCGGACGCGGGTCGTCGGGGTCGGCGATCGTCTCGCCGATCGTCACTTCGGGAAGGCCGGCGAGCGCCACGATCTCGCCGGGACCGGCTTCGTCGGCGGGGACGCGGTCGAGCGCCTCCGTGACGTAGAGCTCGGTCACCATCGCCTTTTCGATCGTCCCGTCGGCCCGGCACCAGGCGACCTGCTCGCCCTTGCGGATCGTCCCGTGCTGGACTCGCAGCAGGGCGAGGCGACCCACGTAGGGCGAAGCGTCGAGATTCGTGACGAGCGCCTGGAGCGGATGATCCGGGTCGTACGAAGGCGGCGGAACCGTTGCGAGCAGCGTCTCGATGAGCGGCTGGAGGTCGGGAGCGAGCTCGTCGGCCTCCAAGCCGGCCCGGCCCTCGCGGGCGTTGGCGTACACGATCGGGAAGTCGATCTGCGCCTCGTCGGCGTCGAGATCGAGGAAGAGCTCGTAGACCTCGTTGACGACCTCCGCGGGGCGCGCATCCGGCCGATCGACCTTGTTCACGACGAGAACGACCGGGAGCCGCGCCTCGAGCGCCTTGCGGAGCACGAACCGCGTCTGCGGCAGCGGCCCCTCGCTCGCATCGACGAGCAGCAGCACTCCGTCGACCATGGTCAGACCGCGCTCGACCTCGCCGCCGAAGTCCGCGTGCCCGGGCGTGTCGATGATGTTCACCTTCGTGTCGCCGATCTGGACGGCGGTGTTCTTGGCGAGGATCGTGATGCCCTTCTCGCGCTCGAGGTCCATCGAGTCCATCACGCG
>CAZQAG010000127.1:0-3846 GCA_964591295.1 uncultured Gaiellales bacterium | reverse complement strand
ACAGGCGCGACCGGCGCGACGGGAGCGACCGGCGCCACCGGCGCGACCGGTCCTGCCGGCCCGCAGGGGCCGACGGGCACAGCCGGCCCGCAGGGTGTGACAGGTTCGACAGGTTCGACGGGTTCGACGGGTTCGACCGGGGCGGCTGGGCCGGCCGGGCCGCAGGGGCCGACCGGATCCCAGGGCGCGACGGGTGCAACCGGGCCGCAGGGCACTGCGGGACCGACGGGTGCCGAGGGCCCGCTGGGACCAACCGGGCCGACCGGGGCGGGCGACGGCCCGCTGACCGTCCGCAAGGGGGCCGGCGACAACACGAACAGCACGGTGACCCTCGCCAACTCGACCGGCCTGAGCTTCACGCTGGCGGCGAGCACGACATACAGCTTCGATTACTTCATCGCCTTCCAGTCTGCCGCGGCGGGTACGGGCATCGGGCTTGCGGTCACCGGTCCCGCTTCCCCGGCCCTGATTACGTACTCGGTCCAGACGCCCATGGGAGCCGACGGCTCGAACGAGCTCTTCGGCGGCACCGGCACCGCCTACAACGACGCGGTGATCAGCACCGGCGTCGACGTCGTGAACACGACCTACCTGGCCCGGATCTACGGCACGATCACGACCGGCGCCTCCGGCGGCACGCTGCTGCCGCGCTTCAACTCCGAGGTCGGAGGCAACACCGTCACGATCAAGACGGGCTCGTGGGGCGCCCTCTACACGCCGTAGGCCTCGAAATCGTCACGGCGAAACCAAAGGAGACTCGATGCAGAACGACGCCCCGCAGAAACAGGATCTCGCACCTGAGCATGGAATAGTCACCGAGATGACGCAGCCCGCAACGCCGCCGATGACCACTCCCCGCTCGACACCCACCCCCGCGACGAACCGCCAGCTGCGCTTTGGCGTTCTCGCAGCGCTCGGACTCCTGGTCTTCCTCGTCGCCTGGATCCTGCTCCGCGGCAGCGACGACTCGCCGAAGACGTCTGCGGCGCCCGGGCCCGCGAGACTGGTCGCAGCGGACGAGCTGAAGACTTTCGCCGCCTCCGTCGATCACCCCGTCTACTGGGCGGGGGCACGTGGCGTCAACTCCTACGAGCTGACGCGCACGGCGGACGGCCGCGTCTACGTCCGGTACCTCCCGGCAGGCACGCAAGCCGGCGATTCCCGGGCGAAGTTCCTGACGGTCGGGACGTATCCGCGAGCGGCCGCCTTCGCCGAGCTCAAGCGCGCGGCGAAGGCGAAGGGCGCCGTGAACGTCAAGCTTCCACGCGGCGGCCTCATGGTCTTCAGCGAGAGGAAGCCGACCAGTATCTACATCGGGTACCCGAAAGGCCGCTACCAGGTCGAGGTGTACCACCCCTCGGCCGACGTGGCCCGCAGGCTCGTCCTCTCGGGCCAGGTTCGACCGGTCGGCTGAGCGGCGCCCCGGGGTGAGGGGGTAGAGCAGTGACGCTCGTCCTCTGCTGGGTGGCCTTCCCGGCAGTCCTTGCCGTCCTGAGCCTCGGCTGCGGCCTGCTCCTCGAGCGGGCCGTGGGCATTCCGCTGTCACGTGCTCTGCTGCTGCCGGCCGGGTTTGCGGTGCTCGTGGTGGCCGCTCAGTTCGCCACGCTTTCCTCCACGACAGCGCGGCTGACCGTTCCACTCGTGCTCACCCTGGCGGCGCTCGGCCTTGCGTCCGCGTACCCCTGGAAGCGTCCGCGGCTCGACGGGTGGGCAGCCGCTGCGGCGCTCGGCGCTTTCGCCGTGTTCGCGGCGCCTGTGGTGCTCTCGGGCGAGGCCACGTTCGCCGGGTACATCAAGCTCGACGACACCGCGACGTTCCTCGGTCTCGTCGACCGCGCGCTCGAGCATGGCCGCAGCGTGGAGGGGCTGGCCCCCTCCTCCTACGAGGCGACGGTCGCGCTGAACCTCCCCTACTACCCCCTCGGCTCTCTCCTGCCGCTCGGGATCGGGGCGGCGCTCGTCGGGCAGGATGTCGCCTGGGTCTTCCAGCCGTACGTGGCATTCCTTGCCGCCCTTCTCGGTCTCGTGCTGTACGAACTGGCAGGGCTGGCAGTCGGTTCGCGACCGATTCGCGCCGGGGTCGCCTTCCTCGCCGCGCAGCCCGCCCTCCTCTACGGCTACAGCCTCTGGGGCGGGGTCAAGGAGCTCGCGGCGGCGCCGCTGATCGCGCTCGTGGCAGTGCTCTGCAGGCCTGCGTTTCGCCGCGAGTCGTCCGACCGGGAGCTGCTACCGCTCGCCGTCGCCGGTGCCGCGCTCCTCGGCGTCCTGAGCGTCGGTGGAGCAGTGTGGGTGGTCGTGCCCGCGCTCGCCGTCCTGGTCGCCCTCGTGCGGGCAAGGCGGTTTCGGGCCCTGGCCTGGAGCACAGGCGCGTTCGCCTTCCTCCTCCTTCCCGCTCTCACGGTCGGCCGCTACCTGCTCTCGTCGACGACCAACGAGCCTCTCCGCAACGAGAGCGAGCTCGGGAACCTGGTCGCGCCGCTCAGCCTGCTCCAGGTCGTGGGCATCTGGCCGGCGGGCGACTTCCGCTTCAGTCCGCCCGACATGGAGCTCACCTACGTCCTCATCGGCGTCGTCGTTCTCGCCGCCGTGGTCGGCCTCTTCGCGGTGGCTCTGGCCCGCGCCTGGGGGATCGCGCTGTTCGCCGCAACAGCGGTTGGTTCCGCGGTGGCGTTCGCAGTGTTCGGCTCGCCCTGGGTCGCAGCGAAGGCGTTTGCCGTCGGCGCTCCTGCCGTGCTGCTGGCCGCGGGAGTCGGTGCTGCGGCGTTGTTCACGCGCGGGCGCCGTGTCGAAGCCGCCGTGCTCGGCGTGGTCCTCGTCGGCGGCGTCGCGTGGTCGAACGCGCTCGCCTACCGTGAGGTGAACCTTGCCCCGCGCGGACAGCTGGCCGAGCTGGAACAGATCGGCGAGAGGTTTGCCGGCCGCGGCCCCGCGCTGATGACGGAGTACCAGCCTTACGGCGTGCGCCACTTCCTCAGGCGGCTGGACGCGGAAGGAGCCTCTGAGCTCCGCCGGCGCATCGTGCCGCTTCGCGACGGCACAGCGCTCAGCAAGGGGGCCACCGCCGACCTCGACGCCTTCGAGCTGGAGGGGCTCCTCACGTACAGGACGATCGTCCTGCGCCGCTCGCCGCTCGCCAGTCGGCCTCCGGCGCCGTACGCGCTCGCATGGCGCGGCCGCTACTACGAAGTCTGGGAGCGGACCGCCGCGGCGGAGAAGATCATGAAGCACCTTCCGCTCGGGACGACGGCAACACCGATCGCCAAGCCCTCGTGCCGCGAGATCCGGCGGCTCCGGCGGCTTCGTGGAGGCGGGTTCCTCGCCGCTCCTGCCCGAGCGGCAGCCGTCGTCCTGCCGCTCACGGCAGGAACGCTTCCTCCGAACTGGCTGCCGACCTCGGATCCCAACGTCGTCGTCCCCGGCGGTGGCGGACGCCTCGACGCGGGGATCCACCTGCCCGCAACGGCCCGGTACGAGGTCTGGATCGGCGGATCGTTCCGCGGCCGTCTCGACGTGGTGATCGACGGCGTTCGGGTGGCGCGCGCGTGGCACCGGCTCAGCTACGGCGGGCAGTTCTTCTCGCTCGGGCACGCTCCGCTGACCGCGGGCAGGCACAGCGCCCGGCTGATCTACCAACCCGGCGGTCTCCGGCCCGGGACGGGAGGCGACGCGTGGGCGTTCGGCCCGCTCGTCTTCAGCCAGGAGGTCGATGCCGAGCCGGCCGAGGTGCCACTGAGCAGGGCCGGCGTTCTCTGCCGCCGAGAGCTCGACTGGGTTGAGCTCCGCGCCTCCTACTAGTTGTTCTGCCTACACACGTTGTGAACGGCTGAGAGGACATCCGGGCCTCCT
>CAZQAG010000126.1:0-3953 GCA_964591295.1 uncultured Gaiellales bacterium | reverse complement strand
GTGTTCCTGATCGACGAGATCGACAAGATGGGCGCCGACTTCCGCGGTGACCCCGCGAGCGCAATGCTCGAGGTGCTCGATCCCGAACAGCACTCGAGCTTCCGCGACCACTACCTCGACCTTCCGTTCGACCTCTCGAAGGTGCTCTTCATCTGCACCGCGAACCAGCTCGACACGATCCCGCCGCCGCTTCTCGACCGCATGGACGTGATCCAGCTCTCGGGCTACACCGAGGACGAGAAGCTCGGCATCGCCAAGCGCTACCTCGTCTCGAAGCAGCTGAAGGCCCACGGGGTCAAGCGCAAGCAGCTCACGTTCACCGAGAAGGGCCTCCGCGTGATCATCCGCGAGTACACGCGCGAAGCGGGAGTGCGCCAGCTGGAGCGACAGATCGCCGCTGTCTGCCGAAAGGCGGCGCGCCGGATCGCCGAGGGCGAGACGGAGCACATGAGCGCTGACGACAAGCTCGTTCGCGAGCGGCTGGGGCCGCGCCGGTTCCTCGCCGACGTCCGCAAGCGCACATCCGAGCCGGGAGTCGCGACCGGTCTTGCCGTAACCACGATCGGCGGAGACGTCCTCTTCATCGAGGCAACCGCGTATCCCGGCGGCGGGCGCCTGAAGGTGACGGGGCAGCTCGGCGAGGTGATGCAGGAGTCCGCAGAGGCCGCGCACTCCTGGGTGCGCACGCACGGGCCCATGCTCGGGATCGACCCGAACTGGTTCGGCGAGAACGACATCCACGTCCACGTCCCTGCCGGCGCTGTGCCGAAAGACGGGCCTTCAGCGGGAGTCACGATGGCGACCGCGATCGCGTCGGTAGCCACCGGCAAGCCCGTGTCCGAAGAGGTCGCGATGACGGGCGAACTGACCCTCTCCGGGCAGGTGCTGCCGATCGGAGGCCTTCGCGAGAAGGCGCTTGCCGCCCAGCGTGCCGGGATCCCGAAGGTGATTTTCCCCCGCGAGAACGAGTCGGACCTCGAAGAGCTGCCCCCAGAGACGCGCAAGGAGATCGAGTTCATTCCGGTCGACTGGATCCAGGAGGTTCTCGACGTCGCGTTCAACGGCGCCTTGCCGAAACCGGCCGCAGCCCAGCCGATCTCCCGCACGCGCAAGGCAGCAGCCGCCAAGCCCGCCAGATAGCCGTTTGAGGGCTCGACACGGCGGGTAGAGTCGCTGGGACACGATCCGAAAGGAATCTGAGATGGCCAAACTTCAAGACCGAGCTAAAGACAGGGCGAGCGACGCAAGGCCCTACATCGAGCGTGCCCTCAAGGACGAAAAGGTCCGCGAGGACGTGAAGAGCGCGATCGCAACCGCGCGCGACATCTACGACCAGTTGCTCGGCGGACGCGCGTTCGGCGCCGCGGCGGCCAGGGTCGCCACGGACAAGGACATCCAGCACCAGCTGCGCGAGGCGATCGAAGACCTTCGCGACGCCGCGGACCGCGTCCAGGGCAAAGACTCACATGGTGGGCGCAACGCGACGCTTCTCATCACCGGGATCGCTCTCGGCCTCCTCTTCAACCCCGTCACGGGGCCGGGAACCCGCCGTTGGCTTCAGGACAAGGTCTTCGGCGAGGGCGAGGAGTTCGAGTACCGCCAGGACAACGCGAAGTAGTCAGCCGGCCGGGGTGTCCGTCTAGGCCCCGGAACGTTGTTCCTCGGGAAGCGAGGAGCTAGCCGCGGGGCTCGTTGGCCTGCTCGAGCGCGCGCTTGAGCGAGCCCGGGTCGAGCCCGTCGGCCGTCGAGATGTCGGTGGCCGAGAGCAGGATCGCACCCGGCTTCGGCGCGGTGCTGACAGAGGTGACAGGCGCGGCAAAGCCCGCGACCTGGGCGAACTTCACGTCCTGGACTCGCTGCCACGCGTTCAGGTACTCATCGGGATTGACCGCCCCGTCGTAGCCGAGATAGAGAAGGCCGACCGGGTGGATCTCGAAGTGCACGTGATACGGGGTGCCGTTTGCGTCGCCTGTATTTCCCACGTACCCGATCACCGTGCCGGCCTTGACCTCCCGTCCGTTCACGGCGAACGGCGAGTACGCCGAGAGGTGTGCGTAATAGAACTCGTTGCCTTCGTGGTCGCGGAGCCAGAAGCGATAACCGCCGACCCTGTTCCAGCCGACCGAGAAGATCGTGCCATCGGCGACAGCGAGAACCGGAGCGCCGAGCGGAGCGAAGATGTCCGCGCCGTGGTGCCAGCCTGAGGCGATAGTCCCGCGCGGCGCTCCGTAGGTGTCGCCATAGGAAGCGGTCCCGTACACGGGGAAGACGTAGCCGCCGGCCGTCAGTCGCGGCGTAACGGCCTGCGGCGGCCGGATCACGAGGCCAGGCTGTTCGGCTCCGATTCCTGGCCCTCGCACCTTCTTGCTCTTGTTGGTCGAAGCCTTCTTTCTCGGCTTCGTCGGCGTCACACGCTTGCGCGGGGGCTCCGGCTCGGCGGCGGTGTCGACCTCGGCCGACGCCTCCGCGTAACCGATCATCACCTCGGTGCCCGCGGGCAGCCCGTAGTGGTCGGCCGTGAGCCGCACCTGCAGGCCGGTGACGAATGCCCGCGCCCCCTTTGCTTCCGGGGAGTCGAGCGAGGCCCGCCCCTCCTGGAGCGTCAGCACGTAACCCCAGTCGCCGATCGGGAACTGCGTGCCTGAGCCCGGAGTGATGGGCTGTCCCTGGATGACGAGCCCGGTCACGGCCGAGCCGGCGGAATCCGACGCCGAGGAGCGCGGGTTGGCCGAGGCCGCCGCCTTCACGGCCACCGTGGCGGCGGTGACGTCACCGCCGAAGATGCTGACCGTGGAGATATCGGACGTTGCGTTCGCGCTGGCCGAGGAGCCGAACGACGTGAATGCGCCCGAGGTCACGGATCCAGCGCTGACGACCGAGCCGTCGGCTGGATAGGCGAACGAGCCGGTTACGACCCCATCCGGCGGAGCCGACACGAAGGCGGAAGAGCCGCCGGCCTGCCCGGGGACGGCCACCTGGACGGCGAACCCTCTCGCGGAGACCGTCGATGCCTTCTCGGACCTGGTCGCGCCGGCCAAGCCGACGGAGGAGACGAGCAGAGCGAGCCCTAGGGCAACTGGGACGAACCGGACCACGCCAGCCATTATCAAGCATCGGCGCGACGCCGACACGCATTTTCCCCACGCCGCGTCGCTCGACAGTGAGAATCACCACCCGTGACCTGGATCGCAATCCCACTCGCCTCGCTCACGGTCGTCTCGACCTTCGTCGGCGGTGCGGTTGCGCTCAAGCTGCGGCGCGAACTGACGACGCTGATCGCGCTCACCGGAGGCATCGTGGTCGGGGTCGCAATCTTCGACGTCATGCCAGAGGCGTTCGACGCGGTCGACGACTCGCAGCGCGTTGCCACGCTCGTGGGCGCGGGATTTCTCGCCTTCTTCCTCGCCGAGCGGTTCCTCGTTCTCCATCACCGAGACGAGCCGGAGCAGGCCCGCGGGCATGCCCAGGTGGGAGTGTTCGGAGCGGCGGGCCTGTCACTGCACAGCTTCACAGACGGGCTCGGAATCGGGCTCGCGTTCGGCCTGGACTCGACGACCGGCCTGCTCGTCTTCCTGGCCGTCGTGTCACACGACTTCGCGGACGGGATGAACACCGTCAGCTTCATCCTCAGCCAGAGCGGCGACCGGCGGAAGGCCCTGAGGTGGCTGGCCGTCGACGCCTTCGCTCCGCTGCTCGGCGCCATCGTGGGTGCGTCGCTCACGATCTCCGAGTACGCGCTCGGCCACCTGCTTGCGCTCTATGCCGGTTTCTTCCTGTTCATGGGCGCTACCGACTTGCTCCCGGAGGCGCACCAGCACCCCTCCCGACTTCGCGTCGCGCTGACCGCCGCCGGCTTCGGAGCGATCTTCCTCGTCTCGACCCTGGCGCGCTAGCTAATTGACACGCCTACACACGTTGTGAACGCCTGAGAGGACATCCGGGCCCCCTTTGAG
>CAZQAG010000125.1:0-4409 GCA_964591295.1 uncultured Gaiellales bacterium | reverse complement strand
TCGACGAGCGCCGCGGACAAGGGCAAGGTCGTCAAGGTGGAGCTGGGCGAGTCGGATTCGACCTATTTCGTCAAGCCCGATCAGACGACGGTGGAGGCCGGCAAAGTGACGTTCGCCGTCACCAACGTGGGTGAGCTCTACCACGAGTTTATCGTCTACTCCAATGTCGACGGTGTCGCGGCCGGCGATCTTCCGATCAATGAGGAAGAGGACGAAGCGGACCTCGTCGAGGAGAACATCGTCGGCGAAGCCCCCTACGCGACGCCACCGATCGTTCCCTCGGATAAGAAGCCCGGCGATGCAGACCACCGCATCCGCGCTGGGGGCTGGGGCGCCGAGCTCACCGTGGACCTCAAGGCCGGGAAGTACATCTTGCACTGCAACCTGCCGGGCCACTACACCAAGGCCAAGCAGTACGCCGCCTTCACCGCGGAGTAGCGGCCCCTAATACCAGGCCACCCCCGGACGCCTGACATCGGCCACGGACGGCCGACGTCAAGTCCGCCGGGTCGACCACCGCACCGTCGGCCTGCGCGACCAGCCAACCCCCGCGGGCGGGCACGGTAGACCGTGTTCGCCCCCGCGTTCCATGCGGCAAGGCCAATTGACGGACGCCCAGGTCAAGAAGATCTGCTGGCGCTCGCCGTAGGCGACGAGCTTCTGGAGCGCCTGCACGATCGCGCGATCGTCTGTCGTGCCGAGCTCGAGGAATTCGTCGGCCTGCACGTCGCGCCCACGTCCGCGAGCGCTCGGCCGGCGAGCTTCCGCCCGACGATCACGCTCGGAGGACGCGAGACGCGCGTTCTCGTCGAGCAGACCCGGTCGTCGACCCGCAACGCGGCCGCTCTGCGGGACGCCTCGATGCCGGTGAGCTGCGGGGTCCCATGCGCGACCCACGAGGGTCGGTGGCCGCTCGACGGCCGCGACGCTCACCGGTGGGTCTTCCCGTCGCGGTCGCGCTGGGCGAGTTTGACCGCGATGTAGACCGCTACGCCGAGCACGGCCACCCAGAACACCATCATGAAGCTCATCCAGAACCAGTCGAAGCCGTCGTGCCAGTACATGGGGAACCTCCTTGAGATCAGTTTCCTGCCCAGATCCTGCGCGATCGCGCGCCGGCCGCCATCGGCGACGGTACCGATACCCCGTCCGGGTAAATCACTGATTGCGCCTGCGCTAGCGTCGAGCGTATTGGCGCTCAGGACATCGACGAGGCCGCACTCGGGATCATCGCCGCCTGAAACCGGCGTTCGCGCGGGTGCTACCGGCTGCGGGTTTCCCGTCGCCCGATCAGCGCCTACCCGGATGCCGCCGCTCGCGTGGAGCGAGACGCTTCCGTGGTTGGTGAGCAAAGGAGAACCGGTGCAATCAGGCCGACGGAGCCCTTTACGTGTCCTCGTCGCGGGCGGCGGCGTGGCCGCGTTCGAGGCGACGCTCGCGCTGCGCGCCCTGGCCGAGGAGCGCGTGTCTGTAGAGCTCCTCGCCCCGGAGGCTGACTTCACCTATCGCCCGCTCGCTGTAGCCGAGCCGTTCCGCGCCGGCGAGGTGCGGCGCTTCCCGCTGCAGGCGCTCGCGCGAGAGGCAGGCGCCGAGTTGCGGCGGGGGGCTGTCGTCTCTGTGGATCCCCACCGACGCGTCGTCGCGACGCGCGAGGGCGAGGAGCTGTCGTACGACGTGCTCCTGCTCGCGCTGGGGTCGCGCCCGCGCGAGGCCGTGCCGAACGCGCTCACCTTCCGCGGCCCGGAAGACGGCCCCGCGTTCGGAGCGCTGCTCGAGGAGGCCGTGACCGGGGACGTTCGAAGTCTGGCGTTCGCGCTCCCAGCCGGCGTGGCGTGGCCGCTCCCGCTCTACGAGCTCGCGCTCCTAACGGCGAATTACCTAACCGACCGTGGAACGATGGGAGCCGAGGTCACCGTCGTGACGCCCGAGGACGCTCCGCTCGGCCTATTCGGCAGGGCAGCAAGCGGCGCCATCCGGGAATTGCTCGAGATCCGCGGGATCGTGCTGCGGGTGCGCACGACACCGGTGAGCTTTGAACTAGGCGCGCTGCAGGTCGTGCCCGAGGGCCGGATCGAGGCGGACCGCGTCGTCGCCCTGCCCCGGCTCGAGGGCCCACGCATCCCCGGCGTGCCACATGACGGCGAGGGCTTCGTGCGGACGGACGAGCACGGACGCGTGACGGGTCTTGATGACGTCTACGCCGCCGGCGACCTCACGCAGTTCGCAGTGAAGCAGGGAGGGATCGCAGCGCAGCAGGCGGATGCCGCGGCCGAGGCGATCGCTGTGCAGGCGGGAGCGCCTGTGGAGCCGACGCCGTTCAGGCCCGTTCTGCGCGGCCTCCTCCTGACGGGGATGTTTCCGCGCTACCTCCGGGGTGAGGTCGGCAAGGACGTGTCGACCGAAAGCACGGAGGCGCTCTGGTGGCCTCCCGCGAAGATCGTCGGCCGACACCTGGGCCGGTTCCTGGCCGCGCGGATGGGGCTCTCGGAGTCGCCCCCGCGGCTCGAAAGGGAGGGCGCCGTCAGGGTTGAGGTCGAACTGGACCCTCGCCAGGCTGGCACATGGCCCTCGATCTGAAGCGCTCGGCAAGGGAAGCCGGGAAGTTCGCCTAAACGGGTTCCGCTCCGATGGTGAGCGTGGCTGGTGTGGATGCCGCCACCGCGAGTTTCGGCTGCCGGTTCCTTGGCGGCCGCTCTCTTGCGGATTACCCGCAGTCGCAATCGGTATTGCCGCCGATGCGCTCGCGGTATCAGTGCCGAGACGATCAGGGCGTGAACCGGCCGCTGTCATCGACCGGAGTGAGGCACGCGGCGGACGCACGACCGCCACTCGGCGGGATCCCGTGGCGCTGGGTCGTTGCCTTGGTCGTCGTCGGGCTCCTCGCCGACTTGGTTTTCTTTGGAGTCCTCGAGTTGCCGCTTGTCCTCTACGTCGTTATTTACGGGGCCGCCGCGACCGTCCTGCTCGCAGTCTGGCTCGTGGCTCGGCGGCAGCGGTGGGCTTATCTGGCAGCAGCTGCGCCGTCTTGTGGCAACCGGTGGAACGGTCGACACGCCCTTCGCGCTCGTCGCCCCCAGACCCGCGACCCCTGAGGAGACACAAAGGCAGCCCCCGCCTCTAGATATCAGCGCCGGTCGAGACCGAATTGGGCGCCCTCGCACAAAGTCGCCGCGCTCCTGCTCGGCATCCTCGTGGCAGTATTGGGCTTCTTCGCTCTGATGATGTGGGCCGATAGGGCCGTGCTCATTCCCCGGCCTCGGTGCCATTAAGCTTCGGCAACCGGATTCGCGTCCGTAGTTCTCCGCAACCACGATCCGCGCTCCTTCTGATGCCCGGAGGCGGAGACGCCTTCACGATCGCCTCATAGTGCTACAGCAGCTCGTACCCCGAGCGAGTCTCTGCCGTTTTCAGTCCGCGCTGGGGCGGGTCGAGGTGTGCACCGAGGAGCGCTGCCCGCTCTGGGAGCCGGGCGGCGCCGTCCTCGAGGGACGCTGCGCCTTCGGGCGCCTCGACCACTCGGACAGCCCGAAGCTCGCGGCGTGGCACCTGCGCATCCGCAGGATGCTCGAGGCAGCGAGCACGCGTGAGCAGGAGGAGCAGGCGTGGCGCCTCTTCTACCGGCTTCTGAACGAGGGGAGCGTTGAGGGAGCGGTGGGGTCCTCCCAGCCGGCGCCTCGGCGTGGAGACGCTATCTCACAGCCGTGCGGACGCCCGCCGCTGACGCCGACCCCGCGGAAACCAGCACGATGAGCCACTAGGAGGCGGTGGCGATGGGCTCATCCGCCCTCGTGGTCGGCGACCGTAGCTGGGAGATCTTCCGGCTACGCGCGCTCGAGGACCGCTTCGACGTCGCTCGTCTTCCCTACACGCTCAGGGTCCTGCTCGAGAACGTGCTCCGCCACCACGAAGAGGAGGACGTCGAAGCGCTGGCGACGTGGGCGGCTGGGGAGGAGCCGTTGCGGGAGATCTCCTTCCGACCTTCACGTGTGCTGCTGCAGGACTTCACGGGCGTGCCCGCGATGGTCGACCTCGCGGCGATGCGGAACGCGATGCAGGACCTCGGCGGCGACCCCGCGCGGATCAACCCGCTCCTCCCCGCCGAGCTCGTGATCGATCACTCGGTCCAGGTCGACGAGTTCGCGACCCGAGTCGCGATCCGCCGTAACGCCGAGCTTGAGCTCGAGCGCAACCGCGAGCGCTACGCCTTCTTGCGCTGGGGCCAGACGGCGTTCGCGAGCTTCAAGGTCGTCCCGCCGAACACCGGCATCGTCCACCAGGTCAATCTCGAGTACCTCGCCCGCGTGGTCGAGACGCGCGGCCGGCTGGCCTTCCCCGACACGCTCGTCGGCACCGACTCGCACACCACGATGATCAACGGCCTCGGCGTCCTCGGCTGGGGCGTGGGTGGG
>CAZQAG010000124.1:0-4506 GCA_964591295.1 uncultured Gaiellales bacterium | reverse complement strand
GAACCTCGACAGGGTCCGGAAACGACTTGAAGCCGCGCAGCTTGATCGCTCGCAGGTGCACGCGGGAGGAAGTCTGACGCGAGGCCAGGACGCCACTCGCGGTGAACCCAAGAAGAGACGAGAGCTACTCAGGCGCTCGTCGGCGCGTGTCGCCCTCGAGCTAGGTCGGGCAGGTGGGACTAGAGCTCAGGACATAGCTCGCGACGCCGGCGCCCACGACTCGCACCTCGTAGTTGTGAACTCCTGGCGTGAGCACCCCCGACGCGCAGCTGACGCCACTCGCGACCAGCACGGCGTCGCGGTAAACGTCCATTGTCGGCTGAATCCCCCCAAGAATGGTGAAATAAAGGGCAGCGGTTGAGGCACCGCCGTCGAACGATGAGGCGAGCCAATCCTCCTCGTCGGCCGGGAAGATGGACATACCGATGCCGATGAGGCTAGCCAGATTGCTCTCTTCTGCCCGCGTGTTGTTCGGTTCGTAGCCGTCGGCATACGCGCACTGCGGGTTGAGTGAAGTCGCGCCGGTCGTCGCCGGGTCATTCGTCCGCGAAGTAATCACAACGCCCGGCGCGTTGTTCTGCGTGCAGGGAAGTCCCTGTAGCTGGTCGGCTGAGCTCAGCAACCCGCTCGGGCCCTGCACTCCTTGTGGCCCTTGAATGCCTTGCGCGCCGCTCGCGCCCGGAGCTCCGAGGAATCCTCTGAAGCCGCGGCGTCCCCGGAATCCGCGCTTCCCCCTGGGGCCGCGGGGGCCTCTGGCGGACTGCGCCTTGCTCGCCTCCACGGTCGCGCGCTTCGACGTCGCGCCCGTCCCGAGCGGCGTCGTGACCAGCGCGACGGCAAGCGCCGAAAGGCTCGCCAGAGCGACTGACTGAGCAACCCCTTTCCTCATGCCTCGGTACACGGTAGCGCCAGCGCGCCGCAGAAACTAGGAAGTGGACAGCTTGGCGAGCGCCTCGCGGGCCGCTTCCTGCTCTGCCGCCTTCTTCGACGGGCCCCTCCCTATGCCGGCTTCCTCGCCGTCGACCACAGCCGCACAGGTGAACGTCCGGTCGTGCGGCGGGCCGTCCACATCGAGCACCGAGTAGGTCACCGAGCGCCCGAGGCGCGCAACCGCTTCTTGAAGTTCGGTCTTGTGATCGACGTACGTCGTCCGTGCGTACTCGATGCGGCCCTGGAACGCGGCCACGACGGCGTCTTCGATCTTCTCGAACCCGAGCTCGAGGAAGAGCGCTCCCAGCGCTGCCTCGAGCAGAGCCGCGAGGACGTTCTGGTTCTCCGAGAGACGCCCGAGCTCGTCCTGGGGGACGTCGACGGCCTGGTCGGCCAGTCGCTCGCCCAGGCCGAGGTCCCGCGCCACGACGGCGCAACTGGCGCGCGAGACGACATGCGAGCGGATCTTCGCCAGCTCTCCTTCCGCATAGTCCGGAAAGCGCTCGTACAGCTCGCGGGCGATTGCGAGCTCGAGGACGCTGTCGCCCAGGAACTCGAGCCGTTCGTAGGACGACCCCCGGTCGGGCGCCCACGACGTGTGCGTGAAGACGTGCCCCAGGCGCTCGGCCGGGAGCTCGGCGATCAGGGTCTCGAGGCTTGCCTTACTGGTGCGAGGTGACGTAGTCGACGGCCTGACCGACTGTCTGGATCTTCTGGGCGTCCTCGTCGGAGATCTTGATCCCGAATTGATCCTCGAGCTCCATGATCAGCTCGACGAGGTCGAGCGAGTCCGCTTCGAGGTCTTCCTGGAACGACGCTTCGTCGTTGATGGCGTCGTCGTCTACGCCGAGCTGCTCGCTCAGAACCTCTTTCACACGCTCGTACACTTCCTCGCGCGTCGCGGCCATTTCACCTCGCTTGGGGACTCGGGGAACTTTCATCCACCGTGCCAGGCCTTAGCCTGGCGCGGCTACTTGAAGCGCGCGGATGCTAACACGGTCACGCCCAGGCGCTCGGCCAGCCGTTCGACGAGGCGGTGCTCGACGCCCCGTGCGGCAAGGCGAATCGCATTCGCGATCGCGGTGCGAGACGAGTTTCCGTGTGCGATCACGGCCAGGCCGCGCAGGCCAAGGAGGTAGGCCCCGCCGTACGTGTCGGGGTCGAGCCGCTCGCGGAGACGACGTGCCGAGGGCCTGATCAGAAGCCCTCCGATCTTCCCGCGCTTCGAGGAGGTGATCTCCTCGCGGAGTCCTTCCAGCAACGTCTTGATCGTTCCCTCCATCAGCTTCAAGCAGATGTTCCCGGTAAAGCCGTCGCAGACGACGACATCGCCGGCGTCGCTCAGGAGATGACGACTCTCGACGTTCCCGCCGAAGTTGAGATCGCCGGCGGCGAGCAGCGCATGCGCCTCGAGCGTGAGCTGGTTTCCCTTCTCGGGCTCCTCGCCGATCGATAGCAGCCGAACCTCGGGGTTCGGAATCTCGAGCAGCTCCTCGGCGAAGATCGAGCCCATCTGGGCGAACTGAAACAGGTGCTCGGGCCGCGCATCCGCATTCGCCCCGGAGTCCAGGAGGACGGACGGCCCAGCCCGGGCAGGTAGCACGACTGCGATCGCCGGCCGGTCGACCACAGCAAGCCGCCTGATGTGGAATAGAGACGCGGCGAGCATTGCTCCGGTGTTCCCGGCGGAGACGACTGCTTCGGCATCGCCGTCACCCACCGCCCGGCACGCAGAGACGAGCGAGCTGTCGGGCTTGGCCCGCACTGCCTCGACGGGCTTCTCGTGCATCCCGATCGTGTCCGCGGCCTCGACGAGCGGAAGCCCCTTCGTGTCGAGGCCGGGAGGGCCGTACAGAATCGGCTGAATCGAGCTCGACCCAGCCTCGAGCGCGCCCGCGACGATTTCCTCCGAGCCCCGGTCGCCGCCCAGGGCGTCGACCGCCACACGAACTGGACCGGTCATCGCCTCGTTACGGAGCCGGCGTCCGGAGCGGCTCGACTTCGCGGCCCCGGTACGTCTTGCAGGTGGGGCAGACGCGGTGCGGCCGCTTCGGCTGGTGGCAGACCGGACACTCGTTGACACGAGGCGCCTTCAGGCGATGCGTGGCCCTTCGCTTGTCGCGGCGGGTGCTCGTCTGTCTTCGCTTGGGGACTGCCATGGCCGGCCGCGCAGTATAGCCAGAGGCCCCTTCTGGACCAGTCCGGCGTCTGACACCGGACATGGCGCTTGCAGACGGGCCAAACGCCGCTGTCGTTGGAGAGTCCGCCGAGCGGCATGCCCTTCGGAGACATGTCCGGGGTCAGACACCGGACATGTCTGGCTTTTGAAGCTTTACCGAGGCTTTCCCTTGGCATATCCCGGGCTTGGGCGGGGTCCGGGAACTCTTAGCTGGAAGAACTCAACGCACCATGGAAGGAAGTGAGCAGCATGACGAAGGCGGCGATTCTCATCAGCGCGATCCTGCTCTTCGCAGGTGTCGCTGCCGCCGGCGCCCTGACCAGCGGCGGCAGCAACGACACCCCTTCGATCGAGACGCCGACCCTGTCGACGCCTACCAGCGGTGACGTCACTCAGACGAACCGCCAGACGACCACCGGCCAGACGAGCACGGGCCAGACGACCCCCGACATCAGCGGCCCCTGCGACGAAGCCGAGCACGCCAACGATCCTCGGTGCACCGGCGCGCCGGGCGCACAGCGCCGCGGCGACGACGATCGCGGAAACCGCCATGGGGGTAATCGCGGTAATGACGACAACCGCGGAGGCAACTCCGGCCCAGGGAGCGACAACTCCGGGCCAGGCCGCGGCGGAGACGACCACGACGACTAAGGGCTCCTCCTCTCCCCTCCCAGACTCGTCGCCCAGTCGACGAGCACAAGAAGCGGCCCCGCCCCATCGGGGCCGCTTCGCTATCCGGCGCCCCAATCGGCAAAATCCCGTCATGCAGCGAAAACGCACGATCCTGCTCGTCGAGGACGAGACGTCGATCACCGAGCCGCTCGCCGAGGCGCTCGGCCGCGAGGGCTTCGACACGAAGGTCGCAGCGACCGCCGCCGAGGCGCTCGAGCTCGCCGGACGCATCCAGCCGGACCTCGTCCTCCTGGACGTCATGCTTCCGGACGGGTCCGGCTTCGACGTCTGCCGTGAGCTGCGGCAGCGCTCGCAGGTGCCGATCATCATGCTCACGGCCCGGGGCGAGGAGGCCGACCGCGTCGTCGGACTCGAGCTCGGCGCCGACGACTACATCGTGAAGCCGTTCAGCGCCCGCGAGGTCGCAGCGCGAATTCGCGCCGTTCTCCGCCGCGTCGACGCTCCGACACGGCCCGACGACAAGCCGGTCGAGGTGGGAGAGCTACGGCTCGATCCGGCCAAGCGCGAGGTGACGAAGGACGGCGACGTACTCGAGCTCAGCCGGAAGGAGTTCGAGCTGCTGTACCTGCTGATGGCGAACGCCGGCTCGGTCATCACGCGTGAACGGGCGATCGACGAGGTCTGGGACACGAACTGGTTCGGCTCGACGAAGACGCTCGACGTCCACGTGAGCGGCCTGCGCCGCAAGCTGGGCGACGACTCGA
>CAZQAG010000123.1:0-4547 GCA_964591295.1 uncultured Gaiellales bacterium | reverse complement strand
TTCGCCGGCCGCTGGGCGGCCCGCCTGCGCCGCTGGGCCCAGGCCTGCGAGCGCCTGATCGTTCCGCCGGGCGCGGCGATGGAGGTCGCGCGCCTGCTCGGCGTCCCGCTCGAGCGCCTCCAGACGCTTCCGAGCGGGGTCGAGCTCGAGCTGTTCGAGCGGCGACCGCTCGGCCGCAGCGCGCGGCTCGCCCACTGGCGGCGCTGGCTCGTCGAGGAACCGCTGGGCTGGGATGAGAGCGGCACTCCCGGCACCGTCGCCTACCGGGAGGAGGATCTCTGGCCGTTCCTCGAAGCTGAGGCGATTCTCCTCTATGTGGGCCGCTACACCGCCGTCAAGCGGCTGCCGCTTCTCGTCGGGGCGCACGCGCGGGCGCTCGAGCGGCTCGGCAGGCCGCTGCCGCTCATCCTCGTCGGCGGCCACCCCGGCGAGTGGGAGGGGCAGCATCCGCTCGCCGCCGCCCGCGACCTCGGGAACGACCAGGTCTTCCTCGCCGGCTGGCGGCCGCACGAGCTGCTCCCACAGGCGCTGAACGCCGCCGACCTGCTTGTCCTGCCCTCGGTCGCCGAGGCCTTTGGGCTCGTGCTCATCGAGGCGATGTCTTGCGGGCTGCCGGTGATCGCGGTCGAGGCGCACGGGCCGGCGGAGATCGTCGCCGCGGGCACCGGCTGGCTCGTCCCACCCGACGACGAGGACGCGCTCGCGGACGCGCTCGTCACCGCTGCGTCGGACGCGGAGGAGCGGCGGCGACGGGGCGCCCGCGCCTACCGCCACAGCCATACTCACTACGGCTGGCCGGTGATCGCGGCGCGCATCGCCGCGCTCTACGCCGAGCTCCTCGCCGCTTCCCCTCGCGCCGCCCGCGCCTGAACGAGCGGATCATCTTCCTCGGCACGCCGATCGACGATCAGATCGCGAACCTGACCATCGCCGCACTGCTCCATCTCGAGTCCGAGGACCCGGCACGGACATCTCGCTCTACACAACTGCGAGGGCGGCTCCGTCTACGCCGGCCTCGCCATCTACGACACGATCGCGCGCACCGCACACCGCTCACGCCACTTCAGGACGTCCCCCTGGAATTCGAGTTCGTTCGCCACGGACGTTGAGGAATCGTAAGGAGTGCAGCGGAGGCCAACTGATTCATCGGGCCGTGGCCAGGCAGCCTCTACAGGAAGGAAGACGCCCCTAGCCTCACATTCGACCCGCTGCGAAAGCGCTGCCGGGTGATATTTCTGTCAAGTCATTAAGTGAGCCTGGCGAGCGCCTGACACGATCTACCTCATAGGCGCGCCCCGACTGCTGCCCGACCTGCCCCGGCAGGCATGGATCGTCCTCAGCGGCGACCTGCTCTCCGCGCTCGGCAGCGGCCTGACGCTTCCGTTCTTCGTCGTCTACCTGCATCGCGTCCGGGGGCTCGACCTCGAGCTGGCCGGAGCGGCTCTCGCCACGATCGCTCTCGCCGCCCTTCCCGGCAATCCGATCGCCGGGATCCTCGTCGACCGCATCGGCTCCCGAAAGACGTTGGTCCTCGGGCTCCTGGTATCCGCCACCGGCACCGCGGCAATCGCCTTCGTGACCGACCCCTGGCACGCGTTCGTAGCTGCCGCGACGACCGGTTTCGGGCTGGCGGTCATCTGGCCGGCGCAGGACTCGCTCCTCGCCGTCACCGTCACGCCCGAGCAGCGCTCGAGCGTCTTCGCCGTCAGGCACGCAACCCTCAACACGGGCTTCGGGATCGGCTGCGTGATCGCCGCGGCGGTCGTCGACTTCGAGTCCACGCTCAGCTTTCAGATCCTCTATCTGCTCGATGCGGCCTCGTTCCTCGCCTTCGTGCCGCTCCTCGTCCTGCTCAGGGGAATCGGGGCCCGTGCCGCGCCGGCAGCCGGCGAGGCTGCCGAGACGCCGCGCTACCGGACCGTGCTTCGCGACCCGCGCTTCCGGCGTGTCCTGGCGCTGACCGTCCTCCTCTGCGTGGTCGGCTACGGCAGCTTCAACGCCGCCTTCCCCGCCTTCGCCACCGGGCAGGGCGGCATCAGCGCAGCCGAGCTTGGTGTCGCCTTCGCCGTCAACACCCTCGCGGTCTCGATCCTGCAACTACCGGTCCTGCGGCTGGCCCACGGCCGCCGCCGGACCGCCGCCCTCGTGCTCGTCTTCTCGCTCTGGGGGACGACGTGGGCCGTGACCCTCCTGGCGGGCGAGCTGGCCGGAACGGCGGCGGTCGCGCTCTTCGCCGGCGCCGCCGCGATCTTCGCCCTCGGCGAGACGCTGATGTCGCCGGCGGTGCCGCCGCTCGTGAACGATCTCGCCCCGGACCACCTCCGCGGGCGGTACAACGCGCTCTACACCTTGGCGTGGACGACCGGTTTCATCATTGCGCCGCTCGTCGCCGGGATCGCTCTTGGCGCTGGGCAACCGACGGCGCTCTTCTTGGGGCTGATCGCTGCCTGTGGAGTCGGCGCGCTCGTCGCAGTGCGTCTGCGGACGAGCATTCCGACGGACCTCGACGTCGTCGGAGGCCCCGTTCGTGACTGAGGTTCTCGAGCAGGTCCTCGAGCTCCGCGCTCAGGCGGATTACGAGAGCGCGCGCAGAGAGGCCGTAGCGGAACCCGCGCCGAGCTTCGAGCTGCTCCTCGAGCTCGGTCGGCTGCAACACGACCTCGGCCGCGAGGACGAGGCAGAGTCCACGTTTGAGCGCATCGCCGAGGCGGCGACCAGCGACGTGCAGCGCTCCCGGGCTTGCGCCCGGCTCGTCGGCGTGTACCGCGACCAGGGACGTGCCCGCGAGGCCGAGGCAAAGGCCCGCGAGGCGCTGGCGCTGGCAGGCGACGGGGACTCCCTCGAGCGCGCCGACGCGCTCGTCGCGCTCGCCGACGCACAGCGCGACATCGGCGAGTACGCCGCGGCCGAGGACGGTTATCAGCGCGCCTCGCCCATGGCCGACCAGGCTCCACCGGGCCTGGGGCGAGACCGGGTCCGAATTCGGGTTCGGGCCGGGCTGGGGAGCGTCCACCGTGCGCAAGGGCACTACGACAAGGCGGAGCCGATCCTCCGCGAGGTGATCGCCGCCGCCGAGGAAGCCTGCGGCCCCGACTCGCTCGAGACCGGCGACGCGCTCAACGACCTCGGCATCGTCTTCAAGTACGCCGGGCGCTTCGAGGAGGCGGAGCCTCTCTATCGCAGGGCGCTCGCGATCAACGAGCGAGCGGTCGGCGAGGAGCACTACAGCGTGGCGAGCCTCTACCACAACCTTGGCGGGCTCGAGCATGCTCGCGGCAACTACGAGCAGGCGGAGCCGCATGCCCGTCGCTCCGTCGAGATCCGTAGACGGCTCTTCGGTCGCGACCATCCGGCGACGGCCGCCGACGAGGCCGCGCTCGCCTCGATCCTCTACGCACTGAGAAAGGACGAAGAGGCGGAGGAACTGCTGCGAGCAGCGCTACCGGTCTACGAGCGTGTCTTTGGCGAGGACCACTACGAGGTGTCGGTGCACCTGAACAACCTCGCTGCAATCCTCCAGCGGCGGGGCGCGGACGACGAGGCGGAGGCGCTCTACCGGCGCTCGCTGGCGATGAAGGAGAAGC
The DNA here is from genome assembly GCA_964591295.1 of uncultured Gaiellales bacterium. GTDB lineage: Bacteria > Actinomycetota > Thermoleophilia > Gaiellales > Gaiellaceae > VAXT01. The sequence continues at coordinate 963 of CAZQAG010000123.1, read as the reverse complement.
TCGTCGGCCCGGAGCATCCGGTGATCGCAAACACGCTTAACAACCTCGCCGTCATCTGTCGGCGGCAGGAGCGCTTCGACGAGGCGGAGCGGCTCTACCGTCGGGCGCTCGAAGTGCTCGAGGCCGGTGTCGAGCCGGGACACCCGACCCTGGCCACGACGCGTCGCAACTACGACGCCCTTCTGCGCGCCAGGGACCGGGGGGAAGAAAAAGGCTGAAAGACCCGTCTAGTATTGGACGAGTCATTCGAAAGGAGAGAACCATGGGCGAAGACAAGAGAGATGTCGAGGCGCACGGCATCCAAGTTAACGTGAACGAGTCGGTCGTCGAGGACGACGACGAGGTCGAGGCGCACGGCGTCCAACTTAACGTGAACGAGTCGGTCGTCGAGGACGACGACGAGGTCGAGGCGCACGGCGTCCAAGTTAACGTGAACGAGTCGGTCGTCGAGGACGACGATGAGGTCGAGGCACACGGCCTGACTGCAAACGTGAACGAGGCCGTCGTCGAGGACGACGACGAGGTCGAGGCACACGGCGGCGCCTCCCAGTCCAACGAGACGGTCGTCGCGGACGAGACCGAGGCGTAGCCGAGCACCACTGTGTGACAGTCTTGCCCGTTGCCTGACGCGGTCATCGTCGGGAGCGACCTTGCGGCAGATTCGGGAACAGTTCGCCTCCGCTGTGCCTGTTCGGTCGCGGCTCGGCTTGTTGTTACCTCTTATTGGTTCACACGCTATTGGTTCACACGCGCGCCCGATTACCAGAAACCGCTGAACGGCGCAAGAACCGCTAGCCGTGAGGGCGTTCGCTGGGCCTGGGAGTACCGGTCGATGCTCCTCTCCTTTGCTTACCTTGCGTGAAGGGTGTCAAAACTCGGATTCAGCGTCGAAACGGGGTTATTGACACCCTTCATCGTGACCCAGCCCGGCCAACGAATGCTTCCGCAAATCGATCAGACCGT
>CAZQAG010000122.1:0-4557 GCA_964591295.1 uncultured Gaiellales bacterium | reverse complement strand
CGCCTCCACCACCGCCGCCTCCACCACCGCCGCCTCCACCACCGCCGCCTCCACCTCCGCCACCACCACCACCCGCGCCGGTGCGCTGCCGCGTGCCGCGGGTGATCGGGATGACGCTCGTCCGGGCCCGCAGGGCGATCCGGCGCGCGAACTGCTCGGTCGGCCGCGTGCGGCGCGCGCGCTCGAGGCGCATTGGCCGCGTGATCGCGCAAAGCCCGCGCGCGGGTGCGCTCAAGCGGCGCGGGACGAGGGTCAACCTCGTCGTCGGCCGGCGCTAGAGAGAACTACGCGCTGCTTCGACGGACGTGCTTCGCCAAGACGAGGCTCGATTTGCGGATTGCGACGGCGCGAGCGGGCAGACACGATGGCGCCGTGGAACCGCGATCGAGCACGGCGACGTCACTACTAATGGCGTTCCTCGGCGACATCCAAGCGCACGTGAGTGCGATCCGGCAAATCCTGGAGGATGAGAATGGCCAAGCGGAAGAAGCCCCAGAAGATGACGGCTGAGGAGCTCGCGCAGCGCGAGGAGACGCAACGGATGGTGCGCGAGCGGATCGCGTATCACGAGGCAAAGGCGCGGGAGGAAGACGAACGGCGCGCCGCCGAAGGCGCTCGTAGCGCTGAGGCCCGGCACGCCGCCGTGGAAGCCCGAACATGCCACCATGACATCGCTCTGTGTTATCATGATGGCATGGTTCGAACCCAGATCCAGTTGACCGGGGAGCAGGCAGCCGCGGTGAAGCGCATAGCCGCGCAACGCGGCGTCTCCATGGCTGCTGTGATCCGGGACGCCGTGGACGGGATTCTCGATGGCGACGAGCGGCGTGCGCGGTGGGAACGCGCCCTCTCCGTGGTGGGATCCGCCTCCGGTGGCGGCGAGAATGTCAGCGAGGAGCACGACCGCTACCTCGAGGAAGCGTTTCTCGACTGGCGACGCTCGTAGACACGTCGGCGCTCTACGCGCTGATCGACGGACAGGACCCCAACCACGCCCGGGCGGCAGCCGTTTTCAGAGGCCTCGCACCCGGATCGGCGCTCATCCACAACTACGTCCTGGTCGAGACCGGGGCGCTCGTCCATCGTCGGCTCGGGCCCACCCACACGCGCGCCTTGCTCGAGAGTCTGATTCCGGTGCTCGAGATCGTCTGGGTCGACGAAGAGTTGCACCGCGCAGCAACCGCGGCCTTCCTCGCCGCAATTCGCCGCGGCACGTCCTTCGTCGACTGGGTCAGCTTCGAGCTCATGCGGCGGCGAGGCATCGAGACTGCATTCGCCTTCGACCGCGACTTCGCGGCCGAGGGGTTCCGGCTGATTCCGTGAATCGCGCGGAGAGCGGCGCCTTCGTCGGCTCCGGCGTCTACATCGAGCAGGTCGAGGTCGAGTCACCGTACGGGGGAAGGCCGCTGAAGAGAAGTCGGAGTCCTAGGCACAACTTGTAGAAGCTGTTACAACCATCGCGAGGGATCTTGATGGGGCATGCGGCAACTATTCGGTGGCCCGCAGGACGGGGCTTCCCGGCGGCCTTTGCGGTCGTTGCGGCCGTGCTCGCGCTCGCCGGCTCCTCCGCGCTCCAGTCGGGCTCGAGCATCGCCAAGCCACTGGCCGGCGCTGCAGCCCTGAAGCAGGCGAAGACGGCCGGCATCGACATCGGCGGCGTGATCGAGACCGTCCAGCATCACGTCGCGCCCTCGAAGCGCGATCCCTCGACGCTTGTCGCCTCCGACCGGCTCTATCGCGCCGAGTTCAGCCAGGAGGGACTGTCCCTCTCGCTGCGCGGCTCTCGCTTCGGGCTCGGGACGACGAGCATCCGCCGCGGCGGCGATGCGATCGCCCTCTCACCCGGCGACTGGAACGGAACCTTCAACCGCGCCGAACGCATGCTGGCGCCCGGGCTGACCGAGCGCGTGACTGCGCTCGACGGCAAGCTCGAGTGGGACTTCGTGCTGGCACGAGCACCTGCCGGCGCCGGCGATCTAAGCATCGAGGCGGAAATCGCGGCGAAGGGCGCAGGAGCGTCTTCGCAACGCCTGGCGCTGGCCCATCGGCCAGGGCCGCACCGTGGGCATGAGCGGGCTCGTCGTCAAGGACGCCGAGGGGGGCGAGTTCTACCATGCGCTGCCAGCCGTTGTCGGAATGACGGTGTCCCTGACGGTGCCCGGGTCGGTGCTCGAGCGAGCCGCTTACCCGGTCACGATCGACCCCGTAATCAGCCCGGAGTACGCGGTTTCGGACCCCACTTTCAGGCCTCCTGACGGGGATCAGACGGTCCCGAGCGTTGCTTTCGACGGCACGAACTACTTAATTGTCTGGGAGGATCACCGGACCAACACCGGTGACATCTACGGCGCCAGGGTGAGCGAGGCCGGCGTCCTGCTCGACCCTGGCGGGATCTCGATCTCGCAGCCCGGGTTCGAACAGTTGACACCGAGCGTCGCCTTCGGCGGGACGAACTATCTCGTCACCTGGGCCGACAACCGGACCGACCTGAGCTTCGACCATCTACGGCGCCAGGGTGAGCCAGGCCGGCGTCGTACTTGACCTAGCGGGCATCCCGATTTTGGCCGTAGCGGGCAGCAGCCAGTCTGCGCCGACGATCGCCGTCGGAGGCGGTACGAATCCGAACTACCTGGTGGCCTGGACGGACGGCCGGTCTGCGCAGAGCTTGGACATCTACGGCGCTCGCGTGACCCAGGCCGGAGTGGTGGTCGACCCAAACGGGATCGCGATCTCTACCGCAGCGGACCACCAGCGAGCCCCCAGCGTCACCCTCGGGGGCGTGGCGCCACTCTACGCCTGGCTCGTCGCCTGGGAGGACCGTCGCTCCGGTACGACCTACGACATCTACGCCGCGCGTGTCAACACAAACGGAACAGTGGCCGACCCGAATGGGCGGTCGATCTCGCTCGCGGCGAACGACCAGACCGTTCCTAGTGTCGCATTCGACGGCACGTGGTACCTGATCGCCTGGGAGGACTTCCGCTCCGGCACGACGGACGACATCTACGGCGCGCGCCTGACCACGTGCGGCGGTCTAATCGACCCGAGCGGTATCCCGATCTCGACGGCTGCGAACAACCAGCGGGCCCCGAGCGTTGCGTTCGGCGGCACGAACTTCCTCGTCGGGTGGGAAGACAGCCGCGGGGCGACCAGCGACGTTTACGGCTCGCGGGTTACCCACGACGGTGCCGTACTCGACCCGAGCGGGATCGCGATCTCGACGGCCGCGAACGACCAGGGCACACCGAGCGTGACCTTCGGTGGCTCGAACTTCCTCGTTGCCTGGCGGGATACTCGCGGCGGGACCGGCGACATCTACGGCGCCAGGGTGAGCGAGGCCGGCCTCGTGCTCGACCCGAGCGGAATCGCGGTCTCGACTGCGGCAAACGGTCAGACCGATCCGAGCGTCGCCTTCGACGGCACGAACTACCTGGTCGCCTGGGAGGACCGGCGCCTGGGGGCTGCCAACCCAGACATCTACGGCGCCCGCGTCAGCCAGGGGGGCGCCATTCTCGACGGGGCGGGGATCGCGATCTCGACGGAACCGAACAACCAGACAACTCCGAGTGTCGCCTTCGACGGTACGAACTACCTGGTCGCCTGGGAGGACGCCCGCTTAGGAATCTCTAACTTCGACATCTACGGCGCCCGCGTCAGCCAGGCAGGCGTGGTCCTCGACCCAAGCGGGATCGCGATCTCGACGGCCGCGACCAACCAAGCCGGCCCGAGCGTCACCTTCGGCGGCACGAACTACCTGGTCGCCTGGCACGACCCCCGCTCGGGCAACCAGGACATTTACGGCGCCCGGGTGAGTCAGGCTGGCGTCGTGCTCGACACGGGCGGCATCCCGATCTCGACGGCGGCGGGCGGGCAGGCCGTAACGAGCGTTGTTTCCGGCGGCGCAGACTACTTCGTTGCGTGGACGGACTTCCGCTCCGGCTCGACCAACGATGTCTATGGCGCTCGCGTTACGCAGGCCGGCGTCGTGCTCGACCCAAGTGGTATCGCAATCTCCACGGCTGCGGGCGACCAATACTGGCCGAAAGTCGCGTTCGACGGTACGAACTTCTTCGCGGCGTGGTCCGACTTCCGTGGCGGCACCACATCGGACATCTACGGCGCGCGCGTTAGCCAGGCCGGTGCCGTGCTCGACTCGGCCGGAATCGCGATCTCGGCGGCGGCGAACAACCAGACCAATCCGCGCGTCGCGTTCGACGGCAGCAACTACCTCGTGGCCTGGCTCGATCTCCGTACGCCGGGGAACGCCGACATCTACTGCGCACGAATGAGCCCGGCAGGTGTCCTGCTCGACGTAGGAGGACTTCCCGTCGCCGCCAGCTCGGCGTCGGAGTCTGCCCCCTCGGTAGGTCGCGGCTCCCCAGATCGCGTAGCGATCTCTTACGTGCGTGTGGCTGACGAGGTTCCCTACAGCGGCGCGAATCGAGTCTTCCTGCGCTTCTTCGACGAGGTAGCGCCGCCACCGCCACCGCCACCGCCACCGCCACCGCCACCTCCGCCGCCGCCACCTCCGCCGCCACCGCCTCCGCCTCCGCCCCC
>CAZQAG010000121.1:0-4559 GCA_964591295.1 uncultured Gaiellales bacterium | reverse complement strand
CCCACCGGCCTGGAAGTAACGCGTGTGCATGCGCGCCCCGCAGACCATCTCGTAGAGATCGAGGATCTGGTCGCGCTCGCGGAAGCAGTACCAGAACATCGAGATCGCCCCCAGCTCGAGCGCGCTCGTCCCGAGGAAGATGAGGTGCGAGTGGAGCCGGTTCAGCTCGACGAGCAAGGTCCGCATCCACGTCGCCTTCGCCGGCACGTCCATCGCGAGCAGCTTCTCGATCGCGAGCACGAAGACGAGCTCGTTGTACTGGAAGGAGACGTAGTCGATTCGCTCCGGGTACGTGATCGCCTTCCACCAGGTCTTCTGCTCCATGTTCTTCTCGAAGCCCGTGTGCAGGTATCCGATGACGGCGCGAACGCCGACGACCTGCTCGCCACGGAGATCGACGACCAGGCGGAGAACCCCGTGCGTCGACGGGTGGTTCGGGCCGAAATTGACCTGAAGGATCTCCTCGGAGCCATGGAGCGACACGGGCACGTCGAGCACGGTCGGGATCGGCGACGGGATGTGCGACCCCTTGTAGATCTGCGGGCGCTCGGTGACGGACACCTATTCCTCCCCGCTGAACCGGACCGGCTCGCCGCCGATTGGATAGTCCTTGCGGAGCGGGTGCCCCTGCCAGTCGTCCTCCATGATGATCCGGGTGAGGTTCGGGTGGCCGTCGAAGCGGATGCCCATCAGGTCGAACGCCTCGCGCTCATGCCAGTCAGCAGTCGGCCACACCGAGACGACGCTCGCCACGCTCTGGCCGTCATCGAGCCAGACCTGGACTCGAACGACCGGCGCGCCGCGGCGGATCGCGAGCAGGTGGTAGTTGACGGCGAAACGGGCAGGCTTGGGTTCGGGCGTGCGGGCATAGCCCTGGGCGCTCGTCGCATCGAGATCGCGGCCCGACTGAGTGCCGTAGTAGCCGGCGACCTGGCCCTCGCCCCAGCCGAGGTAGTCGACCGGCGTGATGTCGGAGAGAAAGTTGAAGCCCTCCTCGTCCCGCAGGTACGTGCATGCCTCGACGAGCCGCGCGGGATCGACGACGAGAGTCGTCTCGCCGAATGCATCCTTTCGCTCGACCAGGCCGGGTACGCCTTCGAAGGTCAACTCGCGACCCCGCGGAGCTCGTAGGCCGGCGGTACGCCCGCCAGGATCTTCTCCTGGAGCCGGACGATCCCCTCGAGGAGGGCCTCGGGCCGCGGCGGGCAGCCGGGCACGTGAACGTCGACGGCGACGATCTTGTCGACGCCCTGCAGGATCGCGTAATTGTTGAACATGCCGCCCGAGCTGGCGCATGCGCCCATCGCGATCACCCACTTCGGCTCGAGCATCTGGTCGTAGATCTGCCGCAACGGGGCTGCCATCTTGTGCGCGACCCGGCCGGAGACGATGAGGAGATCGGCCTGGCGCGGCGAGGACCGGAAGACCTCGGCGCCGAAGCGCGCCACGTCGTAGCGCGACGAGACGATGGACATCATCTCGATCGCGCAGCACGCGAGCCCGAACGTGTCCGGCCACATCGAGTTTCCCTGTGCCCAGGCGACAGCCTTCTCGACTGTCGTGAGCATGAGCTTGTCTTCGAGATCGTCGCCGAGCTCCCGCTCGAAGACGCCCGGGCCCTTCCCGCGCCATTGCACGCGCTCCGAGTTCAGGCCCCAATCCGCGAGGCGCTGCTTGCGCTTCACCGCCATCGCAGTGCTCCCTTCCGCCAGATGTAGATGTATGCGATAGCGAGGATCGAGAGGAAGAACGTGAGCTCGAAGAACCCGAACCAGCCGAGTGGCTCGAGGACGACGCCGAGCGGATAGAGGTAGACGATCTCGATGTCGAAGACGATGAAGAGCATCGCCGTCAGGTAGAAGCCGACCGTGAAGCGGTTCGCCTGAGGCGAGCCCTGCGAGACGCCCGACTCGAACGGGAGCCGACGCGTCTTCGTCCGTCGCGCCGGACGGGTCGCGAACACGAACGACATCAGGATCATCGATGCCGGAATGACAAGCGCGAGCGTCCCGTACATGAGGAACGGGAGCCAGCTATCGAGCATCTGCGCGCCAGCCGCTCCAGGCCAATTCGCGCGGAAACGTACCACGGCACGAGGGAGCGCGGATTCCGCTCAACCGTGCGGGTATCGGCTGTTACAAAGTTCCGGCCCGATCGGGGGTTGAGCGGACGGGGCACGTTGCTACCATGAGGGCATGGCGACGATCGAACAGGAGGCGCTCGTAACCCTCACGGAGAGTGCCGCGAGCAAGATCCAGGAGCTCATGGCCGAGGAGCCGGAGGGCGAGGCCGGGGTCCTGCGCATCGCCGTGCAGGGCGGCGGCTGCTCGGGGTTCGAATATGCCCTCGGGTTCGACTCCGGTGCTCAGGAGGGCGACCACCAGCTGGACGTCTTCGGGATCCAGATCGCCGTCGACCCCCACAGCGCCCCGTATCTCCAGGGCACGCAGATCGACTTTGTCGACGGCCTACAGGGCGGGTTCGCGATCAACAACCCGAACGTCACCTCGGCGTGCGGGTGCGGCCATTCCTTCCAGGTGGAAGAGGGCGCCGAGGGCGAGCAGCCTCCGGCCGCCGCAGGTTGCGGCTCCGGCTGCGGCTAAGTCGCCCTGACTCACGTCGTTAGCATTCGCTCCCGGTGAGCACCGAGGGCGTCGTCGACATCACAATTCTCGGAGCGGGGCCGACCGGCCTTGCTGCCGCCTACTACGCAGGCCACCGCGACGGGACCGTGCGCATCGTCGAGAGCCTCGAGCAGCTCGGAGGGCAGGTCGCCGCGACATATCCCGAGAAGCACGTCTACGACGTGGCGGGACATCCGAAGATCCTCGGCCAGGCGCTCGTCGATCTCAGCGCCGAGCAGGGTCTCCAGTACGGCGCCGAGGTGATCCTCGGCGAGGAGGCGAAGACGCTCGAGCGCATCAGTCAGGACGGCGAGGAGCTTCTGGCGCTGACGACGGAGAAGGGCGGGCCCTACCTGTCACGAACCGTCATCATCACCGCCGGTCACGGCGCCTTCGAGCCGCGGAAGCTCGGCGTCGACGGGATCGACGAGTGGGAGGGCAGGGGCCTCCACTACGTCGTGCGCCAGAAGGACGTCTTCAAGGACAAGGCCTGCGTGATCGTCGGGGGCGGCGACTCCGCGCTCGACTGGGCGCTCGGCCTCCAGGACACCGCGCGCACGCCGATCGCACTCGTCCATCGGCGTGACAAGTTCCGAGCGCTCGAGTCGTCGATCAACGAAGCCCACAAGCTCGAGTCGGAAGGGCGCGTGAAGATCATGACCCCCTGCGAGGTGCGCGAGGTTCACGGCGACGGGTCGATCGCCGGCGTGTCGATCGAGAACACCGTGACCGGCGAGGTGGAGCGGGTCGACTGCGAGGCGCTGATCACCCTCCTCGGGTTCCATTCCCATCTCGGCGCGATCGCGGAGTGGGGGATCGAGCTCGAGGGCAAGCGCCAGCTGAAGGTCGACCCGATGACGTGTGAGACATCGATGCCAGGCGTCTACGCGGCAGGCGACGTCGCCGGCTATCCGGGCAAGATCACGCTGATCACGATCGGCATGGGCGAGGCCGCGATCGCCGCGAACAACGCGATTGCGCAGATTCGTGGCGAAAAGGTGCAGCCCAAGTACTCGACAGACTAGGACCGTCCCTCGTTCGAGGGTCGCTCCCTAGCGAGGCGGTGCCGATCGCAACAAGTGATGGCTCCGAACTTCCTCGAGTGTCTCGGCTGCGGCGCCCGCCGCTCTGTTCTCGCAAGCGTTCACAGCCGTCCCGAGACCGGCGAGTGCGCGCGCTGTGGCTACGTCGGTTGGGCCAGCGCGACCGAATTGACCGAGCACACGCGCCGAGCGCTCCGCGAGAGACCGCTCGAGCGGCGCAGTCTCCGCGCTGCCTCCTAGCATCCTCTAGGTCCGGTACAGCCAACCTCCTCCCCGCCGCGAGCCTAGCTCGCAACTTCGCACGCGTGGGTGGCGATTTCGTGCCGGGATAGACTCGCCGTGTGGCCGAGCTCTGGGGCGCCGAGACGAAGAAAGCGATCGAGAACTTCCAGATCTCGGGCGAGCCGATCCCGCGTCACGTCGCCCGCTGGCTCGGCCGGATCAAGGCCGCCGCCGCCCGGGTGAACGCGGAGCTCGGCCTTCTCGACGCCGACAAGGCCGAGCGGATCGCGGCCGGCGCCGATCGCGTGGCTGCCGGCGAGCTAGACGAGCAGTTTCCGATCGACGTCTTCCAGACCGGGTCCGGAACGTCCTCGAACATGAATGCGAACGAGGTGATCGCGAGCCTCGCCGGCGAGGACGTGCATGCGAACGACGACGTGAACATGGGTCAGTCGTCGAACGACGTCTTCCCGTCGGCGGTCCACCTCGCGGCGCTCGAACAGCTGACGAACGACCTCATTCCGGCGCTCGACCACCTCGCGCAGGCGCTCGAGGCGAAGGCGCGCGAGTTCGACGACGTCGTCAAGTCGGGCCGCACGCACCTCATGGACGCGGTGCCCGTCACCCTCGGCCAGGAGTTCGGCGGCTACGCCAGCCAGATGGAGCACGC
>CAZQAG010000120.1:0-4657 GCA_964591295.1 uncultured Gaiellales bacterium | reverse complement strand
GGCGGGCAGGCGAACCCTGCGCCGCCGGTCGGCCCTGCGCTCGGCCAGCACGGCGTCAACATCATGGAGTTCTGCAAGGCGTTCAACGCGCAGACCCAGCAGGAGAACGGCCGCATCACGCCGGTGGAGATCACGGTCTACGAGGACCGCTCGTTCACCTTCATCACGAAGACACCTCCGGCGGCGGTGCTGATCAAGGAAGCGCTGCGGCTCGAGAAGGGCTCCGCCGAGCCGAACCGCGACAAGGTGGGGCGACTCACCCGCGACCAAATCCGGCAGATCGCCGAGATCAAGATGCCCGACCTGAACGCGCGCGACATCGAGGCCGCGATGCTCGTGGTCGCTGGCACGGCGCGCTCGATGGGCGTGGAGACGGACCTGTGAGCCAGCACGGCAAGCAATACCGGAACGCGCGCGCGGCGTACGACCGCGAGCAGCTCTATCCGCCGGTCGAGGCGATCCGCCTGCTGAAAGGGTTCGAGACCGCGAAGTTCGACGAGAGCGTCGAGGCGCACTTCAATCTCGGGGTCGACGTCCGCCACGCCGAGCAGCAGTTGCGCGGGACGCTGATGCTCCCGCACGGAACCGGCCGCGAGGCTCGCATCGTCGTCTTCGCCGAGGGTGACAAGGCGAAGGAAGCAGAAGAGGCTGGGGCGGACATCGTCGGCACGGCCGATCTCGGCAAGCAGATCGAGGAGGGCTTCGACGACTTCGACGTCGCGATCGCTACGCCCGACCAGATGGGCGTCGTCGGCAAGCTCGGGCGCATCCTCGGGCCGCGCGGGAAGATGCCGAACCCCAAGACGGGCACGGTCACGATGGACGTGGGCAAGGCCGTTCGCGAGGCCAAGGCCGGCAAGCTCGAGTACCGCACCGACCGCGGCGCGAACGTCCACGTCATGATCGGCAAGAAGAGCTTCGACGAGCGCCAGCTCGCCGAGAACTACGCGGCGCTGATCGACGAGATCATGCGCGCGAAGCCCGCGGCCGCGAAGGGCCGCTACATTCGTTCCGTTACGCTTACGAGCACGATGGGCCCGGGGATCCGTATCGATCCGGGCCGCACCAAGGGAATCCTCGAAGATCTGGAGGCACTCGAGGTCGAAGCAGTTTCAGCGTAGAGCCCGTCGCCGAAGACAGTTGGCAGCCCGAGAAGGGCGGAAGTCCAGCCGAGGTGGTCGAGTCGAAGGAGCATCCGCTCCTGTCTGACCTGACCCGCCTCGAGGCGGGTCGATTCGTTTTCAGAGAGGTGAATGGATGCAAAAAGCTGACAAGGAACGCCTGGTCGCCGAGCTGACGGAGCGGCTGCGTGGGACCGAGACGCTGATCGTCGCCGACTACCGCGGCTTGACGGTGACCGAGATCGGAGAGCTGCGCGGAAAGCTGCTCGAGCACGGCGCGAGCTTCTCGGTCGTCAAGAATACGCTCACGAAGCGCGCTGCCGAGGCGGCGGGCGTCGACGCGCTGCTCGCGCTCCTCGAGGGGCCGACCGCGATCGCGTTCCTCGAGTCCGGCGGCGACCCGGTTGCGGTCGCAAAGGCGCTCGACGACGCCGCGAAGACCGAGGTGCTCGTGATCAAAGGCGGGTTGCTCGAAGGCGCCGAGCTCGAAGCGGACGACGTCAAGCGCCTCGCCAAGCTGCCGCCCACCGATGTCCTGCGTGCGCAGCTCGTGGGCGCGCTTGCCGGGTCGCTCACGATGATCGTCGGGCTGTTCGCGGCTCCGATGCGGGAAATGGTCGGCGTGATCGACGCGCGGATCCGCCAGCTCGAAGAGCAGGGAGAAGGCGCACCTGCCGAGGAGCCTGCGGCAGAAGCCGAGCCGGCCACCGAGGAGCCGGCGCCTGAAGCCGACCCGGTGGCGGAGGCTGAGGAAGCACCCGCCGAGGAGCCCACAGCCGAGGAAGCGCCGGCCGAGGAGCCGGCAGCGGAGGCGGAGCCTGAAGCAGCTCCGGAAGAACCAGTAGCTGAGGATCCAGCGCCAGAAGAACCAGCAGCAGAAGAACCAGCAGCAGAAGAACCAGCAGCTGAAGAACCAGAGAAATCCCAGGAAGGAGAGGAGCAGTAGCGATGGCAAAAGCAGATACCGACAAGCTCGTCGAGTCGCTGGGCGGCATGACCGTCCTCGAGCTCGTCGAGCTGAAGAACAAGCTCGAGGAGGAGTGGGGTGTCAGCGCGGCGGCTCCGATGGCAGTTGCGGCGGCCCCGGCAGCGGGCGACGGCGCGGCTGAGGCCGAGGAGAAGACGGCGTTCGACGTCGTCCTCACCGGCCCGGGCGGTCAGAAGATCCAGGTGATCAAGGTCGTCCGAGCAGTCACGGGCCTCGGCCTCAAGGAGGCCAAGGAGCTCGTCGACGGCGCGCCGAACGCGGTCAAGGAAGGCGTCCCGCAGGACGAGGCCGACCAGATCAAGGCGCAGCTCGAAGAGGTAGGAGCGACCGTCGAGGTCAAGTAGGTTCGCTCTGACCTAGGAAGGCCGAGGGGCCGCCGCAAGGCGGCCCCTCGTTCATCAGGCCGTTCTGAAGCGAGCTAGCCGGTGCCGCCGAGCGTGAGGAAGGCCGCAGCCGTCACGCAGAGGCAAATGAACGAGAGTGCAAGTGCGAAGCGCATCTAACAGAACGTTTACACGTATTCAAGCCGCACTCAATAGGTCGGTAGACCCATTTCCCCCTTGCGGGGGACCCGTTCCTCCGTCACCTGACCGACACTCCGTGAACCCGATCAGGAAGGCACAACAGATGAAATCTCGATTTCTCGTTTTCGCGCTCGTGACCGCGCTCCTCGGAGCCTCGGGCGCGTTTGCGCAGGGCAACCCCGGCAAGGGCAAGCGGCCCCCGACCGGCCCCAACTGCAAGCTGGCCCCGGTGCTACTGAAGGGCACGCTTGCGAACGATCCCGCAGCCGGCGAGACCGCGTTCCAGCTGACGGTGAGGAAGTCGAACCGCAAGGGACGCGCCTACGTGTCCGCGACTCAGCCGGTCACGATCGACGTCATCGAAACGACGAAGATCAAGCGCCACGCCGGGGATGGCGCCCCGAAGACCCGCACCCTCGAGTCGCTCGCGATGGGCGATCGGGCGCAGGTCCACGCCAAGGTATGCCGAGGCGACCTCCGCAACGGCGGAACGCCCCAGCTGACGGCGAAGTTCGTTCACGCCCGCCCAGCGGCCGCGTAGGCACTATTCAGCTGTCGGGGGCCCGGCCTCGCCGCCGGGCCCTCGGCACAGCCTCCCTCGGCGCAGCCCTTGCGCCGCGCGCTAGACTCTTTTCATCGCGACGTTTGCCGTCCTGGTCACCCTTGCGCGGCAACCGTCACTTTCGCTACTCTGTTCGGTTCCGGCCGTAGACCTGCGCACCCGCACGCCGTAATACAAGGGAGGCTCCACACTTGAGCAGCACCGCTGCTGCGCCCCGCGCGCGCCATACTTTTTCGCGCCTGAAGCACGTCCTCGACCTACCTAACCTGATCGACATCCAGAAGGCCTCCTTCAAGTGGTTCCTGGAGGAAGGTCTCCGCGAGACGATCGACGACATCTCGCCGATCGAGGATTACACGGGCACGCTCGCGATCGAGTTCGCCGAGTACGAGTTCGGCGACCCGCAATTCTCGATCCAGGAGTGCCGTGAGAAGGACCTGACCTACCAGGCGCCGCTCTCGATGACAGTCCGTTTCGTCAACAAGGAGACGGGCGAGATCCGCGAGCAGCGGGTCTTCATGGGCGACTTCCCGATGATGACCCTGTGGGGGACGTTCATCATCAACGGGACCGAGCGCGTCATCGTCACCCAGCTCGTCCGCAGCCCCGGCGCGTACCTAATGGAGCCCAAGGACGCGACGAAGCAGGTCTTCATGGCGAACCTGATGCCCTCGCGTGGCTCGTGGCTCGAGCTCGAGATCGACAAGAAGGGCATCGTCTACGCGCGCATCGACCGGAAGCGCAAGCTGCCGATCACGACGCTGCTTCGCGCGCTGCCCGACGAGGACCCGACGACCGGCTTCAAGCTCGACACGAGCTCGAACGAGGCGATCCTCAAGCTGTTCAACAACTCGATCTACATCGTCAACACGATCGAGAAGGATCCGGCCACGCGCGAGGACGAGGCGCTGATCGAGGTTTTCAAGAAGCAGCGCCCCGGCGAGCCGCCGACGGTCGACAACGCGCGCAACCTCCTGAACTCGCTCTTCTTCGACTCCAAGCGCTACGACCTGACGAAGGTCGGCCGCTACAAGCTGAACCAGCGGCTCGACGTCGACGTGCCCGAGGGCACGCGCGTGCTGACGACGCAGGACATCCTCGCGCTCGTCCAGCGGCTCGTCGACCTGCCGACGAAGCTCGGCGTGCCCGAGGACTCGAAGGACTTCGCAGCCGAGGCGATCAGCCTCTCGCGTGACCCGATCCGCGGCGAGCTCGACGAGTACGAGCACTTCGGAAACCGGCGCCTGCGCACGGTCGGCGAGCTGATCCAGGAGGCGTTCCGTGTCGGGCTCTACCGCATGGAGCGCGTCGTCCGCGAGCGGATGACCACGGAAGACGTGGACACGATCACGCCGCAGACGATCATCAACATCCGGCCCGTCGTGGCTGCGCTGAAGGAGTTCTTCGGCTCCTCGCAGCTCTCACAGTTCATGGACCAGACGAACTCGCTCGCCGGCCTGAC
>CAZQAG010000119.1:0-4733 GCA_964591295.1 uncultured Gaiellales bacterium | reverse complement strand
AGCGCGAGTACTTCCGGCACGGGGGGATCCTCCCGTATGCGCTCCGGCGGCTCGCCGCAGGCGGCTAGCTCTGCTGCCTACACACCTGCGAGACGGCTGATTGCGTCCGGCCTCCGGCGAGGCTTGTGGTCGACCAAGACCAGCTTCACCGAGGAGGCCCGGATGCGTGAGTCAGTCTGCCCGCCGCGACGGATGCGTTTCTCGTTTGAGTCGCGTTGTCGGTTGGTGTCGTTGGTGCTTGCTGGTGCGAGTCCACAGGTGGCGGCGGCCGCCTGCGGCGCCAGCCGCGCGACCGGCTACAGGTTGTGACGGCGCTATCAAGAGGGCGGTTGGGCGGCGCTCCACGCGGAGCCGCCTCCTCGAACGCCCAGCCGAGCGCTGCTCGGGCTCCCGCGGAGCCGTCGGCACCAACCTCCGGGTTCGATTTTCGGCCCCGCCTGTGTCCAGGACGATCAGCTCCCCGAGCGCGTCGATGAAGTCGATCTGGCCGAACGGCACGGGCGTTACCGCGTCGTTGTCGATCACGACCAGCTCCTCGTGCGTCGGGTCGACGGTCGCCACGTAGCCGAGCTTGCCCGCGGGAGACTCGACGGAGAACTCCTCGCAGTGCTCGAGCCAGTAGCCGTCCGTCCAGCAGCTACGGTTCTCGGTCGTCTTTGTCGCCTGCATTCTCAGCCTCCTTTAGTCTCTGTCTGGACTCTGTCGCGAGCGGTCGGTAGACGCATCGGTGCCGTGGCGGACTCGTACTGCGGCTTTTCCGCATGATGGAATCGGGGCGCTTACGGATGACGGGGCCTGCGGCGCCCTAGGGCGTCCTTCGCCGAGCATCACGCGCACGGCCTTCGCAAGCTGAGACGATCGGCGCTCGCGATCCAGCAGAGGAGGTGGCTGATGTCTGCAAGGGAGGGCTTCACAGCCGAGGAGGCGCGCCGGATCGGCGAGCAGATCGGTATCGACTGGACGGCTGCTCCGTTCGACGTCGAGCAATTCCGCAGAGGGATGGACGTCGAGCTCGAGCATGGCCTTCACGATTCAGCGACGAACGTCACCGGCGACGACCCTGTCGTGACCGGCAAGATCGCACTGGCGCACCTCATGAGCGAGATCGACCAAGTGCAAGCCACGCTTGTCGCGCTCGGCAGCCACGGCTCCAGCCGTGCCGCGGGCATCCTTCTCGGCGGAGTCGCAACCACTCTCCTGCACGCCGTAGCCATGCTCTGAGCTTCCTGCAAAAGGGGCGGCTACGGCATCAGGGCGAGCTCCGATCCCGCTCGCGGGAAACCCGCAACAGTCGTCGCAGGCTTGCCTTACCAGCCCTTGAGAGAGCCCCGGGGCGGCGGCGTGCGGGCGCGCACCCGAGCGTCGACTGCCACACAACCGGTTGCCGAGGCGATGACCGGGTTCAGATCGAGCTCGGCCACCTCGGGGAGGTCTTCGGCGAGTCGAGACAGGCGATGAAGCAGATCGACGAGCGCTTCGATGTCCGCAGGAGGCGCGCCGCGGAACCCCTTGACCAACCGGCCGGCTTTCCCGCCCTCGACAAGCTCCATGGCGTCAGCCTGGGTGAGAGGTGTCAGCCGCAGGCCGGCGTCGTCGATCAACTCGGCGAGCACGCCTCCGGGCCCGAAGGCGACGAGCGGGCCGAAGACCGGGTCCTGAACGATGCCCGCGAGTAGCTCGACTCCACCGCGGACGTACGGTTGCACGAGCATCGGCAAGCCGATTCGCTCTGCCGCCGACCGGACCTGCTCCTCGTCGCGAAGGTCGATCGCAACTCCTCCACGCTCGGTCTTGTGCGCGCCGGCGGCGGAGGTCTTGACCACGACCGGAAGCCCAAGCTCACGGGCCGCTTCGACCGCTTCCTCCGCGCTCGCGGCAAGACGCTCCGCCACGAGCGGGATCCCGTAGGCCTGCACGAGCGTGCGGGTCTGGCCCGAGTCGAGCCATGTGTCGTCGGTGTCGGCAAGAGCCGCTTCGACGACCGCCCTACCCGCTGCCGAATCGACGTCCTCGAGTGCGGGGACGGCGCTTGCCGGTCGCCGTAGCCACTCCGCTCTCGCCGCTGCGATGCCGAGCGCCCGCGCGGCTGACTCCGGGTAGGGAAAGCTTGCGACCGGGCAGCCGTCTTCGAGCAGAGCGGGCGGTGTCCCGTTGGCGCTCATCATGACCGCGAGCACAGGCTTGTCGGTGTCGATCCGACGCACGGCCTTCGTAATTGCGGCTGCGACCTCGGTGGCCCCGGCGACGACCGGCGGGACGAAGAGCACGACCAGTGAGTCAAGGCGTCGATCGGCGAGCAGCGGCGGAATCACCGCTGCATAGGTTGACGCTGTCGCGGAGCCGAGAATGTCGACCGGGTTTCCGAGGCTGGCGTCGGCCGGTACCAGCTCGCCCAAGACCGCTCTCGTCTCCGGGGTCAGTTCCGCGAGCTCGAGTCCCGCCGCTCCGCATGCGTCGGCGCAGAGAATGCCCAGGCCGCCTGCGTTTGTGAGCACGCCGACACGGCGCCCGGCCGGCAGCGGCTGCCTGGAGAGCAGCGCGGCTGCGTCGACGAGCTCCTCGAGCGTGCCGGCCCGCAGAACGCCTGCCTGTCGGAAGAGCGCCTCGACGGCGGCATCGGAGCTGGCAAGGGCGGCCGTATGGGAGCTGGCGGCCCGCGCGCCCGCATCCGTCGTCCCCGCTTTCAGAGCGAGAATCGGCTTGCGACGCGCGACTCGGCGGGCGACTCGGCTGAACTTGCTCGGGTTGCCGAACGACTCCAGGTACAGGAGAACGAGCTCGCTCTCTGGATCGTCTTCCCAGTACTCGAGCAGGTCGTTCGACGAGACGTCTGCCTTGTTTCCGATGGAAACGAACGCGGAGAAGCCCAGGCGGCGCTCGAATGCCTTCTCGAGCAGGGCCAGCCCGAGTGCGCCGCTCTGCGAAGAGAACGCGATCGGCCCCGCGGGCAGCGGCCTCGGGCCGAACGTGGCGTTCAGGCCGAGCCGCGGAATTGCGATCCCGAGGCAGTTGGGGCCGACAAGCCGTCCACCATGTGTGCGAACGAGCTCGAGGAGCCGCTCCTGGCGCTCGGCTCCTTCTGAGCCAACCTCTGCAAAGCCTGACGAGATGACGCACAGCGCTCGCACGCCTTTGGCGAGGGCAGCCTGTGCGGCCTCGTAGACGTGTGGGCCGGGCACGCAGATGACCGCAAGGTCGACAACCTCGGGCATCTCTTCGATCGAGCGATAGCCGCGGACCCCGCCGACAGGCTCGCCTTCGCGGTTGACCGGGTACGCCGAGCCGGCGAAGTCGGCCTCGAGCACGTTTCGAAAGAGCTCCCCGCCGATCGAGCCGCGGCGACGAGAGGCCCCGATTACTGCCACTGACTCGGGCTCGAAGAAGGGACGCAGGGAGGCCGTCACCGACAGGTGGTCGCGCTCATCGACGCGGGATCGATAGCGCTCGGTCGGCGCGATTGGGAACTGCACCTCGAGCTCGCCTGCGTGGAGCTCACGCGTGACCTCGAAGCCGGCATCCTGGAAGACGCCGAGCATTGCTCGGTTGTCCGGCAGCACCTCCGCGACGAAGCGTGCGATTCCCTGCTCGGCCGCGCGCTCCGCGAGCTGCTCGAGCAGTCGGGTCCCCACTCCCCGTCCCTGGAGCTCGTCGGCAACGGCGAAGGCAACTTCGGCGGAGGAAGGATCGCGCAGTCGCATGTACTCGGCGACTGCGACGACGCGTTCCACGCCGTCCTCGACGAGGAGCCCGGCTAGAACTCCTCGCTCACGCCAATCGGGCTCGAGGAAATGCGCGACGAGCTCGTCGTCGACGTGTCGAAACCCGTGAAAGCGCTGGTAGAAGCTGTGCTCCGAGAGCGCGGAGAAGAAGTCGGCGAGGGCGCCCGCATCATGTTGCTCGGGCGCCCTGAGCCGAAGTGTCGAGCCGTCGCGCAGGATCACGTCGACGGTCTGGGAGGGGATGTCAGCCGCTGTGAGCGACAAGCGCTTTCTCCGGCTCGATTTGCTCGTTGACCACAGGATCGGCCTCGAGCACGACTTTCAGCGCGTGCGTGGTGGCCGCGTCGGCGAACGTGTCGTAGGCGGCCATCGCGTCCTCCAGTGCGAACGTGTGCGTTGCGAACGGCGTCGCGTCGAGGCGACCCTCAGAGATGAGCTTCAAAGTGAGTGCTTTCATGGCATCTCCTTCGGTCTCCCCCACTTTCGCGTGCTGGAGGAGTCGCGCCATCGGCGAGGTCTCGCAAACCGACTGCGGGTTTCCCACAACCCCATCGACGTGGCGGGCGACCGGGGAGCCGCCCGCCACATCGGGATCGGTCAGCGTGCCGTGGCGGCGTGCTCGCGCTTCCGGTCTGTCAGTCCGCGCTGCTTGGCCGTAGGAACGGCCAGGACCGGGCAGGGCGCGATGTGCAGGAGCCGCTGAGTGACGCCTCCGACGAGGACACTGGCGATTGGCCCGTGTCCGCGCGTGCCCACGACGATCACGTCGGCGCCCACTTTGCGAGCCGTCTCCGAGATCATGTGTGCGGCGGGTGTCGCGACGCCGGTGACGAGCTCGAGCGAGACGTCAACGCCTTCAGCCTTCAACTCGTCCACCTGTTCGCGGATCTTGGCTTCGAGGTCTTCCTCGTCCGCAAAGAGCGGATAGCCACCCGCCCTCCCGACGAGGAGCTCGTTGTTGTGGACGACGACGAGCTTTCCGCCGTCACAAGCGGCGAGCGCCTTTGCGAAGGG
>CAZQAG010000118.1:0-4805 GCA_964591295.1 uncultured Gaiellales bacterium | reverse complement strand
CCGTCCTCGTCGAGGGCAAGGCGATCCAGGTCCACCCGCTCGTCTGTCACGCGTTCAACGCCGACTTCGACGGCGACCAGATGGCTGTCCACCTCCCGCTCTCCGCGGAGGCGCAGGCTGAGGCGCGACTGCTCATGCTCAGCTCGAACAACATCCTCTCGCCCGCAAACGGGCGCCCGCTCACCACGCCGGGGCAGGACATGGTGCTCGGCGGCTACTTCCTCACGTACACGGAGGACGATCTGACCGAGGCCGTCGCGGAGAAGATGAAGCCGCGGCCAAAGCGCTTCCAGTCCGAGGTGGAGGTGGAGCTCGCGATCGACGCGAAGCAGGTCGAGCTCCAGCAGCCGATCGAGTACCGCTGGCACGACGAGCTGATCGTGACGACTCCGGGCCGCGTGATCTTCAACTCCGAGGTCGAGCGCGCTCTCCTCGAGTCATACGGCGAGGAGAAGAACGTCGAGCCGCCCGAGTTCATCAATCACACGCTGTCCAAGCGCGAGATGGACGACCTCATCTCGGCGCTGGCCGAGCGCTACGGCGCCCACGGGATGGGCGGCGTGCTCGACACGATCAAGACGCTCGGCTTCAAGTACGCGACCGAGGGCGGGATCACGATCTCGAAGAACGACATCATCGTCCCCGAGGAAAAGCAGGAGATCCTCGCGCGCTACGAGGAGCGGGTCGCGAAGGTCGAGGAGGAGTACGAGCGCGGCCTTATGACCGAGGAAGAGCGCCACGAGCAGATCGTGACCATCTGGACGGAGGCGACTGAGGAGGTCGGCGAGGCAATGCAGGCCACGCTCTTCAAGCTGAACCCGATCTACATGATGGCCAACTCGGGAGCGCGCGGATCCTTCAAGCAGATCCGCCAGCTCGCCGGTATGCGAGGCCTGATGGCGAATCCGAAGGGCGAGATCATCGAGCGCCCGATCCAGGCCAACTTCATGGAGGGCCTGTCGGTGCTCGAATACTTCATCTCGACCCACGGCGCCCGCAAGGGGCTCGCCGACACGGCGCTGCGCACGGCCGACTCGGGCTACCTGACGCGGCGTCTCGTCGACGTCGCCCAGGACGTGATCATCCGCGACGAGAACTGCAAGACGAAGGACTTCATCCACCTTCCGGTTCTCGGTCAGGAGGGGATGAACAAGAGCCTCCTCGGCCGGATGCTCGGGGAAGACGTCATGAAGCCGCTCTCCAGCGGCAAGCCGGGGAAGACCAAGCTCGCCGACAAGGGCGCGATGCTCACCCCGATCCTGCTCCAGGAGATCATCGACGAGCTCGAGGATCAGGCGCAGGAGACGACCCTGGCCGTCCGCTCGGTGCTCAAGTGCCGCAGCGAGTACGGCGTGTGTCGCGACTGCTACGGAATCTTCCTCGCGACGGGGAAGATGGCCGACATCGGCGACGCGGTTGGGATCATCGCCGCCCAGTCGATCGGCGAGCCGGGCACGCAGCTCACTATGCGCACCTTCCACACGGGCGGCGTCGCCGGCGCCGACATCACGCACGGCCTCCCGCGCGTCGTCGAGATCTTCGAGGCACGGAACCCCAAGGGCGCGGCGAAGCTCGCCGAGGTCTCGGGCATCGTCGACCTCGAGCAGACCGACCGCGGCGTCAAGGTGACGATCGTTCCCGACGAGAAGGGCAAGGATGGCGAGGAGCTCGAGCCGGTTGCCTACGCGCTGCCGCGCCGAACACGCTTGCTCGTCACCAAGGGGCAGCACGTGGAGCCGGGCGACCCGCTCCACGAGGGCTCACGAGCACCTGCCGAGCTGCTGGCGCTGCACGCACAGACGGGCAAGGGGTCGACGCCGACCGAGCTGTACCTCGTGCAAGAGGTCCTGCGGGTCTACAGGTCACAGGGTGTCGAGATCCACGACAAGCACATCGAGCTCATCGTCCGCCAGATGATGAAGAAGGTGAAGGTGCTCGAGGCCGGCGACACGGAGCTCCTGCCGGGCCAGCTCGTCGACAAGGTCGTGCTCGAGCGGGAGAACACGCGGGTCAAGAAGGAGAAGAAGGGCGACCAGGCGACGTTCGACCCGCTCATCCTCGGCATCACCAAGGCGTCGCTCGCGACGGAGTCCTTCCTGTCGGCCGCGTCCTTCCAGGAGACGACCAAGGTGCTGACCGACGCGTCCATTGAGGGCAAGGTCGACCACCTGCTCGGTCTCAAGGAGAACGTGATCATCGGCAAGCTGATCCCGGCCGCGACCGGCCTCAAGCGCTACCGGAACGTCGAGATCGGCCCGTCCGAGAAGGTGCCGAAGGAGACCTACGAGCGCGCTTCGCTGCTGCGCGCGCTCGAGGAGATCGGCACCGGCGACGGCGAGGGGCTCAGCCTCCAGGAGCTCGGCATCGACTTCGGCGGCCAGCCGGAGGTAAACGGCGGCGACGGGAAGCCCAAGGACGCCGTCGAGGCCGAAGAGGTCCCGGAAGTCGATACGCCGACCGACGAAAAGTAGATTCAGCGCCTCGTAGGGGTCAGGCTGAAGCCTGACCCTGGGCAGGCTCTATCCTGCGGTGTTGAGGTTCGTGGGCTCTTCTGGTGGTAGCTGAGGTGCGATCGTCGGCGGGATGTTCGTCGGCGGCTGGGGCCGGATCAGGCTCGCCGCGACGACCTGACTCTTCCCGCGCTCCTTGGCGCCGTAGAGCGCATGGTCGGACCGCTGGAAGAACGCGATCGCGTCGTCGTCTGGCTGGAGCTCGGCGACGCCGGCCGAGATCGTAAGTGGGCCGGCCTGTCCGACCGGGCGGGACGACACCGCCTTCTGCAACCTGGCATAGAGCTGGTCGGCGTCCGCGATCTTCGACTCGGGGAGGATGACCGCGAACTCGTCGCCGCCCACGCGGCAGGCGATGTCGGCCGAGCGGACGACCTCGCGTACGCGCTCGGCCGCCTCGGCGAGGACGCCGTCGCCGGAGAGATGGCCGATGCGGTCGTTGATCGCCTTGAAGTCGTCGAGGTCGAAGATGATGAGCGCGAGGTCGCGGTCGTAGCGATGCGCGCGCGCGACCTCGCGGGCAAGGGTCTCGTGGAAGTAGCGCCTGTTGTGGAGGCCCGTGAGCGCGTCGAGGTCGGCGAGCTGGCGCGCCTCGCGGAAGCGGCGGGCATTCTCGATTGCCGGCCCGGCCCGCATGGCGAGCTCCTCGAGCTCCTGCACCTGCTCCTCGCTGAAGGTCTGGGCGGGCGAGCGGGTGAAGATCGTCAGCAACCCGAGCGGCGTCGTCTCACCCGGGAGCGGAACCGCGACCCCGGCTCGGATCGCGTCGTCGTCGGAGGAAGCCTGGTCGGCGCCGTAGTCGTACGACATCGAGATCGCGCGAGCCTCGCGCCCGTCCGGCGGTCCCGTGACCGACTGGCGCTCGGCCTCCTCGGCCGAGAGGCCGAGAGTGGCGACGATCGGCTGGCCTCCGGGCTGCGGCGTCAGCGAGACCAGAGCGGCGTCGACGTTCTCGATCGAGCCGGCAGCTTCCAGTACACGCGTGAGCACCTCGTCGAGGTCGATCGAACCCGCCAGCTCACCGAGCATTCGGGTTCGCCTGCCCTCGAGCTGCGATTGCTCGAGAGCGCCGGTCAGCTCGCGGACCATGTCGTCCATGCGGGACTCGAGCTCGCGCACGACCTGGGTCAGCCGCTCATCGGACCGTGGTGAACGCCGCACGATCCACTGGATGAGCAGCGTGACGATCAGCATCGTCAATGCTGCGCCGACCGCCGCGAGGGCGATGGTCATCGCCGCTCCCTCAAGTGATGATCCTCTCCATTGGTCTCCCCGTGCCACAGGTCCCGGGGCGGCCGGGCCAGTACTCACTGTAATCGCCTTTCCGGCGCTTGGCTATAGGGAAAACGCGCAAAAACCCACCTAGGTGCGCGGTTTGCGGCGGCGAGCCGGTTTTCGCTACCATTCCTCGCTCGGTTGGTAGGCGACCGCCTGCCGACCTTTGTTGTGTCAGAACCTACTTCGGGAGCACATGCCCACCGTCAACCAACTGGTTCGAAAAGGTCGCCGCGCGCCAAAGAGCAAGACCAAGCGCCCGGCCCTCACAGGCGCCCCGCAGAAGCGGGGGGTCTGTACACGCGTCTTCACGCATACGCCGAAGAAGCCGAACTCGGCACTGCGTAAGGTCGCCCGCGTCCGGTTGACGAACGGCTTCGAGGTCACCACCTACATCCCGGGCGAGGGACACAACCTCCAGGAGCACTCGGTCGTCCTCATCCGAGGCGGCCGTGTCCGCGACCTTCCGGGTGTCCGCTACAAGGTGATCCGCGCCGCCCTCGACACGGCCGGCGTCCCAGACCGCAAGCAGGGCCGCTCCAAGTACGGAGCCAAGAAGTCGTAATGCCCAGGCGCTCTGCTACCCAAGTCCGCGAAGCCGTTCCGGACCCCGTCTACAACTCGCAGCTCGTCACCCAGGTGATCAACAAGGTGATGACGCGCGGGAAGCGTGCGACCGCCGAGCAGATCGTCTACGGCGCGCTCGACCGCGTTGGGTCGAAGACCGGCAAACCGCCGGTCGAGGTGCTCGAGCAGGCCGTGAAGACGGTGACGCCGGTGCTCGAGGTTCGCCCTCGACGTGTCGGCGGCGCCCAGTACCAGGTTCCCGTCGAGGTTCCGATGCGTCGTGCCCGCACGCTCGCGGTGCGCTGGCTCGTCACGTTCGCCCGCCAGCGCCGCGAGAAGCGCATGGACGAGAAGCTCGCCGGCGAGATCCTCGACGCGCTCGACCAGCAGGGCGGAGCCTTCAAGCGTAAGGACGACCTCTACCGAATGGCGCAGGCCAACAAGGCCTTCGCG
>CAZQAG010000117.1:0-4807 GCA_964591295.1 uncultured Gaiellales bacterium | reverse complement strand
TCGAGTACGTGTCCATCATCCAGGCCATCGTCTGCTCGTTCGTCGCCATGTCCGGCGCGGGGATGTCCCGGTCCGGGCCGATCACCGGCAGCAACTCGATCGTGAAGCGCCTGGTCAGGCGCTGCACCTCGTCGAGGGACATCGCCCTCGGGTTGCAGCGAACGCCGCCCTTGGCGCCGCCGTACGGCAGCCGCAGGAGCGCGCACTTCCAGGTCATCCACATCGCCAGAGCAGCGCACTCCCCGAGCGAGACGTGCGGGTCGTAGCGGATACCGCCCTTCGTCGGCCCGAGCACGCTCGAGTGGAGCACGCGATACCCGGCGTAGACGACCCAGCGGTCGTCGTCCATGCGCACGGGGACGCTGACCATGACCGCGCGCTCGGGGTAGTGGAGGCGCTCGGCGGCGGCTTCGTGCACGTCGGCGTGCGTGAGCGCCTCCTCGAATTGCGCGACGGCGGTGCGGAAGAGCGGCGTGTCCCACTCGAGAGGCTGCTCCTCGACCGAGATCTCGTCGATCCTGGCCACAATCTGAGTCTATTTCGGGCGGACTTGCAGTGTCAGTCCCGACACGCTTTCGACCACGACCGGCTCCCCCTCCAGGACGCCATCGGGGCAGACCGCGCCCCAGAGCTCGCCCCTGACCCGGACGCTCCCTTCGGGCCGGCAGTTGCTCGCCGCAACCCCCTCGGCGCCAACGAGAGCTTCCACGCCGATTGCGGGCCGCCGACGGCGCGAGAGCCGGATCCAGAAGGTCGCCTCGCCGATCTCGATCGCCATCCCGGCCAGGATCGCTGCGACCCCCCAGGGCGTCGGCAGCCAGAAGACGGCCAGGAAGATGGCGAAGATGAGGGCTATACCGGGACGATCAGGACCGGAGTCCCGATCCGCACGTGGTCGAAGAGCCAGGTTGCCTCGTCGATGAGCATGCGGATGCAGCCATGCGAGGCCGAGTATCCGATCGAGGCGGCGTCAGGCGTGCCGTGGATGCCGACACCCGGCGAGGTGATGCCCATCCAGCGCGTGCCGAGCGGGTTGCCCGGGCCCGGCGGGATCGGCTTCAGGCCCTTCGCCCAGTCGGAGTCGGGCGGACGCCACCACGGATTGCGCTGCATGTCGACGATGTGGAAGAGCCCGGTCGGCGTTGGGTACTGAGCCGTCCCGGTCGCGACGCGGAACTTTCGGACCCGACGGGTGCCGGCGAAGAGGTCGAGCCGGTTCGTGCCTCGATGGATGACGACGACGGGGCCGAACCGAGCGCGCGAGCGTGTCGGGCGCTCCGGTTTCATGATGAGTGGCAGGCGCGGCCGGATGCGGGTTTTCAGCGTGCGCGAGATCGCGTCCGTCATGGTTCGACGCCGCACCGAGCGGCCCCAGCTCGATTTGCTGATCGCCGGGCGCCCGTGGACGAGCCCGAGGAGGTTCGCGTTCTTGGCGGGGCGCCCGAAGCGCCCCTCCAGTGCCTCGACGTAGCTTTCGATGCGCGTGCGGTCGACCTCGACCCGGACGTCGATGTTGTCGCCCCTCCGTGCCCGAAGGGCCTGCGAGACGGCGTCCCCGGCGGAGACGGCGAGGCTGAAGCTGGATGTTGGGGCGTTCCAGCGCCGGTTGCGCATACGAAACCGCAGCGGAGCGGAGAAGCGCGCGATGACCTGCTGCCGAGCCTGTTCGGAATCGAGGCCCGCCATGTTGACCCCGGCGATCTTCACGCCGCGCTCGATCGTGCGCGGCGGACCGGCTGACGGTGCGATCGCGACCGCCGCGAACAGCACGAGCACGAGCGAGAGGACAGCCCGCTTCCAGAGCGCCATCCGAACGAAAGAGGAAGCAGCCCGCTTCACAACCGGATGTTACGGCCAAACAGCGGACGTTGCGAGCAATTTCGAGGGTAAGACTCAAACCCGCCGGGGCACCCGGCAATGTTCCTTGACTTCTTCGAGGTCGACCTCGACTAGAACTCGACAAGGAATCTTGGGCGAAAGGTTTCGTCCGTCGGTCTAACACCAGCGATCTTGTCGACGCGATACCCGCGGAGTTGGCCACGATCGTTGACCACGAACAGGATGAGATTGCCGTCCTTTGTGCGGCGCAGCGAGTAAGGCTCGACTCGCCGCGAACCTTGCCGGCCGTCCTCGGCGCGATAGTCAATATCGACCTTGAGCCGGTTGGCTCCGGCGTATCGAATTAGCTCGAGTGGGAAGCCGCGGCGCCATGAGGTGATGGCTGTCGGCGGGACCCACGCGGGATCAATGTCGACTCGCCCCGCGCGCGGCGGGACAACCAGCGTGACGTCTCCCGCAAGCCACGCAAACACTTCTTCGAGCGTCGCCCAGAAATCGCCAAATGGTGGCAAAGGCCTCGGTAGCTGGTGACCCAGCATGTTCTCCCACTCCTGCTCGATTTCCTCCCGGTACGGTGAAGCGCGGATCGACTCGGCGGTGGGAACGTCGATCCCGGCATAAGCGCACTTCTGTGCCAGCACTGCGGCCACCATTGGAGCTTGCCCCACGAGATCCGGATGACGATGCATATGCACAACGTCGTAAAGATCCCGCGGCCGGCATCGCTCGCTAAGCGCGCGAAGCTTCTCCCCGAATAACTCGATCAGCGAGTAGCAAAAGACTCCGTCGCCTGGAAGCGGCGCGTCGCTGTACTGATGACCGATGACGCGAAGAATCGTCTGCTCAACGACTACCTCGTCGGATGTGATGTCTACCCTCACCTTTGGAAGCTGGCGCGACTGGTTTGGACCGCGGTATGCGATCCGGCCCTGGGTAGTCGGGTTGCCCCGCCGGTTCTGTCGAAGCCGAAATGACGTGTCTTCAACAACAGCCTCGATGCCAGACTCTTCGCGCAGCCAGTCACCAATCGCCCCGAAGATTGGGACAAGCTCTTCTGGAGTCTCGGGGCCCCCGTTCAGGACGGTGAAGTCCAGGTCTTCGGAGAACCGATACGTCTCGTAGTAGCATTTGCGCAAGCACGTGCCTCCCTTGAACGCCCAGGTTTGGGCTAGCTGAGGGTGGTGGGCGATGCCTGCCAATAGCCAGCCCAGGACGTAATCCTTTTCGATTACGCCGACGTCGAGGGACCACTCGGTTCGGAGGTCGAGTATCTCTCGAGCCGGGATCACGCCGGTTCTTCGGGTTTGAGCTGTACGTTGATCTGTAGTCCCCACTTGATCACCCGACGACCTCCAGGCGGCCCATCCGGATCAAGTCGTGAGATCCCCGAAGACACGCGCTCTCGGCACGCGTCGATCAGACCATTGGGATCCCGCTCGAGGACTTCGACGATGAATCCCAACCGCTTAAAGACGGCCCGGTTGCCAAGACGGTCGCCGTAGTCGACCAGGATCGAGGGATCGTGATCGTCTAGGTAGGAAGCGAGGATCTCGGCTCCATGGCGAATGCCTCCGCCTAGCCGCGGGGTGTTGAGGATGTCAATGACGGTTCTTGCCGGGTCCGCGATCTGAAGTCGAACCTCCCCTCGCCATTCCGTTTTCTGCCCCCACTCCATCTCAGCAGGAGAAACGTGGCTCACCAGATACTCGTGATCGAGCAACCGCACTGAGGATGCTCGAACCCGCCCGGTCGTCTTCAAGACCGTAGTGCGGAACACCTGGTCCGTCAGCGCCCAATGGTTCGCTGCAGTCCATCCGGTGAAATAGCAAGGGGACCACACAGCGGCGGCGACGATGAGTGCGTCCTCAGACCACGCGGCCGGATTTGTCGCATCTACGGGAACGGGGATGTACAAGCCGCGCCGGGCTCGGCGAAGCCAACCCTCGGCCGCCCACCGAGACAGTTTCTTCGCGGCAGTGTCTGCGTCGACTCCCAGCGTCTCAACGACATCACTCGGCGTCACGAATCGCTGACCGGACCCAAAGATGGACGTCAGTTCAGCTCGTCCGGTTGGGCTGATTCCCGCTGGGAGAGACATCGCTAGGCCACCAACTCCTACGTTGAAGGAAGTACTAGCTCAACGATATCAGATAGTGCCGATCCAGCAACTCCCTCTGCACGTGAACTTATGGACTATTGATACATGTTTCTGCCCATCAGTGGTGGCTTTCCCAGAAGAACACCAGCTTGCAGCGACTTTAAGTGCCGGGGGCGGGACTCGAACCCGCACGCCCCCGAGGGACACCTGATTTTAAGTCGCCCTTGCCGATCTCGGCCTATCTCGGTCGGTCTGAGGTTTTCCTGCTCACCCGGCCTATTCGCCCCTCTCATCGACTGCGGCATCTCGGCCTGTCTCGGCGGGTCTCGCTGCCACTCTTGCTGCCACCCCAGGGCAGCGCGTTCGTCAACTTAGGCCAGATCTGCGGGTTCCCGTCAGCGCGGGCTGGCGTATGCCCTCCCTAACGACGGCCGACGACGAGGTTGACCCTCGTCCCGCGGGGGCGTACCGACCTCGGGCGCGGGCTCTGCGCGATCACGCGGCCAACCCGCCGCGAGCGCGCACGCCGCACGCGGCCGGTCGAGCAGTTCGCGCGCCGGATCGCGGTACGGGCCCGGGCGAGCGTCATTCCGATCACCCGCGGTACGCGGCAGCGCACCGGCGGTGGTGGAGGAGGTGGTGGAGGAGGCGGAGGTGGAGGTGGCGGCCCTGGAGGCGGAGGTGGTGGTGGTGGAGGAGGTGGTGGAGGAGGTGGTGGAGGAGGTGGTGGAGGAGGTGGTGGAGGAAGTGGTGGAGGAGGTGGTGGAGGAGGTGGAGGTGGCGGAGGTGGAGGTGGTGGAGGTGGTGGAGGTGGTGGCGGAGGCGGAGGCGGAGGCGGAGGCGGAGGCGGAGGCGGAGGCGGAGGCGGAG
>CAZQAG010000116.1:0-4842 GCA_964591295.1 uncultured Gaiellales bacterium | reverse complement strand
ACGAGCGCGAGCGTGGCGCTGCCGGCGACGATCACGAGCAGCTGCGCGAGCAGCAACCTGGCCGCAAGGCTCCGCCGGAGAGGTGTCCGCACTACGTCCCCGAGCCCATCCGGTAGCCGACGCCCCGCACGGTCCGAATCGACCGTGCTGCGGTGCCATCTTCGCCGAGCTTGCGGCGGAGGTTGGCGATGTGGACGTCGACGACGTGCTGGTCACCGAACCAGCCGGGGCCCCGAACGCGATCGAGCAGCTGACTGCGCGTGAGGACGAGGCGCGGGTTCTCCGAGAGCGCGTCGATGAGCTCGAACTCGAGTCGCGTCAGCTCCACCGGCGCACCATCCTTCAGCACCTCGCGCGCGGCGGGGTCGATCGTGAGGTCGCCGAAGTGACGTTTCGCCCCGGCGCCCGGCGAGGACTCTCTGGGTCGCCGCAGCATCGCCCGGATGCGGGCGACGAGCTCGCGCGGCGAGAAGGGCTTCGTGACGTAGTCGTCGGCGCCGATCGAGAGCCCGATGAGCCTGTCGAGCTCCTCGGCCCGTGCGGTCAGCATGACGATGTAGGCGTTGCTGAACGTCCGGATCTGCCGGCAGACCTCAACCCCGTCGATCCCCGGCAGCATCAGGTCGAGCACGATCACCTCGGGGTCGAGCTCGCGCGCGAGCTCGACCGCCCGGGCGCCGTCGGCGGCGGTCGCAACCGCGAAGCCCGCGCGCTCGAGGTACGACGTCACCAAAGCCACCAGCGGCGCCTCGTCGTCCACGACAAGGACGAGCGAGCGGGGTTGCTCGGCCCCGCCCGCCCGCCCCGAGGCTGCCCCGGCGGCCGTCATTCGGTCATTGAAAGAAACCGTCCGTGCCACCAGTGGTACCAGACGGCCCCGGTGTACACGTTCACCGATAGCATCCCCGCGACCCGGTCGCCCTTGAGGACGTGCAGGGTGTAGTAGCCGGGAAACGCGTCGGCCGTGCCGGCACGGAGCCCGCTCCCCTCGCGCGCGAGCCAGCGCGCGGCGGTCGTTTTGGCTTCCTGGGCCGAGACGCTCGGATTCGTGGTCTCGGGCGAAGGAGCCCAGGTCGGGTCGTCACGATACCCCCCGCCCATCGTCCCGCCGGATCCAGGGCCTCCGCCCATCATCCCGCCGGACCCGAAGCGTCCGCCCATCATCCCGCCGGATCCAGAGCGTCCGCCCATCATGCCGTACTGCGTGTTCCACATCATCGCCGGCCCGTACTCGAGGAAGACGGCGCCCGTCGCCGGGTTGACGAGCACCTCCGTCGCTTTGTCGCCGCCGGGCTCGACGAGCTCGGCGTAGTAGTTGTTCTCGAACCGCATCACCTCGCCGACGCGCAGGTCGAGACGGTCGGCGAAGCGCTGAGCCTGGCGCTTCGCGCCAACCAGGTCGCTGACCGGCGCGCCGCTCCCGCTCGAGGCGTAGCCCATCATCCCCGGGCCGAAGCGCGACATGCTCCAGCCCCGGTCGCCGCCCTGGGCGAACGCCCATGTGACCGAGGCGGCGAGTGTGGCGAGGGCCGCGACGAGCACGAGAGCGGCGGTGCGCTTGACAGTCATCTCGCTCATCCCCCTTCAGTGCGCTGCGCGAAGCTTCTCGCGCAGCGCGTCGTAGGTCTCAGCGTCGATCTCCCCGCTCGCCAGGCGTCGCTCGAGGATCTCCCCCGGCCGCTCGCCCGCTCCGCCGGAGCGATCGACCGGGCCCGGCCGATCGACCAGCCGCGCTCCCGCCCAGACGATCGCGGCGATCAGGCCGACCCAGAACATGATCATCAGGATCCACCAGCCTCCGTTCATTCCGTCGTACCAGCCATCCATCATCGAGCGCCTCCTCCTTGTGGTTGATGCTTCCCACCGTAGGCCCCCCAGATCAAGGCTCGGGCAGCAGCACGGTCAAGATTCGGTCAAGCCCGCACGGCTCTCTCCGCCCGCCTGCTGCGACACGGTCGTCGCCAGGCTGATCGGGTTGCGCAGGCAGTAGACGCCTGGGCAGCGGGCGTCGGCGCGCTCCTTGAGCTCGTCGATTGTCTCCTGCGGCGCGTCGGCCGCCACCTCCAGCCGCCATTCGACGTGCTCGACCGGTGCGCGGTCGCTCAATCCAAGCGAGCGGCTCTGGTCGACCTCGGTGGTGATGACTCCCCGAAGCGCTCGTAGCTCGACGCCCTCGCGCGCTGCTTCCGTCGCGAATGTCATCGCGTAGCAGGCGAGTCCGCCCCAGAGGCAGTAGGCGAGCGGATTCGGTGCGGCGCCGCTCCCGCCGAGCGGCGGCGGGAAGTC
Organism: uncultured Gaiellales bacterium; assembly: GCA_964591295.1. GTDB lineage: Bacteria > Actinomycetota > Thermoleophilia > Gaiellales > Gaiellaceae > VAXT01. The sequence goes on along the minus strand of CAZQAG010000116.1, from coordinate 2,556 downwards.
GCAGGAGAAGTCGACCTCGCCGCCCGGGTAGGGGATCCGGCCCTGAAACTGCGGTGCGCCCTCGCGCGTCTGCCATTCGCCCGACAGCTCGACCGGCTGACGAAGCGCAGCGGGGTCGGCCGTTCCCTGTTCGACCGTTTGCAGGAGCGACTCGACGTTGACGTTGTGCATTGAGGCCTCCGATCGTTCTGTGGAAGTCCTGCTACAGTAACAACTCTGCAGTTGTATAGTTGTGCAATAGAGGAGTCCGATGAATCTTCCCCAGCCCCTTCCCGACCCGCTGATCGAGCTGATCGCACGCCGCTTTCGCGTCATCGGCGAGCCGATGCGGATCAAGCTGCTCGACTGTCTACGCGAGAGCGAGGCGAGCGTGAGCGAGCTGCGCGAGGCGACCGGCGCGTCGCAGCAGAACGTCTCGAAGCACCTCGGCGTCCTGCTGGAGGCCGGCATCGTCGGTCGCCGCAAGGACGGCAACCAGGTCTTCTACTCGATCGTCGACGAGGGGATCTTCCGCGTTTGCGAGGAAGTCTGCGGCGGCTTGCACCGGCAGGTCGCCGAGCTGAACGCGATCGTCGAAGGGGTCGGGCGATGACGCAGGGCTGGCCTCTCGAACGGGTGCTGTTCGCGCTCGCAGGAACGCTGACGCTAGCGAGCGCGGCGTTCGGCGCGTTCGTCTCACCGTGGTTCCTGCTGCTGGCGGCCTTCGTCGGCCTCAACCAGTGGCTCTTCGCCGGCGCCGGCAGCTGCCCCGCCTCGCTCGCGCTGGAACGACTCGGGATCGAGCCGGGGTGTCGCCGATGACCGCCTACGGCCCCCTCGGGCGCCTCGGCGCCTGGACTGCCGGGCACTTCAAGCTCGTCCTCCTCACCTGGGTCGCGATCGCGGTCGGGCTCGGGGCGTTCGCGCCCAGGGTCGAGCACGCGCTCTCCGGCGCCGGCTGGGAGGCAAACGGATCCGAATCGGTCGCCGCCCGCAAGGCGGTCGACGCTTCCTTCGCCGGCCAGGGAAGCTACGCGCTCCTGGTCGCGGTTCACGGCCAGGGCGACCTGCGGCCCGCGATCGCACAGACGACGGAGCTGCTCGAGGCCGATCCTCGCGTCTCGACCGTCGCACCCCCCCAGCTCTCGCGCGACGGGCGCACCGCGATCCTCAGCGCCGGAGCAGCGGCAAATCCGACGCAGATGGTGCGCGCCGCCGACGACCTGAAGGGCGAGCTCGCCGCGCTCTCGGACGGACGCGTCAGCGTCAGCCTGACCGGGGCGCCGGGGATGTGGTCCGACTTCAACGAGGCCAACAAGACGGCGATGCTGAAGTCGGAGCTGCTCTCCTGGCCGGTGACGCTGGCGATCCTGATGCTCGCGTTCGGGTCGCTGGTCGCGGCCGGGCTGCCGCTCTTGCTGACAATCCTCGGGCTGGTGGCCTCCGCCGGCAGCCTCTTCCTCGTCACCCACGCGTTCGACGTCTCGATCTGGTCGATGAACTTCGCGCTCATGTTCGCGCTCGCGCTCGGGATCGACTACGCCCTCTTCATCGTCGCCCGCTTCCGAGGAGCTCACTTCGGCTCCGCAATCGACACGCGGGACGCGGTCGCGATCACGATGGACACGGCGGGCAAGGCGGTGCTCTTCTCGGGGCTGACCGTGCTGATCTCGCTCTCGGCCGTGATGCTCGTACCAAGTCCTGCCTTCCGCTCGATGGCGCTCGGAATCATGCTTTCCGTCGTCTTCATCCTCCTCGCCACGCTGACACTGCTGCCGTCTGTGCTTGCCCAGCTCGGCGACCGCGTCGACCGGTTGGCGCTGCCCTGGGTTCACGCCGGCGAGCACCGCTCGCCCCGTTTCGCCCGTTGGGGCGAGCTGCTCTGGCGGCGGCCGGCGCTCTTCGGCATCCCCGCGTTCGCGATTCTCGTGCTGCTGGCGCTGCCGCTGCTCCGCCTCGACACCGGCATGCCGTCGATCAAGGTCGTCGCGGAGGGTGACGGATCGCGCGCCGGCTACAACCAGGTGCAGGAGGCATTCGGACCCGGCGCCCCGGGCACGCTCCAGATCCTTACCCCGGCGGCCGACACTGCGCAGGCGAAGACGGTGCTCGAAACCGACCCGGGGATCGCTGCAGTCGCTCCCGCGCAGCGCTCCGGGGGCAGCGCGTTGCTGCTGGCCGTTCCGCGGGCGGATCCGTCCGACCCCTCGGTCGGAGCCACGATCGACCGGCTCCGAGGCTCGCTGCCGGGCGGCGCCTGGGTCGGAGGTGCCGTCGCGGAGAACCACGACTTGGAGGAGGCACTCTCCGCGAAGACGCTGCCGGTCTTCGCCGTCGTGCTCGCGCTCGGCTTCCTGCTCCTGCTCGTCGCGCTGCAGGCGCCGCTAATCGCGCTCGCCGGAGTGATCACGAACCTACTTGCGACCGCGGCCGCGTTCGGCGTCGGCGTCCTGATCTTCCAGGACGGCAACCTCTCGGGCTTGCTCGGCTTCGAGTCGCAGGGCTTCCTCAACGCCTGGGGTCCCGTCTTCTTCTTCGCGATGATCTTCGCGATCTCGATGGACTACACCGTGTTCC
>CAZQAG010000115.1:0-4898 GCA_964591295.1 uncultured Gaiellales bacterium | reverse complement strand
CACGTTCGACATCGACGCGAACGGGATCATCAACGTCTCCGCGAAGGACCTCGGCACGGGCAACGAGCAGCAGATTCAGATCGAGGGCGGCTCGGGCCTGAGCGAGGACGAGGTGCAGCGGATGGTCAAAGAGGCCGAGTCGCACGCGGGCGAGGCGCACAAGCTGCGCGAGCTCGCCGACGCGCGCAACCTGGCCGAGCAACTCGCCTACCAGACCGAGCGCACGCTCAAGGAGCATCGCGACTCACTCGACGAGTCCGAGGCTTCGACGATCGAGGGCCGGATCATGGAGCTGAAGGCAAAGCTCGAGAGCTCGGACGTGAACGAGATCAAGCAGGCCACCGAGGAGCTCCAGCAGGCCTCGCAGAAGCTCGCCGAGGCCGTCTATGCCCAGGCGACCGCCGCGCAGGCGGGCTCCGCCACCGGCGGCAACGGCGCCTCCGGCTCCGACGACGAGGTCGTCGAGGAGGCCGACTACGAGGTCATCGACGAAGAAGAGGAAGCGAAGAAGTCCTAATGGCCGTCGAGAACCCAAAGGACAACCCCGAAGAGACTTTGCAACAGTCTGTTGCAAAGTCCGAAAGGGCCGATGAGGTCGTAGAGCTCGAGGCGCTACGCGTCGAGAACGAGGAGCTCATCGACACCCTCCAGCGGGTCAAGGCCGAGTTCGACAACTACCGCAAGCGGTCCGCGCGCGATCAGGAGAGCCTGGTCGCGCGAGCCGGCGAGCGGATCGTGAAGGAGCTCCTGCCCGTGCTCGACGACCTCGAGCGCGCGCTCGAGGCGGCTCACGCGCACGAGGAGGCGAAGTTGGAGGAGGGCGTCGAGCTCGTCCACCGCCAGCTCGAGCAGGTCCTCGAGCGGGCGGGCCTCTCCCCGGTCGAGACCGCTGGGAAGTTCGACCCACACGTGCACGAGGCTCTTCTCACCCAGCCGTCCGCGGCGGACGAGGGTGACGTGATCGAGGTTCTCCAGAAGGGCTACCGCCTCGGCGACCGCGTCCTGCGGCCCGCGAGGGTGGTGGTCGCCGGTCCCAGGGAGGGCCCGGATGGCGACGAGGGCTAGGAACTTCTACGAAGTCCTCGGGGTCTCGAAGACAGCCTCCCCAGAAGAGATCAAGAAGGCCTACCGCAAGCTCGCTCGCCTGTACCACCCCGATACGAACGCCGGCGACAAGGAAGCAGAGGAGCGCTTCAAGGAGATCCAGGGCGCCTACGACGTGCTCTCGGAGCCCGAAAAGCGCAAGCAGTACGACGCGTTTGGCTCGGCTGAGGGCCGCGGCGGGTTCCCCGGTGGCGGCGGAAACGTCAACTTCGACTTCGGCGACATCTCCGACCTCTTCGGGGGCTTCGGCGACATCTTCAACCGCCGGCAGACACGCGAGCGCGCAGGGCGGGGCGCCGACCTGCAGGTCGAGGTCAGCCTCTCGTTCGACGACTCGCTGCGCGGAGTCGAGACCCAGATCCCGGTCGAGGCCGAGACGGCCTGCCGCGAGTGCGGTGGCTCCGGCGCGCAGCCGGGATCGGCGCCGCAGGTCTGCCCGGAGTGCAAGGGCCGGGGCGTCACCGTCGAGAGCCAGGGCATGTTCGGCCTCTCGCATACGTGCCCGCGCTGTCACGGCAGCGGGACGGTCATCGAGAGGCCGTGCCCGCGCTGCCAGGGCAGCGGCCGCGAGCGGCGGACGAAGCGCTACAAGGTCAAGATTCCGGCGGGCGTCAAGGACGGGACGCAGATTCGCCTGAAGGGCAAGGGCGAGCCCGGCTACGGCGGCGGCCCTGCCGGCGACCTGATCGTCGTCACGCGCGTCGCCGACTCGCCGGTGTACAAGCGCCGCGGCAGCGACCTCGAGGTCGAGGTGCCGGTCACGTATGGCGATGTAGCGCTCGGAGCGAGCGTTGACGTTCCGACACCCGAAGGCCCGGTCTCGCTGAAGGTGCCCGCGGGGTCTGAGAGCGGCAAGCTGCTGCGAATCCGCGGCCGCGGCGCGCCAAAGCTGAACGGCGGCGGCAAGGGCGACGTTCTCGCGCGACTGAAGATTTCCGTCCCGAAGAAGCCGAACAAGAAGGAGCGCGAGCTCCTCGAGCAGCTGCAGAAAGTGCAGAAAGCCTGATGAGCTCGACGCAGCTTCGCCGGAGAGGCCTGTTGCTGTTCCTAGTAGGACTTGCCCTCTTTGCAACCGCCTTCCTCCTATTCCTCCTGTTCGTGAATTACTTCAGCGAGGGTTACGAGGGTCGCTGGGCCGACGTTGTGCTGGGCGGCGCCTGGCTGACGCTCTTCGCGTCCGTCATCGCCGGTCTAGCTGCGCTGTTCGCCTTCTTCGCTGCTGAGAGGAGGGCCTGATGGACGACCGGCCCCGCTACATGATCAGCGTCGCCGCCGAGCTCGTCGGCATGCACCCGCAGACGCTGCGGATGTACGAGGCACGCGGTCTCGTCGACCCGCAGCGGACCGCCGGCAATACCCGCCTCTACTCGGAGGCCGACCTCGAGCGCCTCCGTCTCATCCAGCAGCTGACGACGGAGCTTGGCCTCAACCTCGCCGGCGTGGAGCACGTGATTCGCCTCGAGGAGCAGATGCGGCGGATGCAGCGGATGCTGGACCGGCTCGAGCGCGAGATGCGCGATCAGATCGCCGAGGTGCACCGTCAGTACCGGCGCGACCTGGTTCCCTACGACCCCGAGAACACAGGATTGACACGGAGTGTCCGACGATGAATGGTGATCTCGCGTTCCTGGGGCGCCGCTGGCGGTGCGGGGCCGGAGGGAACAGTGCTCATTCGCACGGGCCCGGAGAGTCCCGTGCTGCCAGCGGCGCCAGGCGGGGCCGGAGCCCGGCTTCGCCGGGCGGGAGGCCACGCCGGCCAGGGGCGTGAGATGGACTTCAACAGGCTGACCGTCAAGTCTCAGGAGGCGATCGCGGCCGCGCAGGAAGACGCGCGCCGCCGCGGCAACCCGGAGATCTATCCCGAGCATCTGCTGCTGGCGCTCCTCGGCCAGGACCTGCCTCGCGAGCTCGTCCCCGACGCCGAGAGCCTTCGGGCCGAGACCGAGGCGCGGCTCCGGTCGAAGCCGTCCCTCCAGGGATCGGCTCAGCAGCCGACCGCCTCCACGGCCTTCAGCAAGGTCCTCGACCGCGCGGAAGAGGAGATGCGGAAGCTCGAGGACGAGTTCATCTCGACCGAGCACCTGCTGCTCGCGCTCGCCGCCGTGCCACGCGACGAGCTCCTCGCGCGCCTGAAGGAAGTCCGCGGCGGGCAGCGCGTCACCTCCCAGAACCCCGAAGGCACGTACCAGGCGCTCGAGAAGTTCGGCCGCGACCTGACCGAGCTCGCCGAGCAGGGCAAGCTCGACCCGGTCATCGGGCGCGACGAGGAGATCCGGCGCGTGATCCAGGTGCTCTCGCGGCGCACGAAGAACAATCCAGTCCTGATCGGCGACCCCGGAGTGGGGAAGGCACAACCGCTACACGCGAGAGTCAAAACCCCGGATGGATGGATGACGATAGGAGAGATTGAGCCGGGAGATCGCGTGACTACGCCAGATGGTGGAAGCGCTGCGGTGCTCGCCGTCTTCCCTCAGGGGCCCAAGCTTGTCTACCGCCTCACGTTCGCCGATGGCCGATCGGCTGAGGCTTGTGGCGAACATCTCTGGCGAGTCTGGGGACAACACGATGGCCGATCACAGGGTCAGAAGCGCAAGCATTGGAAGCTGCTCTCCACTCAAGAGATCGTGAGGCGAATGCGGGAAACCAACGGAAGATGGAAGATCCAGCTGACAAAGGCGTTGGAGGAGGAAGACCCAGCAGAGTTGCCGATTGACCCCTACGCGCTTGGGTTGCTGGTGGGCGACGGTAACTACACGGGACTCGGCATCCGGTTCGCATCCGGTGACTCAGAGACAAAGCTCTTGCTTGAAGAAGCTTTGAATCACGAATACGTATTGCAGGCGGTATCGAGTCTTCGCGATGAAACCGATTACCGTCTCAATATGGCCGCTCACAATCCAGGTAAGTACGGTGCGAGCGCCAAGGGCGAGAGCAGGCATTCTGTAGTGGCAGGTTTGAAGACTCTGGGCGTGTGGGGTCAGCGGTCTCGCGAGAAGACGATCCCCCACCTCTACAAGCGAGCCTCGATCGAGGAGCGTTACGAGTTGCTACAGGGCCTCATGGATACCGACGGGGAGGTTACGGTTAATGGCACTCTCTATTTCAGCACGAGTAGCCATCGCCTAGCGAAGGATGTCCAGGAGATCGTATGGAGCCTCGGCGGCGTGGCTCGAATTTCTTCTCGCATTCCGACCTATAAACACAGGGGAGAATCGCGAAAGGGTGGTCGCGCCTACCGGGTTCACATTCGCCATCCAGAGCCGGACCGGTTCTTCAGACTGCAAAGCAAACTGAATCGACTTCCGGCGGATTACCAGTATGCGGATCACCTGAAAAACGAAATCGTCAGTATCGAGGCAGTTGGGATGGAGGTGGCTAAATGCATCCTCATCGACCATCCGGACCATCTCTACGTGACCGATAACTACGTCGTCACGCACAACACGGCGATCGTCGAGGGCCTCGCGCAGCGAATCGTCGCCGGCGACGTGCCAGAGGGCCTGAAGGGCAAGCGCGTCTGGGCGCTCGACATCGGCGCCCTGCTCGCCGGCTCGAAGTACCGCGGCGAGTTCGAGGAGCGGATGAAGGCCGTCCTCCAGGAGATCAAGAACGCCGAGGGCGAGATCGTGCTCTTCATCGACGAGCTGCACACGATCGTCGGCGCGGGCGCCGCAGAAGGCGCGGTCGACGCCGCGAACCTCCTGAAGCCGATGCTGTCGCGCGGCGAGCTCCGTGCGATCGGCGCGACGACGCTCGATGAGTACCGCAAGCACATCGAGAAGGACGCCGCGCTT
>CAZQAG010000114.1:0-4948 GCA_964591295.1 uncultured Gaiellales bacterium | reverse complement strand
TCGAGCAGGCTGGCGTACTCTGCTTCCAGCAGAGCTCCGGCAATTCAGCCGGTCCAGAGGTCGATGTTCCGACGGCCTTCCTCACTCACCGGCTGCTGGATCGTGACGTCCGCGAGTTGCAGCCTTCCGCCGGGCCGGAGCACGCGGTAGAGCTCCGAGAAGACGGCTTCCTTGTCCGGGATCAGGTCGATGACGCCGTTCGAGATGACGACGTCGAAGCTCCCGTCGGGGAACGGCAGCTCCTCGGCCTCGCCCCCCAGGAACTCGACGTTCTCCGCGCCTATCGCTCCGGCGCTGTCCCGCGCCGTCGCGACCATCTCCGGGGTCATGTCGATACCGACCACGCTTCCCGTCGGGCCAACCATCTGCGCAGCGACGAGAGAGTCGGTGCCGGCGCCGGAGCCGAGGTCGAGCACCTGCTCGCCTGGCTGCAGCGGGCCGAGCGAGAACGGGTTCGCGACGCCCGCGAACGATCCGGCTGAGGATTCCGGCACGCGCTCGAGCAGGTCGGCCGGGTAGCCGAGATCGAGCGCCCAGGCTCGTCCGGTCGGGAAGATGAACTCTGTGTCCTGCTCGGTCGAGACCTGCGCGTAGGTCTTCTTGATCTCGCACTTCAGAAACTCGACATCGATGTCGGGTTGGACCGCCATGCCATCGACGGTAACCCCGGACGGCGCCACGGCCTAGACCCGGGTGGCGATGCCGCTCATCGGTCCAACCGATGGCTGCTGCAAATTCCATCTGGCCGCGGCGACCCACACGCCGCTCGCAGCTGTGAGCGCGGCGACAATCGCGATCGCCGTGCCGGTCCCGAGCAGGTCGGAGACGAAGCCTGCGATCAACGCACCCGCAACGAAACCGAAGTCGCGCCAGAAGCGGTAGACACCGACGGCGCGTGCGCGATCGACGGGTTGGACCGCATCGGAGACCGCCGCGATCAGCGTCGGGTAGACGAGCGCGGTGCCGGCTCCGAGCAGGATCGCCGCGACGAGCGCGAGCGCGAACGAACCTCGGCCGAGGAGCAGCAGCGCGAGCGCGGCCGCCTGGACGAGCATCCCGGCGACGATCAGCGGCTTCCTCCCAGTGTGGTCGGAGAGCCAGCCCGTCAGCAGCTGCCCCGCCCCCCAGACCGCCGGGTACACCGCGGCGACGATCCCGACCTCGGTCAGACTTGCTCCGTTCGCGGCGAGGTAGAGCGGTACGAGCCCCCACACCAGCGCGTCGTTCAGGTTGTTGACGAGACCTGCCTGGGAGCACGCGCGCAACACCGGATGAGCGAGCGTGCCGTGAAGGAGCGCGTGGGCGAGCGTGCCGCCCTCGGAAGCGGCACCGTGCGCGCGCTGTTCTTCGGCAACGTGCGCGGCCGTATCTCGCACGAGCAGCGCCGACGCCACCGTTCCGATGCCGACGACGACGAGGGCGCCCCCCCAGACCAGCGTCCGTGGCGCGACAGTGGCGGCAAGAGCGCCTGTCGCGAAGGCGGCCAGCGCAACGCCGAGATAGCCGGCGGACTCGTTCAGGCCGAGCGCGAGACCCCGTCGGCGCGGGCCGGCAAGGTCGATCTTCATCACGACGGTCATGGACCACGCGAGCCCCTGGCTCGCGCCGAGGAAGACGTTGGCGGCCACGACGAACCACCAGCTCGGCGCGAGCGCGATCAGAAGTGGTACCGGGAACGCGAGCAACCAGCCGGCGACGAGCAACCGTTTTCGGCCGACCCGGTCGGCGAGTCCTCCCGCGACGAGGTTCGAGACTGCCTTCGCGATGCCGAAGGCGACGACGAAGGAGAGGATGGTGGCGTGCGAGTCGAGGCCGAAGTCGCGCTCGCCGACAAGCGGGAGCACGCTGCGCTCGAGTCCGACCATCGCGCCGACGAAGCCGTTGAGCACGACGAGTAGGCCGAACTGACGCGCGTTCGCGCGCAGCCCGAGCTGAACCGGCCTCACGCTTCGACTGCGGTGCGGCCGACGCGGTTGGCGACAAGGATCGCCGCCTGGTCGGCCGGGGGCGGCGGCACGTCGACGAGCAGCGCCCGCGCGAAGCTGTCGGCATCCGGATGCGCGAGCGCGTGGTTGTGCGTCCGCTCGTACCCGATCGTCGAGAACGGGTTGGCGGAGAGAGCACGCCCGCAGACCGAGCCGCCGAAGTGGCTCGGGTAGATGAGCACACCGTCGCCCAGCCCGAGCAGCCTTTCGATCGACCCGTGGAGCTGACGGGCGAGCGGCTCCGGGTTCCCGCCGGCATGCAGGTCGGGCCGGCCGACATCGCCCACGAGCAGGGAGTCGCCGGTGAAGACGAGCCAGGGCTCCTCGTCGCCGCGGCGCAGGTCGGCGACGACGTAGGCGTGATGCGCGGGTGCGTGTCCAGGCGTCGCGACCGCTCGCACGATCGTGTTCCCGAGCTCGACGACCGCGCCATCAGCCAGGTCCACGTGGGGAAACTCGACGCCTGCACCGGCGGGCAGATATGCAGTCGCACCCGTCGCCTCCACGAGCGCCGGCAGGCCCGAGACGTGATCGGCTTGAAGATGCGTCTCGAAGACGGCTGCGATCGGAGCGCCTACTCGCTGCGCTTCAGCGAGGTACGCGTCGACAAGCTCGACGTGTGGATCGACCACGGCCAGCTTCGACCGGGACAGGCAGCCGAAGAGATAGCTCGAGCAGGACGTCGCTTCGTACAGGAAGGGTCGGAAGATCATGGTGGCTGCACGGTAGGTATCGGAGCTACCATCGGGCAAGGGGAGTGTTCCGATAGGAGGTATCGCCTTGGCCGATAGCACCCTCTCGCTCGTCTGGGACTTCAACCGTATGCGCCTGCTCGTCGAGATCGGCCGTCAGGGCAGCGTCTCTGCGGCGGCGCGCGCAATCGGCATCGGCCAGCCGACCGCGAGCGAGCACCTGCGCACTCTCGAGGGCGCCGCCGGGCAGCGCCTCGTCGAGCGCAACGGCCGCGGCAGCCGGCTCACCGAGGCCGGGCAGCTGCTCGCGCTCCACGCAGGCCAGGCGCTCCAGACGCTCCGGGCCGGCGAGGAGGAGCTTCACCGGCTTGCCGGGCTCGAGGCCGGAACGATCCACATCGGCGCCTCGACGACGCCTGGCGTCTACCTGCTGCCGGACACGCTCGGCTGCTTTCGACGCGACCACCCGAACGTGAATGTCGAAGTCGAGATCGCCTCCACCGGTGAGATCCTCGATCGACTGCTCGCGGGCCAGATCCAGCTCGCTCTCGTCGGCGAAGCGGAGCCCGACAAGCGCATCCAGCTCGAACCCTTCATCGGCGACGAGATCGTGGGCGTCGCGAGGCCCGGCCTGCTCACGCTCCGCAACGGACGCGCCACCCCGAAGGAGCTCGCAGAGCAGACGCTGCTCGTCCGGGAGCCCGGCTCGAGCACCCGCCGCGTCAGCGAGCGTGCGCTCGCGAGCGCACGCGTCTGGCCCGCCCGCACCTGGGGGCTCGACTCCAGCGAGGCGATCAAGCGGGCCGCACGTGAAGGGCTTGGCATCGCATTCCTCTCTCGCTACGCCGTCGCCGAGGAGGTCCAACGCGGCGAGCTCGAGACGTTCCGCATCGCCGGGCGGCCACCACTCGAGCGCAATCTCCACATCGCTCGACTTGCACGCCGACCCTTCACGCCGAGCGAGCGTGGTTTCGTCGAGACCCTCACCCGCTGCTGCTTGAAGAACGAGGCCTACGCCGCCGACTGCGTCGGCTAGGCCGCGTGATAAAACAGCCGCATGGCAACGAACGTCGCGAAGCACCTGACGACCGAGGAGCTCGAGGCAGGGCTCGGCGAGATCCTGGCTGCACCCGCCGCGGCGGGCACGGTCGAGCTGATCGTACGGAGGCCGGCCGTGGCTGAGCGGGAGGTGCTCGAGGAGGCCTCGCTCGACCTCGTCGAAGGGCTCGTCGGCGACACCTGGCGCGTCCGAGGGAGCAAACAGACCGCGGACGGCTCGTCGCACCCGGACATGCAGCTGAACGTGATGAGCGCGCGGGTGGTCGACCTCGTCGCAGCGGGCGACCGGGAGCGCTGGGCGCTCGCCGGCGACCAGCTCTATGTCGACCTCGACCTCTCGGAGGCGAATCTCCCGCCGGGTACGCAGCTCGCGCTCGGCTCGGCCGTGATCGAGGTGACCGACCAGCCGCACACCGGCTGTGTGAAGTTCAGCGCCCGCTTCGGCGCGGACGCGCACCGGTTCGTGAACACGAGCGCGCACCGCCATCTGCGGCTGCGCGGGCTCAACGCGAAGGTCGTGGAGCCCGGCACGGTCTCGAGCGGCGACCCGATCCGCAAGCTCTGCCGCCCCTAGGAGGGCTTCAGCAGCAGCCGTTCGGCGACGGTCAGCTTCGTCCGGTGCCTGGAAACGGTGGAGCAATCGTTTCGGTTCCGGCACACTCGCGTTCGTCTCTCGTTGCTGCTTCCCACGTAGCGTCATCTCCATGGCGCGTGGCACGACGAAGGCGGCGACTCCCTGGGGCGCGGCGACCCTGCTCGAGGAGCTTCGGCTCCCGCAGCAGGCCGGCGACAAGCGCTTCTCCTCGCTCGTCCAGCTGCTGGAGAACGGCAAGGGCGAGCGGCTCGTCCGCTTCGCGTATGCCACGGACGGCGTGGCGAGGCGCGGCCCGGTGACTCTGCGCCTGCGCGATCTCGAGAAGCTGCGAGCAGGCCTCGCGAAAGCCCCGGGGCTCGAGGAGGCGTTGCGGCTCTGACGTGGTCGCGCCTGGATCGTGGTGGACGAGCCGGCAGTTCCGGGCGCGAAGCGGCCGGCTTCAGGGATCTTTGCGCGACGCCTGATCCGCTCCCGCGGATCAGGCGTCTTGCGCTGACAATGTGGTCAGGCGAGGGCGAGTGTCCGCTCTCGGGCGGCGTCGACGAGCGCCGCGAGGAGCAGCGCACCGTCGCCGGAGCCGAGCAGCGGGTCGACGGCGTGCTCGGGGTGCGGCATCA
>CAZQAG010000113.1:0-5151 GCA_964591295.1 uncultured Gaiellales bacterium | reverse complement strand
GGTACTTCGCGATCTCCTCGAAGAAGTCGAGGTGCGCGTTGAAGAAGAAGGAGAGGCGAGGCGCGAAGTCGTCGACGTCGAGCCCCCGCTCGGTAGCCGCTTCGACGTACGCGAACCCGTTGGCGAGCGTGAACGCGAGCTCCTGCACGGCATTCGAGCCGGCCTCGCGGATGTGGTACCCCGAGATCGAGATCGGATGCCAGCGCGGCATCTCCTGCGCGCAGAACTCGATCATGTCCACGACGAGCCGCATCGACGGCTCGGGCGGGAAGATCCATTCCTTCTGGGCGATGTACTCCTTGAGGATGTCCGTCTGGATCGTCCCTCGGAGCTCCGCCCGGGGGACGCCCTGCTGCTCGCCGACGACGAGGTAGAACGCCAGCAGCATCGCCGCCGCCGAGTTGATCGTCATCGAGGTCGAGACCTCGGCGAGCGGGATGCCCGAGAAGAGCGTCTCCATGTCGGCGAGCGAGTCGACGGCGACCCCCTCGCGCCCGACCTCGCCGAGCGATCGCTCGTGATCGGAGTCGTAGCCCATCAGCGTCGGCATGTCGAAGGCCGTCGAGAGGCCCGTCTGCCCGTGCTCGAGCAGATAGCGGAAGCGCTCGTTCGTCTCCTCCGCGGTGCCGAAGCCCGCGAACTGCCGCATCGTCCAGAGCTTCCCCCGGTACATCGAGGGGTAGACGCCGCGCGTGTACGGGTAGACGCCGGGGTAGCCGAGGTCGCGGTCGTAGTCGATCCCGACGCTCTCGGGGCCGTACAGCGGCTCGTTCGGGAGCCCGGAGATCGTCGAAGAGAGCTCGCCCTCGCGCTCAGGAGTCGCCTCGTAGAGCTCGCGGCGCCAGTCGTTGAGCCGGGCGAGGCTGCGGCGGTCCTCCCTCATGGCCATGCGCCCATTCTAGGAGCCAGAGTCATAAGCGCTGTGCAACATGAGGGTCGGCGGTGCCGGCTCTGACCAAAACGGTGATCTAAGTCGCGGGAAGTGCGAGAGCACTTTCCGCGAGTCCGGCTCCCGTGGAGCCGGACCATGCCTCAAGGGGCGTTCTAGATCCTCCGATAGAGGGATCGAGTCGATGAACATCGCCACGAACGCCCCCGCCGGAGCCGCACCGCGGCTCGTCTTTCGCTTTGCGGTCTACACCGGCCTCGTGCTGCTCATCGCCGGCGCCGCGATCTTCTGGCTCGTCCAGCGCGGCCTGACCACCCGCGCCGAAGAGGCGCTTCAAGCACGAGCGCACCGTTTCACCGAGGCGAGCCTCAGCCGCCAGCTGCGGGCGTCCGACTTCAGGCGCGCGGTCGGAGCCGAGCGCCGACGCAAGCTGGACGACGTGTTCGGCCGCGAGCTCGAGCCCGACGGCGTCCTCCAGGCGAAGCTGATCAACCGACGCGGAACGATCACGTTCTCGACCGATCACGCGACGATCGGAGGTCGGATCGATCACCCCGATGCGCTCGCAGACGCGCTGGCCGGCCAGTCGCACCGCCATGTCAGAACGTTCCACGACGGCGAGCGCACGTACAAGGTGATCGAAAGCGTCATCCCCGTGCGGCTGACCGCAAACGGCCGGCCGCTCGGAGCCGTCGAGCTGTACCAGGACTACCGCCCCGTGGGCCTCGAGGTCGAGGCCTCGACGAGGCGACTCGCGCTGATCCTGGTGATCGCGCTGCTCGCTCTCTATGCCTCCCTGTTCCCGATCCTCCGCCGGGCGACCGCGGAGCTCAAGGCGCGAAACCGCCGGCTCTCGGAGCAGGCGGTCGACCTCTCGAAGCTCGCGACGATCGTCGAGAGCTCGGACGACGCGATCATCGCCACGGACCTGAACGGCGTCGTCGTCAGCTGGAACAAGGGCGCCGAGCTGTTGTTCGGCTTCCCGGCCCACGAGATGCATGGACGCTCGATGTCGGTCGTCTCTCCGCCCGATCGCCGCCACGAGTTCGGCGAGCACATCCGAATGCTTGCCGACGGAAACCGGCTTACGCACGTGGAGACCGTCCGCCTGCGCCGCGACGGCACGCGGGTCGACGTCTCTTTGACGCTCTCCCCGTTGCGCGGCGACGACGGGGCGCCGGTCGGCTTTGCCGGAATCGTGCGGGAGATCACGCAGCAGAAGCGCCTGGAGACACAGCGCGAGGGGCTTCTCCTCAAGGAGCGGCTTGCCCGCGCCGAGGCCGAGACCGCCCAGACGCTCCTCACCGAGCAGAACGAGCGCCTGCGCGAGCTCGATCGCCTCAAGGACGAGTTCGTCTCACTGGTGTCACACGAGCTGCGGACCCCGCTCACGTCGATCTCCGGCTACCTCGAGCTCCTGCTGGACGGAGAAGCCGGTGAGCTCACGGAGGAGCAGCGCCGTCTCCTGCGCATCGTCGACCGCAACTCGGGCCGACTCCTTCACCTCGTCGGCGACCTGCTCTTCCTGGCCCAGGTGGACTCGGGCAAGCTGACGGTTGATCTCGCTGAGGTGGAGCTCGACGGCCTCGTCGCCGAGTGCGTCGAGGCCGCGCAGCCGGTCGCTGCAGACAAGCGCGTGCAGCTGACGAGCGACGTGACCCCCGTTCCGGTGACGGTCGGGGATCGTTCGCGCCTCGCCCAGCTCCTCGACAACCTCATCTCGAACGCGATCAAGTTCACTCCCGAAGGCGGCCGCGTCGAGCTTCGCCTCGTGCCGGAAAACGGCAACGCAGTGCTCGAAATCGCGGACACGGGCATCGGGATTCCTCTCGAAGAGCAGGACAAGCTGTTCGAGCGCTTCTTCCGCAGCTCGACGGCCACCGAGCACGCGATCCAGGGCACGGGCCTCGGTCTTTCGATCGCGCGCGCCATCGTCGAGCGCCACGACGGGACGATCGGGCTCGACAGCGCCCCGGGCACCGGGACGACGGTCCGCGTCTCGATCCCGCTGCGCAGCCCGAGTAGCGCTTCGCTCGGCGTCGAGAAGGTGCCGGCATGAGCGACAGGCCGCTCGTCCTGGTGGCAGACGACGACCCGGACATCCTGGAGCTCGTCTTGCTCGGGCTCAACCGTGCGGGCTACGCGACCGTTCCCGCGCGCGACGGCGCAGAGGCGCTCGAAGTGGCGGCGGCGAGGACGCCGGACGTCGCGGTGCTCGACGTGATGATGCCGCACATGGACGGCTGCGAGGTGACGCGGCGGCTTCGTGCGACCCCGGCGACGAGCTCGATCCTGATCGTGCTCCTGACGGCGCTGGCCGAGGATTCGGAGGCCGAGCGCGGCCTTGCGGCAGGGGCCGACGCCTACATGAAGAAACCGTTCAGCCCGCGGGTGCTCGCCGATCGTGTCAAGTCGCTCCTCGACGGACGAAACGGCAACTCGGACGGTTGATACTGTCCCCGCGGTCTTGCGCGGGCTGCGATGAAGAAGGTGCTGATCGTGGACGACGATGCCGACATCCGCGAGCTCCTCGCGCTGCGGCTCCGGTCGCACGGGTACGAGACAGCGTTCGCCGCCGACGCCGTCATGGCGCTCAACGTCCTACGCAGCGAGCAGCCGGACCTCGTCCTGCTCGACGTGGGCCTGCCCGGCGGCGACGGGATGATGATCATGGAGCGGATGAAGCTCTTCCCGGCTCTCGCGCACGTGCCGGTTATCGTCGTCACGGCCCGTACGGAGTCGACCACGCGGGAGCGTGCGCTCGAGGCCGGAGCGCGCCACTTCTTCACGAAGCCGATCGACCAGGCCGAGCTGCTCGACGCGGTTCGCAGCGCGATCGGGGAGGCCAAGCCCTCCTAGCGCCCGGCGGGCGCGGCGCGGTACCGGTAGCCGAACCCACGCACGGTCTCGATCGAACCCTCGGCGTCGCCGCCGAGCTTGCGCCGCAAGTACCCGACGTAGAGCTTCACCTGGTCGCGCGAGGCGCCCCGCTCGTCGCCCCAGACGAGACCGAGGAGCTGCGACTGGCTGAGCACCTGATTTGGGTGCGAGACGAACGCGGAGAGGAGCTTGAACTCGAGCGGCGTCAGCTGGATATTGCGCCCGCTCACTGTGACGGCCCGCTGCGCGTAGTCGATCTGGATCAGGCCGTCCGCGTAGACGGGCTGCTGCTCCTTCTCCGACCGCACACGGCGTAGCTGCGCCTCGACGCGGGCCAGGAGCTCCTGGCGACCGAACGGCTTCGTCACGTAGTCGTCCGCTCCGGCCTTCAGGCCGCGGACCTTGTCGAGCTCTCCTGCGCGGGCGGTGAGCATGACGACCGGGACGTCCGAGAGGTCCCGGATCCGCTCGAGGGTCTGCCACCCGTCGAGGACGGGCATGGAGGCGTCGAGGATGACGAGGTCGGGGCGCTCGCGGTAGACGAGCTTCAGCGCCTCGCGACCGTCGTTGGCCGTCGAGACGCGGTACCCGGCGCGCTCGAGTAGCTCGCGGACAAGGCCGCGAATGTCCGCTTCGTCGTCGACCACAAGCACCCGGCGGGCCTCCATGGCCCCCTCCTTATCAGACTGCGCGGCGCGTTACTACCGCATGAATTGGGCGTTTCGGCCCTCAGCCCTCCCTCGCCTAAGGGATTTTGGGAGCCGTCACACCATTTTCACACCGAGTTCCGCCCAGATTGCACCGTTCGGCCCCGACAACGAGGCCGTGGCGTTCTTCGCAAGCATCATCGAGAGGTTTGGCCGCTCGCTCGCAATCGCGGGGGTGGCTGCAGCGGCGACGGGAACCGCCCTCGTGGCGGTGAGTGGTCCCGGACCCGGCGCGGGCAAGTCCGAAAAGACCGCCGGCCAGGTTGTGATCGACGGCGGCCGCTCAGCTGCGGCGCCCGACAACCGCGTGTCCGGCGATACGGCGGCCGGATGGCGGGCCGGGCGCCCAGGGCCTACCGGGGGGAGCGAGACGGTTTCGGCCGGCGGCATCGAGCCGGCAAAGTCCACCACGGCGACGAGCGGGCAGCTGTTCTCAATGGGTTCGGGAGCTGCTCCTTCTCAGGGCTCGGCGGGCCCCGATGGGTCCGCCGGCCCCGACGGTCGCCCCGGCCCCGATGGCAAGCCCGGCAGCCAGGGTCCTTCCGGTGAGTCCGGCGCGCCAGGTGCTTCTGGAGCTCCCGGCCCCTCGGGACCGCAGGGCAACCCCGGCGAGCCAGGCCCACCCGGCGCGCAGGGGCCGCCCGGCGGCCCGACCGGCGCCACTGGCGCGACCGG
>CAZQAG010000112.1:0-5212 GCA_964591295.1 uncultured Gaiellales bacterium | reverse complement strand
CTCGACGAGATCGAGAAGGCCCACCCCGACGTCTTCAACATCCTGCTCCAGATCCTCGAGGACGGGAAGCTGACCGACGCCCAGGGGCGCAAGGTCGACTTCCGCAACACGATCGTGATCATGACCTCGAACATCGGCGCCTCGACGATCTCGAAGAACCAGACGCTCGGCTTCTCCATCGGCGACGACTCCGGCCTCTCGTACGAGGAGATGAAGGAGCGGATCATGGGCGAGCTGAAGAAGGTCTTCCGGCCCGAGCTGCTGAACCGCATCGACGAGGTGATTGTCTTCCACAAGCTGACGAGGGAAGAGATCAAGGTCATCGTCGACCTGCTCATGAAGCGGCTGCGCGACCAGATGGGCGTGCACTCCGCCGACGTCTCGCTCACCGACGAGGCGAAGGACCTGCTCGTCGAGAAGGGCTACGACCCGACGATGGGCGCCCGGCCGCTGCGCCGCGCGATCCAGAAGTTCATCGAGGACCCGCTCGCCGACTTCGTTCTCGGGCGCGAGCTGAAGCCCGGCTCGACGATCCTCGTCGACAAGAAGCGCGACAGCGAAGACGAAGTCGAGCTCACGATCATCCCGGGCGCTCCACCAGAGGAGCCTGAGAAGGTCACGGTCCCGCCCGAGGAGCCGGCCGCCGAAGGCGCCGACGACTCGGACGAGACCTCCGAATAGTTCTGACCTAGCTCTTAGGCTTCGGCTGCTGCGACCCCGGCAGCGCTTCACCGATCTTGGCGAGCGCGTTTCCGAACTCGCTCGGGATGATCCAGACCTTGTTTGCCTCTCCGCGCGCGATCTGCGGAAGCATCTGCAGGTACTGGTAGGCGAGCAGCTTTGGATCGGCGTCTCCGGCGTGGATCGCCTTGAAGACCGTGTCGATCGCCTGTGCCTGACCCTCGGCCTCGAGAATCGTCGCCTGGCGCAGTCCCTCGGCCTTCAGGATCGCGCTCTGCTTCTCGCCCTCGGCCGTCAGGATCTCGGCCTGCTTGAAGCCTTCGGCATTCAGGATCGCGGCCCGCTTGTCGCGCTCGGCCCGCATCTGCTTCTCCATCGACTCCTGGATCGATCCCGGCGGGTCGATCGCCTTCAGCTCGACGCGGTTCACCCGGATGCCCCACTTGCCCGTGGCGTCGTCCAGCACGCCGCGCAGCTGCTGGTTGATCTGGTCGCGTGACGTGAGGGTCGCCTCGAGGTCGAGGCCGCCGATCACGTTCCGCAGCGTCGTCACGGTCAGCTGCTCGATCCCCTGGATGAAGTTGGCGATCTCGTAGGTGGCCGCCTTGGCGTCGGTCACCTGGAAGTAGATGACCGTGTCGATGCTGACGACGACGTTGTCCTCGGTGATCACCGGCTGGGGCTTGAACGAGACGACCTGCTCGCGGAGGTCGACCATCTCTCGGATGCGGTCGACGAACGGGACGACGATTGCGAGTCCGGCGTTCAGCGTGCGTGAGTACCGACCGAACCGCTCGACGACTCCAGCGCGCGCCTGGGGGACGATCCGGACCGTCCGCCACAGGACGAGCAGGACGAAAGCTGCGATCACGAGCAGAACGATCAGAGCGGCCACGGGACCTCCTACTGGTAGACGAGCGCGGTTGCGCCCTCGATCTTGACGACCTCAACCCGCGCGCCTGGCTCGAGGACCTGGTCCTCCATGAACGCGCGCGCCGACCACTCTTCGCCTCCGATGCGGACGAGGCCGCCGTTCACGTCGACCTGCTCGACCACGAGTGCCTTGGCACCGACGAGAGCCGCGGTGCCCGTGCGGAGCATGGGCGGCACGTGCAGATGCCTCCGGGCGATCGGGCGCAACACGGCGACGGACGCGATCGATGCAACGACGAAAGCGAGGAGTTGGACGGCAGTTCCAAACCCGATCAGGGCGAGGACGGCTGCGATGATCGCGGCGATTGCGACGGGCCCTAGGAAGAAGAGGCCCGGAGTCAGGAGCTCTCCGACGGCCAATCCTGTCGCCACGATCGCCCAGATCAACCAGGCGGGCACGCCAGAATCCTAAGCGTTGGGCGGCGGCGCATCGGGAAAGCGCGGCAATCCGTCGTCGGGAAGCTCGTCCCAGGGCGCGCGCGAGTCGACGAACGAGTGGCGCTCCGGCCGGACTTCCGGGTCGCCGTCCAGCGCCCCGAGGCGCACCGAGATCCGCTCTCCTTCGGGCCACTGCCCGCCGAACAGGCTCGAGCCGCACACCGAGCAGAACGCCTTGACGGCCCCGCCCGGATCGTAGACGCGGATCAGCTCCTTGCCTTCGAGGAGGCGAAACTGCTCGCGTGGGATGTGCCCAACGGTGAGCCCGAAGGCGCCCGAATGCTTGCGGCAGCGCGAGCAGTGGCAGTGGATCGCGCGCGTGAAGGGAAGCGTCACTTCGAACCGGACGCCTCCGCAAAGGCAGCTGCCGCCGACGGTCTCGGCCATGACGCCGAGTGTAAATAGGCTGGGACGGTGCGGCGAGCGCTCACCGACCGGCCGGCTCTCGGCGTGCTCCTCGGTGCGGTGCTGATCGCGTTCTCGGGGATCCTGTATCGAAAGGCCAACGTCTCGCCGGCGACGGGCGCCTTCTTCCGCTGTTTCTGGGCGTTGCCGTTCCTCTGGCCGCTCGTCGTCTGGGAGGACCGGCGGCTCGGCCCTCGGCCGAAGGGTCTTCGGCGTGCCGCCTGGCTGGGCGGGGCGTTCTTTGCCGCCGACCTGATCCTCTGGCACTACTCGATCGAGAAGGTCGGGGCAGGCCTGGCCACAGTTCTCGGCAACACGCAGGTCGTTCTCGTCGGGCTGCTCGCGTGGCTGCTCTTCCGCGAGCGGCTTTCGCGGAACGCGTTGCTCGCGATCCCGGTCGCGATGTTCGGGATCCTGCTCATCTCCGGCGCGCTGGAAGATGGCGCATACGGGAGTGACCCGAAACTGGGCGCGATCTTCGGCCTGCTCACGGGGATCGCGTATTCGGGCTTCCTGCTTGCGTTGCGACGGGGCTCGGGCGAGCGAGGCCGAGTCGCCGGGCCTCTCTTCGACGCCACTCTGGCGACCGCGGTGTTCGTCGTTCCCGCCGGCCTGATCCTGGGCGACCTCGACTTCACGCCCTCGCTCGAGGCGACCGGCTGGCTTCTTGCGCTCGCGGTGAGCTCGCAGGTCGTCGGCTGGCTCCTGATCACGGTGTCGCTGGGACGCCTGCCCACTGCGCTCACATCAGTGCTGCTCACGTTTCAGCCGCTGCTCGCCGTCCTCTTCGCCGCGCTGCTCGTGGACGAGCGTCCGTCCCCGCTGCAGCTCGTCGGCGCGGCGGCGATCCTCTCCGGCCTTCTGATCGCCTCATTCGGTCGGCGACAACCGCCGACGCCGCTCGAGAGCGTGCCAGAGCATTAGTCGTCACAGTTTCGGCACGGTCGGCGTCGGACCGCGCTCGTAGACTCGACGGCATGGCCAAGACCGCCGCGCTCCACTTCTCTTGCTCCGAGTGCGGGTACTCGACCGGCCGCTGGTTGGGCCGCTGCCCGAGTTGCGCGAGTTTCGGCACGCTCGTCGAGCAAGCGCCGCCGGCCGCGAACGGGCATGCGGAGGCGAAGCCGCTTCTCCGTCTGGCAGACGTGGAGGTCGACGACGCCCAACGGATCCCGACCGGCGTGCCGGAGCTCGACCGCGTGCTCGGCGGCGGCCTCGTGCCGGCCTCGCTCGTCCTCGTCGGAGGCGAGCCGGGAGTGGGGAAGTCGACGCTCCTGCTGATGGCGCTGGCTGCGATCTCGCGCGAACGGCGAGCCCTGCTCGTCACCGGCGAGGAGTCGACTGCGCAGGTGAAGCTTCGAGCCGCGCGTCTCGGAGGCGCCGAGCAGGTCGAGATCCTGGCCGAGACGAACCTCGAAACGGTCTGTGCGACGCTCGAGCGCGAGCGCCCGGACGTCTGCGTGATCGACTCGGTGCAGACGCTCTATTCGGCTGACATCGGCTCCGCGCCGGGCTCGGTCGCCCAGGTGCGCGAGGCCGCGGCTCGGTTGCTGCGCGTTGGCAAGGAGTCCGGCGTCGCGCTCTTCCTCGTCGGGCACGTGACGAAGGACGGCTCGGTAGCCGGCCCGCGCGTGCTCGAGCACCTCGTCGACTGCGTACTCCAGTTCGAGGGCGATCGCTACCACGCGCACCGGGTGCTCCGGGCCGCGAAGAACCGTTTCGGCTCGACGAACGAGCTCGGAGTCTTCGAAATGACGGGCACAGGGCTGCAGGGCGTCCCCGACCCTTCGGCGGTCTTCGGACAGAGCGACGGCGAGGTGGGGGCGGCCGTCGCCTGCGCGCTCGAAGGCACCCGGCCGCTTCTGCTCGAGATCCAGGCGCTCGTCTCTCCCACCGACCTCGCCATGCCGCGTCGGGTCGCCACTGGCGTCGATCCGAAGCGTCTCGCCATGATCGTCGCCGTTCTCTCCCGACACGCCGGGCTCTCCCTCGGCCAGGCCGACGTCTTCGTGAATGTTGCAGGCGGACTGCGGATCGACGAGCCGGGCGCCGATCTCACCGTCGCGCTCGCCATCGCTTCCGCGGCTCGGGGCGAGCCGCTCCGCTCCGGCACCGCGTCTTTCGGCGAGATCGGGCTCACGGGCCGGTTGCGGCCGGCGACCCAGGCCGAGCGCCGGGCTCAGGAGTGCGCGAAGCTCGGCCTGAACGCGGTGCTCGTGCCCGCCGGCACCGAGGCACGCGCAAAGATCGAGCTCGTCCAGGCGGACACCCTCCGCAACGCTGTTTCCGCAGCCCTTGCAAAGGCCAAAACGAAGGCCGCGTAGCCGCTCTGAGCAGGGCTTTTTGAGGAAAAGCTGCGAAAAAGTGGCTTTTTCCAGCAACTTTTGATATCCTGGATCTCGTTCGCCGGCAGTGTCCAGCTGCCGGCGGCTTGGTGAAATCAGACGGAATTGGGAGGTCGGGCTTGTACAAGGTCGGCGACAAGGTCGTGTATCCGCATCACGGAGCGGGCACCGTGGTCAAAAAGGACAAGCGGAAAGTGCTCGGTGAGGAACGCGAATACCTCACGATTCAGATCCTCCACAACGACATGACGGTCAATGTGCCGACCGAGAACGCCGACCGGGTCGGCCTCCGGAAAGTCATCGACGAGACCACCGTCGAGCAGGTGCTGAAGGCGCTGCGGGGCAGCGGCACCGTGATGCCGAAGAACTGGAACCGCCGCTTCAAGCACAACCGCGACAAGATGAAGACC
>CAZQAG010000111.1:0-5390 GCA_964591295.1 uncultured Gaiellales bacterium | reverse complement strand
ACTGGGGACCTCTCCGACCCGAACGGAGCGCGCTACCAGGCTGCGCCACACCCCGGATTCGTCACAGGTTAGCTCAGAATTGGCTCGGTATCCTGGGAGTGTGACCGATCGAATTCGCATTGCTTGCGTCCAGATCACGAGCGGGCGTGAGAAGGACCTGAACCTCGAAAAGGCCGAGAAGCTCGTTGCCCAGGCTGCAGCGACCGGCGCCGGCATCGTCGCGCTCCCCGAGAAGTGGAACGCCATCGGCCCGCCCGAAGTCCTGCACGAGACCGCCGAGGCGATCGAGGACGGCGAGTCCGTCGAGGCGATGCGCACCTGGGCGAAGAAGCACGGGATCTCCATCGTGGGCGGCTCGATCACCGAGCGCCGCGAGGGTCGCGAGAAGCTCTCGAACACGTGCCTCGTGTTCGACCCCGAGGGCGAGCTCGTCGCGACCTATCGCAAGATCCACCTCTTCGACGTCGAGGTCGGGGGCCTGACCTATCGCGAGTCCGAGGCGGAGGAGCACGGCGAGGAGCCGGTCGTCGCCGAGATCGAGGGCTGGCCGGTCGGGCTGACCATCTGTTACGACCTTCGTTTCCCCGAGCTCTACAGAGTCCTGGCACTCGAGGGAGCGCTGCTCGCGACCGTCCCGGCCCATTTCACGCTCTACACCGGCAAGGACCACTGGCACCTGCTGCTCCGGGCTCGCGCGGTGGAGAACGGGTTCTACGTCGCCGCGCCGGCGCAAGTGGGGGAGACGGGAATCGGCCGGCCGAGCTACGGCCGCTCGCTGATCGTCGATCCGTGGGGCACCGTGCTCGCACAGGCGCCCGACGAGGAGACCGTGATCTCGGCAGAGCTCGACCGCGCGTGGCTCGAAGAGGTGCGCCGCGGGCTTCCGTCGCTCTCCCAGCGCCGCCCCGAGGCATATCGCTGGCCCGCGCCGGCGTGAGCCTCAAAGCAGTCCTCTTCGACGTCGACTTCACGCTCGTCAAGCCAGGGCCCGATCTTGGGCCTGAGGGCTACCAGCTGTTGGGCCGGCGGTTCGGGCTCGAGCTCGACCCGGCCCGCTACGCCGACGCCAGAGCTGCCGCGATCGAGACCATTGAGCGGCACCCCGAGCTCGACCACGACGAGGAGGTCTGGGTCCTCTTCACTGAGCAGATCATCCGCGGCATGGGAGGTGACTCTGACCGCGCCTACGAGTGCGCCGTCGAGATGACGCGTGCGTGGGAGCACGCGCACAACTTCGAGCTCTTCGAGGACACGCTGCCGGTGCTCACCGTGCTGCGCGAACATGGGCTGAAGATTGGCCTCGTCTCGAACACAGGCCGTGACCTGGCCTCCTTCATCGCGCACCATGCGCTGGACGTCGACGCGGCTGTTGGCTCGGCCGCGCACGGGAAGACGAAGCCGCACCCCTCGATCTTCGAGTCGGCGCTGGAGCAGCTAGGCGTCGCCGCGGAGGAAGCGGCGATGGTCGGCGACTCGCCGGAGGACGACGTCGAGGGCGCCCGGGCGCTCGGGATGCGCGCCTTTCTCGTCGACCGCGACGACCGGTTCCCCGAGCACGAGAACCGACTGCCCGACCTGCGCGCGCTGCCGGCGGCGCTCGGCCTCAGCGGCAGACCCGCTGGCCCGGCCGACTGAGCCCGAGCCCCGGCGTCACCCGCGACGCGTGCGACGCGTAGACGCGGTGACGGCCGGGAAGCGGCCTACGCTACCCGGCCGCCGCACCGCTAGGCCCTCTGCCTCAGCGCCTTGCCGGCCATCGCGGCCCCGACGACGAAGATCACCGTCGCGAGGTAGATCAGGCCGAGGTGCCCGATGGTGTCGAACCCCCATGGATAGTGGGCTGGAAGCGCCACCGCGAGCGCGAGCACGGGTGTAGCGACCGCCCCGACCCACGCCCAGCCGTAGCCCTTCCGAACGCCGAACCAGGACAGGAAGATGACCGCAAGCCCTGCCGCGGCGATGAAGCCGGAGAGAGCGATCTGCAGGTGGCTGATGTAGTGGTACAGATCGTTGTCAAACGCTTTGATCTCGCTCTTGCCGCTCGCCACCTGGTCGGGTCCGATCCCGAGCTCGAGGAAATCGCCGGTGAAGTTGCGGATGAAGAAGATGATTCCGTAGCCGATGAACGCGACGCCCGCGATCGTCATCAGCGAGGCGCCCCGGCGCAGCTGGTTCGACTCACGCCGCTCGACGTCGGCCGTGGAGACACTTGCCATTGGCTCTTACCTCCCGTGGTTTGGGCGGTCCACGCTACTCCGTCGCTCGTCATCGTTCAAGCCGAGATCACGGATGGCGGCGTCGGCGGCGCTTGGGCTCAGCGGCAGACCGGCTGGCCCGGTCGACTGAGCCCGAAGCCCCAGACCCGCTCGTCGACCACGTAGACCGAGGTCGTCGTTCGTCCGCGCCGGAGCGTCATCGCCGCGTAGGTTCCGCAGTTGACCCGCAGCAGCGGCCCGTAGAGGCCCGCGATCCGCACGGCCGGGTCGTCGATCCGCAGTCCGCGGTCGGTGCGCCAGCCCGGCGGGCTCCACACCGTGAAGAGGGCAACGACACGACCTCGTCGGAACGTGACCCCCGCGCCCTGTGGCTCGAACTTGCGCAGGTTGAAGTACCACGTCCGCGCGCGGCAGTCGCGGCAGACACCGAAGCGCGGTCCCCAGGCGCTACGCACCTGCGCCGTGGTGGAGCCGAGCGCGAGCCCGCCGAGGCTCTGCCCCGGAACCACGAGGCCGGCGGCCGGCGGCGCGGCCACGGAAGTGGGGGCGGAAACCAGCCCGAGGCCGACCGCGAGGAAGAGCCCTAGCCTGCGCACCGTTCCGAGCCGGGGCAGGTGGCGAGCACGCGCCCGACCGGCGCATGGTCTCTCCCCCTCGGCCACGAGAGGCTGATCAGGAGCGATGCGGCGTTGTTCTCGTAGCGGAGCTCTCGTAGAAGCAGGTCAGGGCTCGCTCGATGCACGAGCACGTAGGTTCCCGCCGGCACCTGCGTCACGTCGAGGTTCTGGCCGTGGAAGTACGCGGGGTAGCGATCGGTGTAGCCGACCGACGTTCCCTGGGCGATGGAAAGGGCACGCGTCTCTCCCTGGCCGCAGTTCGACATGAAGACCGGCCGCCGGGGCTTACCCGGTACGAAGCCCGGGACGAGCGCCCAGTGGTCGGCGAGGCAGAAGCCGGACTTGCGGTCGCGCACGACGAGCGAATAGTCGCTCGCCCGCCTCAGCTCGTAGCGCTGGAAGTCCATCAGGTGCCAGTGCCGATGAGGGGGTGCGATCGTGTAGCGGAGGAAGCCGACGTTCGGGTAGGTCCGCGCCCCTCCGCCCGCGATCCGAACGCGCTGCGTCGCCTGCATCGTCGGCACCGCACGGCTCGGCCGCGAGGCGACGATCGCGAGGGGCCCGGCGCCGAGGTTGTCGGTTGCGGACGTGAACCCGAGCAGGTAATGGCGTCGCCCGCCGGCCGTCGCGACTTCGAAGTAGAGGTCGCTCGGTGGTTTCTGATCGAGGTCGGGAGGGAGCTCGGGCGAGACCGCGGGGCGCCAGCGGAACCGACCGATCGTGGTGGGCCCCCCGAGCGATGTGGCTTCGCCGCCGGCAGCGGGGACGCTCCAGAGCGGACCACCGTCAACGCGGTCGCTCACAAACGCGATGCTGTCGCCCTTCGGCGACCAGGCAGGCGAGCTCTCCACCGCAGGATCCTGCGTCAACCGCACGACGGCGTTGGTTTGCACGTCGAGGACGTAGAGGTCGGTGACCCCCGCGTCTACGGCCGCGAACGCAATTCTCTTGCCATCGGGCGACAAGGCGGGCTCGCTCTCGAACGCGGGCGACGAGGTCAACCGGCGCAGCCCCCGGCCCGTTGCCTGCACGAGGTAGAGGTCCGCAGTCCCGGCGCGGTCGCTGACGAAAGCGAGGCTCCCGTCGCTCGACCAGGCCGGCTCGCGGCCGGCAGTCAGCGGCCGCTCGCGGCGGCCGTCGGCGCGGACGATCAGCAGCCGTCCGTCACGCTCGACGACGAGACTCCGGCCGTCCGGCGCCCATGCCGCCGCGACCTCGTCGGCCAACGGTGTGCGGGTAAGCGGTGCGCGATGAGTGCCGTCGGCATCGACGACGTACAGATCGCTCGAGCCGCTCGCCAGCGGAGCGATGTACGCCACCCGACGGCCGTTGGGCGACCACGCGGGCTGGAGGCCGCGGGCTGCGACGAGACGTGCCCGACCAGAGCGCTGGACGTAGACCCCGCCGCCCGCATCCTCGGGGGCCGCAAATGCGAGCATGGCTGGAAGCGCCGCCGCAGTCGTGGCGGCGCCGGGGAGCAAGACCGCCGCAAGGGCGACGGCGGCGAGCGCTAGCTTTCCTCTCATTACCCTCGCGTGGCGAGGGCGGGAGCCCACGAGGCGATCGGCGAGACGTCTCCGCCCCGGCCGTTCAGGTTGCGATATCCGAGCGCGTGCTCGGCCTGCATCATCTTGTGGATCTGCGTCGTGCCCTCGTAGATGATCGGTGCCCGCGCGTTCCGGAAGTAGCGCTCGATCCCGTACTCCGCCGAGTAGCCGTAGGCGCCGTGCACCTGGATAGCGAGGTGCGCGGCGCGGAATGCGGATTCGGTCGCGTGCCACTTCGCCAGTGAGGTTTCGCGCGTGTTCCGCTTCCCCTCGTTCTTGAGCCAGCCGGCCTGCATCACGAGCAACTTCGACGTCTCGTAGCCGAGCACCATGTCGGCGATCATGTCCTGGACGAACTGATAGCGCCCGATGGGCTGGCCGAACGTCTCGCGCTCGCGCGAGTACTCGACTGAGCGCTCGAGCATCGCGCGGATCACGCCGCAAGCGCCCGCAGCGACCGTGAACCGGCCCTGGTCGAGCCCGTACATCGCGATCTCGAACCCCTGGCCCTCATCGCCGAGGAGATTGGCCGCGGGCACCTCGACGTTCTCGAAGAAGAGCTCGCCCGTCGAGCCGGCCCAGATCCCCAGCTTGTGCTCGGTGTCCGCCGAGGTGAACCCCGGCATGCCCTTTTCGAGCAGGAAGGCGGAGATGCCCTTGTGCTTCGCCGACGGATCGGTTTTCGCGAACACGAGCGCGTGGTTGGCGACGGTTGCGTACGAGATCCAGTTCTTCGAGCCGTTGAGGACGTAGACGTCTCCCTCGCGGCGGGCGGTCGATTTCATCGCGGCGACGTCGGAGCCGGCGGCCGGCTCCGTCAGGCCGAAGCACGCGAGCTTCTCGCCGCGCGCCTGGGGAGCGAGCCACTGCTGCTTCTGCTCCTCGGTGCCATAGCGGAGGAGCGCGAGCGAGTTGAGGCCGACGTGGACGGAGATCAGCGTGCGGAAGGCGGCCTCGCCGCGCTCGATCTCCTCGCAGACGAGCGCCTCGGAGACGAAGTCGAGGCCGGC
>CAZQAG010000110.1:0-5414 GCA_964591295.1 uncultured Gaiellales bacterium | reverse complement strand
CCCTGCCTCTGCTTGTGTCGCGGATTGGTGCAGATGACCATGGTCCGACCGTTCCGCCGGATCACGCGGCACCGCTCACACATTGGCTTGACCGACGCTCGAACCTTCACACCTCTCCTCGCACGCGAACCGCGCCCTTGAGCGCGGTTGTAGGGACATACAGACACGCACAGCAGAGCTGCGCGGCGAAAAACTATGGTAGCAAAAGGGCTCCCGCCCGATTCTTGTCGGTTGTCAGTATGCGGGGCTCCTCGTCGGTGATCGCGACTGTGTGCTCGAAATGAGCCGAAAGCGCGCCGTCGACGGTCGAGATCGACCAGTCGTCGTCTTGGAGGTAGATGTCGGGCCCGCCGGCGTTGATCATCGGCTCGATCGCGAACGTCATCCCCGACGCGAGCTCCGGGCCCCGGCCGGGAGCGCCGTAGTTGGGTATCTGGGGGTCCTCGTGCATCGCCCGGCCGATGCCGTGTCCGACGAGGCTGCGGACGACGGAGAAGCCGGCTTCCTCGGTCGAAACCTGGATCGCATGCGAGACGTCCGAGAGGCGGTTGCCGGGCCGGCACTGGGCGATTCCAGCCGCAAGCGCTGCCTGGCAGGCCTCGAGCAGCCGCTCGGCCTCCGAGGAGATCTCTCCAACCGGGAACGTATAGGCCGAGTCCGCGACGAACCCGTCCAGAGAGACGCCTACGTCCACGGACAGGATGTCGCCTTCGGAGAGCGGACGCCCGTCCGGGATCCCGTGCACGACCATGTCGTTGGGGGACGTGCAGATCGAGGCCGGGTAACCGCGGTAGCCCTTGAACGACGACGTGGCTCCGTGCGAGCGGATGAACTCATCGGCCAGCTCGTCGAGCTCCAAAGTCGTCACGCCCGGCCGCACGTGCTCGCCGACGAGAGCGAGCGTGTCCGCGACCACGCGGCCGGCATTCGCCATCGTCTCGATCTCGGCTGGAGACTTGCGGATGATCACGAGGCTACTCGCGCCTGTTCGAGGGCTTCCTGGATCTCGGCGAACACCTGGTTCTCCGGCCGGTCGCCATGGATTCCGATGAGGTTGCCGAGGAGCCGGTAGTGCGCCACGAGCGGCTCGGTTTCGCGATGGTAGAGCTCGAGTCGCTTCTCGATCGCCTCGGGCGTATCGTCCGCCCGTCCCTCTTGCTCGGCGCGCAGATGCAAGCGGTCGACTGCCACCTCGTCTGGGACCTGCAGCTCGAAGACGACGGACAGCGGGCGGCCGATCTCGGCCAGCATCGAGTCCAGGGCCTCGGCCTGCGGCATCGTCCTCGGGAAGCCGTCGAGGACGAAACCGTTCTCTGCGTCCTCGGCCTCGAGACGGTGCCGGATCAGCTCGATCATCAGGTCGTCGGGAACGAGCTCGCCGCGCTCGAGGATCGGCTGGACGCGTCGGCCGAGCTCGCTGCCGTCGGCGATCGCGTGGCGCAGCATGTCGCCGGTCGCGATGTGCGCGAGCCCGTAGTCCGAGGCGATGCGCTTGGCCTGCGTCCCTTTGCCCGCCCCCTGGACGCCTAGCAAAAGGACGTCTAACGGCACAGGAAACCTATTTGAGGAAGCCCTCGTAGGAGCGCGCCATCATCTGCGACTCCATCTGGCGCATGGTGTCGAGCGCTACGCCGACGGCAATCAGCACAGAGGTGCCCCCGAGAGCGCCGGACGTCGTCTGCGAGAAGCCGAAGTACTTGATGAAGAGGCTTGGCAGAACGGCGACGATCGCGAGATAGAGAGAGCCCGGAAGCGTGAGGCGGGTCAGGACGCGATCGAGGTACTGCGCCGTCGGAGGGCCGGGCCTGATCCCCGGGATGTAGCCGCCGTGCTTGCGGAGCTGGTCGGCCTGGTCGACCGGGTTGAACTGGACCGCGGTGTAGAAGTACGTGAAGACGATGATCATGAAGCCCTCGAGCAGCAGGAAGGTCAGGTTCGTCGGGGTGAAGTGCGAGTTGACGAAGCCCTGCGTCTGGGGGAAGTACTGGCCGATCGTCGGCGGGAACGCCATCACGGCCGCCGCGAAGATGATCGGGATGACGCCGGCCATGTTCACGCGCAGCGGCATGTAGGTCGAGCCGCCGGCGGTCATGCGGCGGCCGATCATCCGCTTCGCGTACTGAATCGGAATCTTCCGCTGGCCCTCCTGGATGAAGACGACAGCAACGACGATCGCGATCGCGATGAGCGGGAAGAAGAGCTTCTCCATGGTGCCGCCGTAGTACCAGGCGCTGATCCCGGCCGGTAGCGCGGTCAAGATCGACGCGAAGATCAGGAGCGAGATGCCGTTACCGACGCCGCGCTTCGTGATCAACTCGCCCATCCACATCAGGAGCGTCGTGCCGGCGGTCAGAGTGAGGACGATGAGGATGATCCGGCCGGTGCCGGCCTCGAGGACGTTCTGCCGCTTGAACAGGTACGCGTAGCCGAGTGACTGCAGGGCGGCCAGGATGACGGTCAGATAGCGGGTGTACTGGTTGATCTTGGCCATCCCCGCCTCACCCTCCTTCTGGAGCTGCTCGAGCCGGGGGACGACCACGGTCATCAGTTGGAGGATGATCGAGGCCGTGACGTACGGCATGATCCCGAGCGCGAAGATCGCGAACTGCGAGAGCGCGCCGCCCGAGAACAGGTTCAGCAGGCCGAGCACCGTGCCGCTCTGGCCGCTGAAGTAGTCCTTGATCGCGTCCGGGTTGACGCCCGGCGCGGGAATCCACGATCCGAGGCGGTAGATGGCCAGGATCAGGGCCGTAAAGAGCACGCGGCGGCGGAGCTCGGGGACGCGCCAGGCGTTCGAGAGCCAGGAGAACATCTAGGAGCCTGCCTCCTCGTCGGTTGGAGGCTCTTCGGTCGGCGGCTCCTCAGTCTCAGCGGCCCCCTCCTCAGACTTTGCAACAGACTGTTGCGAAGTGTCTTCGGGGGTCGTCTCCTCGGCTGCGGGCTCCGCCTCTGGCGCGAGAGGGGCCCTCTTCTCGCGGCGCTTCGGATGCTTCGGCTTCGGCTCGCCCCGGAGCCAGGTGATCGTCCCGCCCGCTTTCTCGATTTTCTCGCGCGCGCTCGCGGAGAAGAGATGCGCCGAGACCGAGAGCTTCTTCGTCAGCTCGCCGTAGCCGAGGATCTTGACGTCGAAGCGCGTGTTTCTGATCAGACCGGCCTCCTTGAGCAGCTCGGGCGTTACATCCCCGTCGAAGCGCTCGAGGTCGCGCACGTTGACGGAGTGGACCTTCGTCCGGTGCGGCCCCATCGGCATGGCGTCCTTCGAGTACGGGCCGCGCTGCTTGCCGAGACGCATGTAGATCGGCATCTGGCCGCCCTCGAAGCCGGGGCGCATCTTGTTCGACCCGGAGCGGGCCTTCTGGCCCTTGATGCCGCGGCCTGAGTAGCGGCCCTTGCCCGAGCCCGGGCCACGGCCGACGCGCTTGCGGTTCTTGCGCGGCTGGGCGGGCTTGAGCGAGGAGAGGTTGAGCTTCTCAGCCACGCTACGCGTCCAAGTTACTTTGGCAGGCCATATGAACTACGTCGATTCTCACGATCCGGCCCCGTCGTCGATCTCGACGAGGTGGCGAACCTTCCTGAGCATACCGGCGAGCTGTGGGCTCTCCGCATGTTCCGCGGTGCGCCCGATCTTGCCCAGGCCGAGAGCGCGAAGAGTGCCGCGGTGGCGCTGAGACTGGCCGATCGAGCTACGAACTTGCTTGATCTTGACTTTCGCCACCCTCAGTCTCCTTCTGGTCCTCGGCCACCGGCTCAGCCATTTCGGCAACAGGCTCGGGGGCCGCCTCTGGCTCTTCCACTCTTGCGCCCACCGGCAGCACCTGGCTGATCGTGAGCCCGCGGGCAGCAGCTACGTCCTCGGGACGGCGCAGGTGCTGCAGCCCGTGGACGGTCGCCTTCAACATGTTGATGGGGTTGGTCGTCCCGAGGCTCTTCGCGAGGATGTCGCGAATGCCGCCGAGCTCGAGGACGGCGCGGACGCCGCCGCCGGCGATGACGCCGGTTCCCTCGCTCGCTGGGCGCAGCATCACCCGCGCAGCGCCGAACCTGCCGACGATCGGGTGGGTGATCGTCGTGCCGTGCTTGGGGATCGTGAAGAGGTTCTTCTTCGCGTCGTCGACGGCCTTCGAGATCGCCAGCGGCACCTCGCGGGCCTTCCCGTAGCCGAGCCCGACGCGGTCGACCTCGTCCCCGATCACGACGAGCGCCGTGAACGAGAACCGCCGGCCGCCCTTGACCACCTTGGCGACACGGTTGATCTCGACAACGCGCTCCTTGAGCTCGCGCGCTTGCTCCCTGGAAATCACTTCACGTTCGACTGGCGTCGTGCTCAAAACTTGAGGCCTCCTTCGCGGGCTGCATCGGCGAGCGCCTTGACGCGCCCGTGGTAGAGATAACCGCCTCGGTCGAAGACGACGGACTCGATGCCGGCCTTCTTCGCGGCCTCAGCGGCGGCCTTTCCGACCTCGGCCGCCTGCGCGGTCTTGTTGCCCTTGAACGAGCGCTTGAGGTGGAGTGCGCTAGCGGCGGCAAGCGTCTTGCCTTCGAGGTCGTCGATCAACTGCGCCTCGATGCCCGAGTTCGAGCGGAAGACGGCCAGACGCGGCCGCTCGGCCGTGCCGACGACGGTCTTGCGCACCCGCCTGTGGCGGCGCACGCGGGCCTCTCTGACGCTGAGTGTGGCCATTAGGCCCTCTTTCCGACCTTCCGGCGCACGTACTCGCCTTGATAGCGGATCCCCTTGCCCTTGTAGGGCTCGGGCGGGCGGACGTCGCGGATCTCGGCTGCGATTTCCCCGACCAGTTGCTTGTCGATGCCCTTGACGAGGATCTCGGTCTGGACCGGCACCTCGAACTCGATTCCGGCCGGGGCCTCGATCACGACCGAGTGGGAGTAGCCGACGTTCAGCTCGAGCGCCGTCCCGCGCAACGCGGCGCGGTAGCCGACGCCCTGGATCTCGAGGCGCTTCTCGAAGCCGTTCGTGACGCCTTCGACCATGTTCGCCACGAGCGAGCGCGTGAGACCGTGCAGCGCGCGATCGTCGCCGCGGTCGGTCGGGCGCTTCACGAGCAGCTGCCCGTCCTCCTTCTCGATCGTGATCCGAATCGGCACGTTCTGCGTCAGCTCGCCGAGCGGGCCGTTGACCGTCACACGGCCCGGATCAAGGGCAACGTTGACCCCATCGGGGACTTCTATGGGCTGTTTTCCGATTCGACTCATATGTTTTCCTTAGACCGTTGGTGACAACCGCCAGGTTTTCACCAAATAAAACAGACGACTTCGCCGCCGACTCCGCGCTCCTCCGCGGTGCGGCTCGTCACGAGCCCACCCGAGGTGGACAGGATCGCCGTGCCCATGCCCCCGAGCACGCGCGGCAGGCGATCTTTCCGAGCGTACACGCGGCGGCCGGGCTTCGAGAC
>CAZQAG010000109.1:0-5582 GCA_964591295.1 uncultured Gaiellales bacterium | reverse complement strand
GTGATCGTCGGTGCGCCGAACTTCTTGTCGAGCACGACATACCGACCTTTGGGGCCAAGGGTGACCTTGACCGCGTCGGCGAGGATGTTGACGCCGCGCTCGAGTGAGCGCCTCGCCTCCTCGTCGAACTTCAGTTCTTTGTGAGCCATTAACTACTCCTTCTTCCGTGACTGGTGACTAAGCGGACGCGCCCGCGAGCACTTTCTTCTTGCTCGACTTGGCGCCCTTGGACGCGACCTTCGCGAGCACGTCGGACTCGCGCAGGATCAGAACTTCGTCGGCACCGACCTTGATGTCGGTCCCGCCGTACTTCGAGTAGATGATCTCGTCGCCGACGGCGACTTCCATCGGCACGATCTCGCCCTTGTCGTTGCGGCCGCCCGGGCCGACTGCGAGGACGCGGCCGCGCTGCGGCTTCTCCTTCGCGGTGTCGGGCAGAACGATCCCGCTCGACGTCGTCTCCTCTTCTTCGAGGGGCTCGACGATGAGGCGGTCGCCCAGTGGTTGCAGATCCATTCAGGACCTCCTATTCAGACTTTGTGACACGTACTGGCACTCAAAGACGTGGAGTGCCAAGCCATACTACAGGGTCTCAAGTCGGCTGTGCAAGCGGTCTTAGGAACGTCGACGAGAACGGGGCCCCACCACCATGAGGGCAGCTTGTAACAGGTTTCGCCGTGTTAGCGTGGGCCGGTGAGAAGAGAGTTCTCTGCTGGTGGCGTGCTCGTGCGCCGCCTGCGCGGGCACTGGGTGATGGCCGCGATCCAGCCGGCGGGACGCAAGCCACCCGTGTGGGCGCTCCCCAAGGGCATCATCGGGTCGGGTGAAGGGCCCGAGGAGGCGGCCCTGCGGGAGGTCGCCGAGGAGACGGGGATCGAGCCACGGCTCATGGCGAAGCTCGGCGACGTCCGCTACGTGTACACGTGGGACGGCGAGCGGGTCTTCAAGGTCGTCAGCTTCTACCTCCTGCGCTACCGCCGCGGCCGCCTCGGCGAGATCGCGCCGGAGCATAAGGCCGAGGTCGCCGAGGCCCGCTGGTTTCCGCTTGAGGACGCTCCCCGGGTCCTGGCCTACAAGGGCGAGCGGGAGATGGCGGAAAAAGCGCTCGCGTTCATACGCGGAAACGGCCTATGATGCGCGCGCTTCCCGCCCGATTGCCGCCATGTACGCGCTGAACTTCTACTCTCCGATGGTCGTCGACCAACTGCGTAGCCGTCGTAAGACGGCGACGATCCGGCTGGGCGACAAGTCCCGGAAGTACAAGAAGGGCATGGTCGTGCAGGTGCTCGTCGGTGCCCGCTACGGGCCACGGGACCGGGTCTTCGACGCGGTCATCGACAAGGTCGAGGTGAAGAAGCTCGCGGAGCTCTCGCCGAAGGAGATCGAGCACGACAACCCCGAAGCGAGGCGGCCCGAGGAGCTCGCGACCTTCCTCGGCCAGCTCTACAACCGCCACATCGGCTCGGACGAGATCGTCACGTTGATCCGCTTTTCAGAGATTAGATCGTGAAAGTCCGGCGCGCTGCGCGCACCATGACGACTTTCACGATATGGGTCTCGAGGGTCTAGCGGCCGTGAGCGGACGCGGGCAAAGCCCGCATCCGCGGCCATTCAAGTTGCATCGGTTACCGTTCGACTGTGGTTGACACGGACGCCGAACGCTTCAAGTGGGCGATGCTCCGCGTGGCGGTCGGGGATCCTCCCTGGAACACCGGAATGGCGTGGTCAGACGCGATCGATGGCCTGCCTGGACGTACAGACGCCGAGATCGACCAGATCGTTCGGGAATCTCTTCTCGATCTGTATGAGTCGGGCTACATCTTCTTCTTCCAAGCCAAGAGCTTCGACGACGAATTCGCTCCGCGGACTGAGGCCGACGCTCTCGACAACGCGGAGGTGCTGGCCGCCTTCGAGGAGGGCCACCTGCAACACCCAGGCTTCATCGGCCTGTCGTTCTATGCGACGGACGCGGGCCGCGACCACTTTTCGACTCTCCCTGACGAGGCATCGAGGCTCTTTCCTGCCCGCGATCCAGAGAGAACGGACCCTCCGCATAGACCCTCAAGGGCTATCCGCCTTTCGGATTAGCGACCGGGCTTACGTATCGGACTCCCGAACGCCGTCGGGGGCCGGAGCTCGCCGCCGCAGGCTTCGCACTCCACTGCGAAGACCGAGCTGAACCGCGCGTTGCACGCAGGGCAGCGCCACCGCATCTCGCCGGCGCATTGCGGGCACTCCGCTGGCAGCTCATTCTCGGACTCGTCGAAGTAGCGCTGCGCGAAGCCGCACTTCAGGCAGAAAGAGACCCAATCGCCGAGCGTCTTGCGCCGCTCCTCGCGCAGCCAGTCCGACGCCTTGCCCATCTACCG
The DNA here is from genome assembly GCA_964591295.1 of uncultured Gaiellales bacterium. Lineage (GTDB taxonomy): Bacteria > Actinomycetota > Thermoleophilia > Gaiellales > Gaiellaceae > VAXT01. The sequence continues at coordinate 3,213 of CAZQAG010000109.1, read as the reverse complement.
GTTCTGCAAGGTGTCGAGCCCGATCGCGAGGGCGATGGCCAGCCTCCGGTCGAGCTTCTTCTCGCGATCGCCGGTGAGGTCGAGGACGTACTCGTCGCGGACTTTGAACTTGCGATCCATTGCCCCGATGACCTCTTCGCCGGCGAGGATCTCGAAGTTGTACGGAATCGGCACGTATCCGCCGACGTAGGGCACGAAGTCGACAACGCGGCGGGCGATCGCCCCGGGCACAGAGCGCTCCCGCGCGATGGCGATCTCCTGCTCGTCGGGGCCACCGACGTGCCAGGTCGTCCGGATCAACGACTCGCGGAACTTGTGCCAGAGGAGCCCGATCCGCTGGTCACCCTCGAGAACGTCATAACGAGAGCCGCCGAAATCGAGCATCGAGCGCGCCTTGATCCGGAAGAGCTCCTGCGTCTCGCCCTCGTCGGCATAGAAGCGGATGTCTTCCTTGATCGCGAGCTTCTTCTGGCGCACGTAGGCGATCGGCGGGCCGGCAGGTGTGTCGCCGACTGCGAGCGGGGTCACCCGGTAGAGGTTGGCCATCGGCCGGATGAGCTGGTCGACCTTGAACCGGTCGTAATCGAACGACATCGCCAGGGAGCGTAGTCGGAACTCTGAGAACAGCGGTCTCCTCTCGGTAAGTTACGGAATCTGGGTATTATCTTTAACTTCTTAAGTTAAGTTTTCTTGCTAGATATCTTAACTATGTGATATAGTTAAGCCATGCAACAGAGCGAACGTCAGTTACGAGAGGCCATCCAGAACATCTTGGGTCTTCGACATGCAGAGCGCCGTGCAAGTGTGGCGCAGCGTGATGAAATCGCTTCCGCGCGCGAGTTTCTTGAGCGGCTGGTAGGACGAACGGTTCGCCCCGCAACGGCTGCACGCCTTCTCGAAGTAAGCCACCCGGCTCTCAAAAAATGGATCGACAAGGGAGACGTGGCAACCGTCACCACCCCAGAAGGACGCCGAGAGGTTCCTCTAACAGAACTCCTGAATCTGCTCGAAGATGTGGAACAGCATCAGCGCGGCTCCAATAGCCGGCCTCTCACGGCAGTCATTCGTAGCCGAGCGAGGCGATCGGTCGATGACATCGATATCGATCGCTTACTTCCACGCAAAGCCTCACGTGGCCACCGCGTTGCCGAATTACAAGCTCTGGCATACCACCGGCTCATTGCGGAGCGCCTAGACGCCCAGCTACTTGATGAGGCGCGCCGCCGTCTTCGTCGGTGGGAAGCGTCTGGCCGGATCGACCCTCGGTGGGCGACCGAGTGGACTCGCGTATTGGCGAAATCCCCGTTGCAGGTCGCAAAAACGATCGCCGCAGACACTCCGCGCGGTCGTGAACTGCGCCAGACCTCGCCGTTCGCCGGTGCTCTATCCGAACAAGAGCGTCGTCGACTTGTTCAACTCGTTGAAGCTCGAGCGTCCGCATGACTCGCGAGGAGTTCGAGCATGTCATTCGCGCCGCTGCGGCGGTGGTCGACGATGAGATCGTCGTCGTCGGAAGTCAGGCCGTCCTCGGGCAGTTCCCAGATGCTCCGTCCACCCTCCTTCGATCACTCGAGGTTGACGTCTTTCCAAAGAACGCCCCGGACCGTGCGATCGAGATCGACGCATCCCTCGGCGACGGATCGCGGTTCCACCAAACGTACGACTACTACGCACATGGCATAGGCCCTGAAACGGTGACCGCCCCAATTGGGTGGGAACAGCGATTGATACGGGTCGAAGTCGCGGCCGTTACACGAAAGGACGGAACGGCAGTTGGTTGGTGTTTGGAAGTGCATGACCTACTGCTGGCCAAGCTTGCCGCTGGCAGGCCCCACGACCTTACGTTCGCAGAAGATGCGCTCAGGGAAGGCCTTGCGGATCCAGAGCGGCTCGCCCGAGGACTGGACCTCATGCCGGCTACCCATCGAGAAGTTACGAGAGAGCGCCTGGAAAGTCTCGTGGCACGCGGCAAGATCACAAGCGAGGCAATCTCCCAAGACGACGAAGTAGCGGGCAACAAGCGAGCGTGACCCGGCGACCCAATCGTTAGAGTTTCAAGCGCATGGCGATCGCCCGCGAAGCCGAGCCGGTCAGCTCCCTGCACGAGATCCGCGAGGCGGGCCTCGATCGCGAGGACCTGCTGGCGATCTACCGCAAGATGCTGACCACGCGGGGGATCGAGGAGCGCGGGCACATCCTCTACAAGCAGGGCAAGATTCCCGGCTCCTTCTACACAGGCCGCGGGAACGAAGCCTCGTCGGTCGGCGTCGCCACCGCGATGGGCCCGGACGACGTCGGCTGCCCCCTGCACCGTGACATGGGCGTCCACGTCACGCGCGGCGTGGAGCCGTGGCGGATCTTCGCCCAGTACATGGGCCGAGTTGATGGACCGACGAAAGGCCGCGACGGCAACGTCCACATGGCCGACTCGAAGCTCGGCCTGCTCGCGATGGTCAGCCATCTGCCGGCGATGCTCCCGGTCGCGGTCGGCTGTGCCCTCGCCTTCCGCATCCGCGAGGAGAAGCGCGTCGCGGTCGGCTGGTTCGGCGAAGGCGCTTCCGCGCGCGGCGACGCACACGAGGGCATGAACCTGGCCGGCGTGCGGCGACTGCCGGTGGTCTTCATCTGCGACAACAACCAGTGGGCCTACTCGACGCCGACCCATCTCGAGTACGCGTGCGAGACGCTCGCCGACCGCGCGCAGGCGTACGGCTTCGAGGGCGTCGTCGTCGACGGGACCGACGTGCTCGCCGTCTACCGAGAGACGAAGCGCGCGATCGAGAAGGCGCGCGACGGCGGGGGGCCGACGTTGATCGAGGCCATGACCTTGCGCATGGAAGGTCATGCCGTGCACGACGACGCCTTCTACGTGCCCAAGGAGATGTTCGAGGAATGGGCGAAACGGGATCCGATCGAGCGCTTCCGCACCTGGCTGCGCGAGAACGCCGACCTCACCGACGCGGAGGAGGAAGAGATCGGCGCGAGCGTCAAGAAGCTGCTGAGTGACGCGATCAACCGCGCCGACGAGTCGCCGCTTCCAGATCCGTCGACACTGACCGAGGGCGTCTTCGCCACGCCCGAAGATCTCGACACGCCCCACCACAAATAGTCATGGCTGAAATCACGTATTTGCAGGCAATTTCGGACGGCCTCCGCACCGAGATGCGGCGCGACAAGCGCGTCTTCGTGATCGGCGAGGACGTCGGCGTCTAC
>CAZQAG010000108.1:0-5936 GCA_964591295.1 uncultured Gaiellales bacterium | reverse complement strand
CGTCCATCACGCTCCGTGCCCCGCGGTGGTCGTGCGCCACCCGGAAACCAGCTAGAGGGTTGATGGGAATTCGGCCGCCGCCGGAGGCGCTCCAGGCCAAGCTGGGCACCGCGAACGCGCTGATCCAGCGCCGCGCCTGGGGCGTCATCCGGCCCGGCCGAATTTCACATCACGCCTCTAGCCCTCGCCTAACGAGTCCGTCGCCGGCGTCTCGGCGCCCCGACTTCGAGCGCCCGCACGAGGTCTGTGATCGAGAGCAGGCCGACGAGGTGGTCGCCGTCGAGGACGAGTGCCCGGTGCACATCGCTCGCACCGATCTTCACGAGCGCCTCGACGAGGTCGTCGTCGGCCCGGAGGATGGGCACGTCTTCCCGCCGCAACATGCGGTCCCTGACCGAGCGTCCGTCCCACTCGCTCCGCGGCACCTCTGCGACCCGGCGGAACGGCAACAACCCGATCGCCCGCCCGTCCTCCACGACCGGGTAGGTCGTATAGCGCCGCGCCCAGACGACCTCGTCCATGAACCGCCCCAGCGTCATCTCGGGGCCGACGGTGGCCGGCTCGTGCACCATCAAGTCGCCGACCCGGTGGCCGCCGAGCGCCTGGCGCGTCGCGACGTACCTGGCCTCGGCGCCGGTCGCCATCAGCAGGAACCAGCCGAGGAACGCGAGCCACACGCCGCCGAAGGAGCTCGCGAAGAAGAACTCGAAGAGGCCGAGCCCGATGAAGAGGTAGGCGAAGCCGCGAGCGACGTCCGTCGCAACGCGCGTCGCCCACCCGAAGTCACCGCGCGCTTGCCAGAGCGCCGAACGGAGCACGCGCCCTCCGTCGAGCGGCAGCGCCGGAAGCAAGTTGAAGGCGAGCAGGATCAGGTTGATGTAGCCGAGCCAGGCCGCGACGCCGTCCACCTGCTGCGGCAAGCCGCTCGCCCACGCGACGCCCGCGAAGAGCAGGCCGAGGACGAGCGAGACGACCGGGCCGGCGACTGCAATCCGGAACTCCGCTCCCGCACTGGGAAACAGTCCTTTGAACTTCGCAACTCCCCCGAAGAGCCAGAGCGTGATGCCCTCGATCTCCATCCCCTCGCGTCGCGCCACGACCGCGTGCCCGAGCTCGTGGAGAAGGAGGGAGCCGAAGAACAGCCCGGCGGCGGCGACCGCCATCGCGAGGTAGCTCCCGTCGGAGAGCCCGGGGTTGTGATCGGGGAAGATCGACGAGGTGAGCGTCCAGACGATGAGGGCGAAGACAACGGCCCAGCTCCAGTTGAGCCCGATCCGAACACCCGCGATGTGGCCGAGGTGGACGCTATCGCCCATGCTTGGAGGTTGGCCTGCGGTCTCCTTCGAGAATCACCTTGACCACGAAGTAGGCGACGAGCCCGATCAGGACGAGCCAGGCCTCCATCAGCGCGATCATCCAGAACCACTCCACGCCGTCGTGATGCCAACCGTACATCGCACTCACCTCCTGCCTGCGGTGTGTCTTCCTGCGACCTCAGCCTGGCGCCCCCGCCTGCGGCGGGCATCGGGGCGGGCGCTGAGCCGCATGCGGAAAATCCGCAGCCGCGATGCGCGAGTCCGCCGATGTTCGCGACCCGCTCGACTGTGAGGCTTGCATGCAGGCAAGCAAGGAGGCATCAGATGAACGCCCGTCCGGCAGACCCCTTCCAGGAGGACCACCGCAGGCTCCTCGGGGAGGTCGAGCGACTGCGTCTCGCGGCGTCCGAGGTTTCGGACCTCGGGCATGCCGAGCGCGAGGTGCTCGTCGGGCACGCGCTCGCCTTCCTGAAGGGACAGCTCATGCCGCACGCCGAAGCCGAGGAGCGGGTGCTCTATCCCGCCGTCGCCGAGCTGCTTGGAGCCCCTGAGGCGACGGCCCCGATGATCCACGACCACCTGGCGATTCGGGTGCGGATCGCGGAGCTCGAGCAGGCCGATCCACGCGACCTGGGGAGGCTCCAGGAGCTGCTGTACGGCCTGTACGCGCTGATCTCCGTCCACTTCGCGAAGGAGGAGGACCTGTACCTGCCGCTTCTCGAGCAGGCCGGACCCGAGGTGCAGCACGTGCTCGAAGCGCTTCGCAAGCTCGAGCACGTGTGAGGACTTGAGCGAAGGTGAGACCTTGCGGGCCGCTCCAGCCGTCGTCGTCGACAATCTGCGCGTAGTCCGCGGCGGCCGCCTGGCTCTGGCGGGCCTCTGCCTGACTATCAAGAGCGGGACAGTCACGGGCCTGCTCGGGCCGAGCGGGAGCGGCAAGACGACGTTGATGCGGGCCCTCGTCGGAGTTCAGATCGTCGAGTCGGGCACGGTCAACGTTCTGGGCGAGCCGGCCGGCAGCCCTGCGCTGCGGCACCGCATCGGCTACATGACCCAGGCCCCCTCCGTCTACGGCGATCTGACAGTGGAGGAGAACATCCGCTACTTCGCGAGGGTGCTTGGCGCGCCGAGGGCTCGCGTCGACGAGGTCATCGAAACGGTTGGCTTGAGCGCAGAGGCCGGACGTGTGGTCGATCGGCTGTCCGGCGGCCAGCGGGCGAGGGCTTCTCTCGCTGCGGCGCTCGTCGGCAAGCCCGAGGTGCTTGTTCTCGACGAGCCGACCGTGGGGCTCGATCCCGCGCTCCGCCGAGACCTCTGGCAGACGTTTGCGAACCTCGCTGCGGCGGGCGCCACGGTCCTGGTCTCGAGCCACGTGATGGACGAAGCCCGACGCTGCCAGGAGCTGCTGCTGCTCCGCGAGGGCCACGTGCTCGCATCCGGGCGAGTGGACGACATCCTCCGTCGCAACGACGCGAGCGATCTGGAGGAAGCGTTCCTGCGGTTGGTCGACGAGAGGACGGTCTCTTGAGCCCCCGAATCGCGACCGCGACGGCCCTTCGCGTGCTCTCGCAGCTCCGCCGCGACTTGCGAACAGTCGCGTTGCTCCTCCTGGTCCCGTGTGTCCTCGTCACGCTACTGAAGTACCTCTTCGTCGACCGTCCGATGGTCTTTGACCGGATCGGAGGGCCGCTCCTCGGACTCTTCCCGTTCATCGCGATGTTCCTCGTCACGTCGATCACGATGCTCCGAGAGCGCACGACGGGAACGCTCGAGCGCCTGATGACCCTGCCGCTTGCGAAGCTCGATCTGCTGCTCGGATACGGTGCCGCCTTCGCGCTGGTGGCGGCAGTGCAGGCCTCGGTCGTCTCAGTGGTCGCGTTCGGCGCTCTCGACCTTCATGTCGCCGGCCCGGAGTGGCTCGTGAGCGTCCTGGCGGTGGGCAACGCGATTCTTGGGATGGCGCTCGGCCTGTTCCTGAGCGCGTTCGCGCGGACGGAATTTCAGGCGGTTCAGTTCATGCCCGCGTTCGTCTTCCCACAGCTCTTGCTCTGCGGCCTCTTCGTGCCGCGGGAGGACATGGCGCACTTCCTCGAGGTCACCGCGTCCTTCCTTCCGCTCACCTACGCCTACGACGCGCTCGATCGGGTTACACGACGGGATGCGCTGGACGGAAGGCTCGCAGTCGACGCCGCTATCATCGTCGCGGCGACGTTGCTTGCGCTCGCGCTCGGAGCGGCGACTCTTCGTCGGAGGACGCCCTAGCTGGTCCGGGAGCGATGACGCTCGCTCCACGTCGCGAGGCTGGCCACCGCGAACAAGATCAGCGTTACGACAACGGTCGCGCCGAGCCCGGCGACGAACCACGTCCAACCCTTCGAGAAGTCGAGCATCTGAGGCTCCTTTCGTTCGGCTACTCCTCGAGAGTCGTAGTTCCCGTGCCGTGTGGGCATCGGCGTGTTCCCGCAGCGGGAGCGCGGGGAAGCCGCAAGACACGTCCGACGAGTCACCGATGCCCGCGCGCGCCTGCTCGCCCAAAGTAGGGATCAAACGACTGGAGGAACCCATGACCGTCAAGGCACATCGATTCCCCGTTTCGGTCCACTGGCAAGAAGGCCACCTCACGCGAGCATCGGCGCCCGACAAGCCCGACCTCGAGATCGCGACACCACCCGAATTCAAGGGGGGCATCGCAGGTGTCTGGAGCCCTGAGGACCTGCTCGTCGCCTCGACTGCTGCGTGTTATGCCGTCACTCTCGCGGCCGTGGTGGAGCGTTGGAACCTCACTCTGCACGGGCTGGAAGTCGAGGGGATGGGCCACGTCGAGCGTCGAGACGACGGTCGATTCGGCTTTGTTGCTATCGACCTTCGGGCAACCTTGGACGTTGATTCGAACGAGGTAGACGCCGCACAGAAAGCAGCTGCCAAGGCCGAGCGACTCTGTCTCATCAGCCTCGCACTCGACACGCCGGTTCACGTCGATGCGAAAATCCGGTCGGCGACCGGGCGGCGAGAGGCTGTGGCATGAACCGCAGCTCGAGGATCATTGTCCTTGGCGGCGGTCTTTCCGGGCATGATTCAGTTGGCATGTCGAAGTACTAGCGAGCTGCCCGATTGGCGTGATGTCAGCCACCGTTCTGGCTCTGAGGGGCCGATCAAGCTCCACACGGCGCGAGCGCTCGAGTAGACAACAGTTCGCGCATGGCGAGCACCCCGGATGCGGCGGTGAGCGGTGACCCGAGAAATCGTCCAGGCCGGGTCCCGCAGCAGAGGATCAAGACCTGCTTATTACCTCAATGCGCGCTACGCGAGCGGCCGGCTCAGCGCGGGCGATCGGGTGGGACGCGCCGCTCACGATGGCGCGCCAGCCAACCGCGGCCGTGTGGGCCCGAGCTGGGCTCTCCCATGCCGCGCCGTCTCCCGAGCATTCGGGCCCGCGGCACGAGCTCGCCGGGCCCCAGAACCGTCTCCATGCAGGCGACAGTCTGCCCATCAGCTCCTCCTCTCTTCGTTTCGCCTCTAGCATCGCTCGGAGCCGCCGGGCCGGGCATCGGGAGCGGCCCCGAAGCGGACTGCGGGGAACTACGCGACGTGCACTTCTCAGGGTTTAGCCGAAGCGACGATCGGCGGCTTCGCTGATGACGCCCGCACTTCTGTGGCGGACGATCCCGACGAGATGGGACGACGGAGCCGGCAGCTGGAGGCGCCGCAGGCTACTGCGTCGATCGTGCGGCGCCAGGTCGTGATTCCCGCCGAGGGCGCGAGCTTGCCGGGCTCGCTCACGGTTCCCGCGGCCGCGGCGGGCGTCGTCGCGTTCGCCCACGGCAGCGGGAGCAGCCGCTTCAGCCCGCGGAACACGCGGGTTGCCGCCGTGCTGCACGAGGCGCGTCTCGCCACGCTTCTGTTCGACCTGTTGACACCGGGGGAGGAGCTCGACCGCCGCAACGTGTTCGACGTCTCGCTCCTCGCGGAGCGGCTCTTGGCGGCGACGAGCTGGCTCGAGGCCGAGTCTGAGCTTTGCCAGCTGCGGATCGGGTATTTCGGCGCGAGCACCGGCGCCGCGGCGGCGTTGCGGGCTGCAGCCGAGAACCCCGCCGTTGCGGCGATCGTCTCGCGCGGCGGTCGGCCCGATCTCGCCGGGCCGTACCTTCGCAAGGTGCGTGCGCCGACGCTCCTCATCGTCGGCGGCCTCGATGAGACCGTGCTCGAGCTGAATCGGACCGCGCTCGAGCTTCTCCCCTGCGAGGCTGAGTTGCGCGTCGTCGATGGCGCGACGCACCTGTTTGAGGAGCCGGGCACGCTTGACCAAGTGGCAGCGCTCGCCCGCGACTGGTTCGTCGGGCACCTCGCCGGGGTTGCGCATGACGACTGACACGGTCGAGTCTGCGCGCGCTGCCGGCCAGCTCCGGCAGCTTGATGCCACGCTCTGGGAGATCCCGGCCGAGGCGCGGGCCGACATGCGCGTACCGGCGCGAGTGTTCGCCGATCAGGAGTTGCTCGAGGCGATCCTGCTCGACCGATCGCTCGAGCAACTCCAGAACGTCGCGACGCTACCGGGAGTGGTCGACGCGGCGCTGGCGATGCCGGACATCCACCAGGGCTACGGCTTCCCGGTTGGCGGCG
>CAZQAG010000107.1:0-6056 GCA_964591295.1 uncultured Gaiellales bacterium | reverse complement strand
GTCGCGCACACGACGCTCGGCCGCTATTTCGAGCGGCCGGAGGTCGCGAAGCAAGTCAGGCAGGCTGCGAAGCAGCTTCAGGCCGAGCAGCGAGTCGCAGCGGCCCGCCGCTCGGCCGGGGCAGCGCTTCCCTGAGCTCGTCGCGCTGGCCGACGTGTCGCCGAATGCGGGAACCGCGACGCGTGGGTGCGTTGGCGGTGGGTTTGGGCCGGGGTCCGGTTTAGGGGGTGTTTGGTTGCGGGTCGGCGTATCGCCGCCGAAGGCGCAGAGGTGGACGACGACGACTTCGTCGCGCTCGAGCATGCCGACGGCGCAGGCGAGGAACTTTGAATGAAGCCGTGGCCGTAAGCCTGCGCGACGGCACACCGCCGCCGGTCGATCCCGTCGAGGCAGTCGAGGTGCTCGAAGTGCTCGAGGCCGCGAGAAGGTCCAGCCTCGAGCGAAAGGTCGTTCCGTTGCGACGCTGAATTGGGCCTCCGCAGCGGCTCAGGCCTCGGGGCCGCCTCTGCGAAGCGACCGCCGAGCTAGCCTCATCCGCTCGACGCCGAGAGCTTGAGGGTGTACACCTTGCCGGCGAACGAGCTGTCGTAGCCGGCGCACCACACCTGAAGGCTCGGGTGGCCGGGGCCGGGGCCCCAGTGGTCGCAGGCGTCCAGCTCGGCCCCTGAGTTGAGGTCGAGGCTCCACGTCTGTCCGCCGTCCTTCGAGAAGTAGAGGCCGCCGCCGCCCGAGTAGATGTTTCCGCCGGCTGCCCATCCGAGCTTGCTCGTCATGAAGCGGATCTCTCGGATGGGCCAGGCGGCCTCCAGGGTCCTGCCCGACCAGTCCTTGCCGCCGTTGGCCGTCCGATGCAGCCATCCCTCGACGGTGGGCGAGATGCTCCCGCCGCCAACCCATCCGAATTGGTTGTCATGGAAGAACGTTGGGCCGTCGAAGACTTCGTCCACGGATTGACGGCAGTTCCAGGACGGACCGCCGTCGGGGCTGGCGCAGTAGGTGATCCCCGAGGCCCGCGCCTTGAGGTCGGGTAGGAAGCTGAACTGATTCCCGAACCAACCGCCGTCCGGGTCCAGCACGACCGTGGTCCAGTCGGCGGCGGTCTGCCCGCCGTTCGTCGTGTAGTGGGCGACGGACGGTCCGTCCAGATTGATCAAGTCCAGCACCAAGCCGTGCTGAGCGTCCGCGAACCGGACCCGCGTGGACCAGCCCCTCGTAGTGAGCACCACGTCTGAGCCCCACGTCTGGCCACCGTCGTGGCTCCACCGAAGGAGCCCCCGCCAGTTGGAGTTGTCGAACCCGGAGATGACGACATCGTCCTCGGAGAGCGCGTCGACGCCGTACCAGTAGTAGGGGTAGCCCAGGTTCATGATCAGGGTCCAGGTGTTGCCGCCGTCCGTCGTCTTCCACACCTTGCCGAGCTCCGCAGCGACGTAGCCGACGGTCGGGCTGGCGAACGAGATGTCCTTGATCACCGTCCCGGGAAGCGTGGCCTGGAGCCGCCACGGGTTCGACTCGGGCAGATTGTGGAAGCCCGCAGTGGTCCGCAGGACAGCCTCCGCGCTCTCGTCGTGGGCCACCAGGTGCCCCCCGGAGGCACTTGGCTTGTCGGCGGGGAGCGCGCTCGGCGTCTTGGAGTAGACCCGATCGCCGGTGGCTAGCGTGGCGCTGTACGAGCCATCGGGCTCCCGCGTCACGCTGTAGGAGGTAACGGGCCGACCTCCAGTAGCGAGCCCACTCGAATGCTCGGCCAGTCCGGCCGCCCCGCCTGGGACGATCACTGCCAAAGCAGCGACCGTGATCAGGCTCAGACGTGCGCGCCGCTCCCTCATGGCTCCTCCCCCACCATACGGCTACCCAGCCAACATAACAAACGGTCGTCGCCGGTCAGGGAAGCGGGATGGAGCTTGTCGGGGTCGAACCGACGACCTCGTGGGTGCGATACACGCCGCCTCGGTGATTGGCTCCCCGCTGCTCGATCAGGCCCCCGGCTGCACCACGCCGGACTTCGTACGCATAGATCACCGCCTGGACTCGGTCCCGGAGTCCCAGCTTGAGCAGAAGGTGTGCGACGTGCGTCTTTACCGTGCCGTTGAAGCGGCGCCGTGCCCTTCCCTTCGGCGCTGTCGAGGCGGTCAGGCCGAAGCAGAGGACGGTCGAACTGCGCCTCGACCGGAGCGCACTTGAAGGCTCGCCTTCAGCCTGAGGCCGCGCCCCAACCGTGTGTGTGCGCGCGCGCTCCTACTCATCCGGGAGGTGATGAAGCAAGTGCGACTGGGCCAAAGTCAGAGCGCACGCCTGGGCGTGCGCTCTGGAAGCGCATCCGCCGGCGTCGAGCACGTCCCGTTCGTCGTCGGCGCGTCTTGCGGGCGTCATCCGGATTGCTGATTGTGAAAAACGCCGCTTCAAGGCTTTGCTGAAGCGGTGTCGTCGGGCATCGCCGGCTCTGCTGTCGCGAATGAGCCGAAGAGCGACAGGTCCTTATGGCTTGGCCCGCACCACACGGCGGTTCACGTCGAAGGTCAGAGCCTTGAAGTGCTCGTCGAAGAAGACCCGACCTTGGCCAGCGTCGGGGCCGGTGACGTGATGCAGAAGCATCTCGGCGACGCCGCTGGCCCGGACGACGTTGACGTCGACGGTCTCATAGACCTCGAACCGATAACGGAGCGCGGCGACGCGGGCGGGCACGCCGTTGAACTCAATCGTCCGCGGCGCCGGGAACCTAAGCTCATCCTCGATCGCGCCGGCTTGGTAGGACGTCTTCTCAGTGGCCTTCATCGCCTCGGTCATCACGGCGCGCAGCTCGCCGAGCGACTGGCCGTCCTCGTCTCGGACGTCGGAGTAGGGATCGACGCGCAGCGCTGTCCCCGTCCCTAGCGCCCGCTCCAACCGCCGCGCCTCGTCGGCGTCCGCCCACTCGATGTCGTAGATCGTCGGATCGCCAGAGAGGAAGTAGTGGGCCTCGATGCGCACGGTCTGAACCCACGAGTCGTCGTCGCGCACCGGGCGGAACTCGGCGAGGACGATCCCCTCGTCCTTGGCAAAGGTCACCGCTCCTCGCGTGAAGCCCTGCGGGCTAAGCAGGATCCCTACGTCGGGCTTGAGCTGGTGCAGCTTGCCGAAGAAGTCGCGCACCTCGCCCTTGATCACCTTCCGGGCGCGAACGCGGCACTCGATCAGCATCGTCTTGTCGGCCCCGTCGGCGTGGACGGCGACGTCGATCTCGTGATCCGACTCCTTGCCGGTCGCCCGCAGGATGACGTGGTGGACGACGTCGGCGTTGGCGTCCATCACCTTGTAGACCAGCGCCGCCAGCCGCTCATACTTCGACCCCTCTTTGAGCTTCTCGTCAGCGACGAGACGGTCGTAGATCAGCTCCGACTGCGTCGGCACTGAGACAGTGTGCTCGACGGACGCGGGCTACGGCTCGCGCTCGACCTCCTAGAGCACGAAAGCCATTTCGTCGGTCGGGCAGCGGTGCGTCCGCGTCGAGACAAGCCTCGCGCGACGCGAACAGCACGCAGGAGAGCCCGACGTGTTGACCGAACTCACTGACGCGCTAACTCGCGCAGAAAAGCGGATCACGGGCCGCAGCTGGCGGCGCTCAAGAACGGCTAGGAACTCCGAGGGCGCTACCCCTCGGCGCGTTTTGCAGGTCGGGAGTCATCGCGGACAGGAAGAACCAGGCGAACATGGCGGCGGCCCAGAGGACGCCGACGACGTTCGCGGTCGCGACGTTGCGCAGCCGGAAGAGGCTGAGCGGCATCAGCGGGGACGAGACCCGCGCCTCGATCACGAGGAAGAGCACGAGGAGCGCCACCGCGGCGCCGAGCAGGCCGAGCGTCTGCCCGGACGTCCACCCCGTGTCGTTCCCGTTGACGATCGCGTAGACGGCGAGCATCAGCGAGGCCGTCACGGTGACCGCGCCTGCGACGTCGAGGCGCTCTGAAGCCGCCGGGCCCGGGGCCGCCTGCAGCAGCATCACGGTGAGGGCGAAGACGAGGACCCCGATGGGCAGGTTGACCAGGAAGATCCAGTGCCAGTCGAGCGCATCCGTGAGGATGCCGCCGAGCAGCACGCCGATCGTCCCGCCCCCCGAGAGCACGAAGCCGAAGACGCCCATTGCCTTCGCCCGCTCGGCGGTCTCGGTGAACATGATCATGATCAGCGAGAAGGCGACCGCGGAAACGACCGCGCCGCCGAGCCCTTGCACCGCCCGCGCCGCGACCAGGAGCCCCACCGAGTTCGCGAGGCCGCAGGCGAGCGAGGCGACCGTGAAGAGCGAGATCCCGAACAGGAAAAGCCGCCGGTGGCCAAACAGATCGCCCAGCTTGCCACCGAGCAGAAGGAACCCGCCGAAGGTGAGCAGGTAGGCGTTCACGACCCAGGCGAGCGAGGTCGCGGAGAAGCCGAGATCCGCCTTGATCGAGGGCAACGGCACGTTCACGATCGTCGAGTCGAGGACGATCATCAGATCGCCCAGGCACAGGATGATCAGCGCTAGCCAGCGCCTCCGACCGTCCATGCTCATCGTCGTTTCCTCACCCCGTCGCAGCGTATCGATCGAACGAGCAGCTACTTCCCCGGCGCTCCGTGTACTTGTCGATCCACCGGTCGTGGATCAGCCGGATCGGCACCGGGTTCAGGAAGTGCAGCTTCTCCCGGCCCGACCGGCGCGCGACGACGAGGCCCGCGTCTTCGAGCACGCGCAGGCGCTTCATGACGCCGAAGCGGGTCCATCTCCAGCTCCGACTCGAGCTCCGTCAGCGTGCGGCCGTCACGCGCGAAGAGCCGGTCGAGCAGAGGCCGCCCTGCCCGGCAGGTCCCTCGAGGTCGGCTACCGGCCTAGGCCTAGAGCTCGGTGTCCTGTATCGCCGGCTTTGGCTGCTCGCCTGCGACGGAGAGTCGTGGCAGGGCTGCCGGCTGCGTCGGAGGAAGAAGCAGGAGGTGGCTCTCGACGACGGCGACCGCGACGTCGCTGAGTTTCCTGCCGTTGTGCTGGGAGTGCTCGCGAAGACGGTCGAAGGCCTTGTCGGCGTTGATCGAGTGGCGGGCCATGAGGATGCCCTTTGCCTGCTCGATGAGAGCACGGCGCCCGAACGCTCCCTGGAGGCTCTGGTACTCGCTGAAACGCTGGAGCGTGATGTCGATCGAGCTTTGCAGCTCTTCGGGGGTGCCTTCGATGATGTAAGCGAAGACGCCACGCTTCGCGGCCTCGTGGATGTAGGCCGGGTCGTCGGCGTGGAGAATCGCGATCACCGGGCAGGCGGACTCGCGGACGATCTCCGAGATCAGCTCCAGCGCGTGCTCCGAGCTCGACCCGAGCCCGACCAGGGCGACGTCGGGGTGCTCCCTGGCTGTGGCTACCCCGACCTCCTTGACGTAGATCTCGCGCGCGATCACGTCGTGTCCAAGCCCGATCACGACGTTGGCGAGCAACTCGAGCCTGTCGCGTCTTTCGTTCGCGATCAGAACGCGCAGGTGCTGTGGGCCGTTCGCCTCCATTGCCCGAATACTCTCATTTCAGCGGAAAGGCCGGACCGCCCCGATGATACCGGTGTAGCACCGATATTGCACCCGTCTCAATTCGCTCCACATCGGGCTTCTCACTCGATCTCTCCGCAAATTGCGATATCGAGTCAGTCTCGCTCATCGGTTGCGCGCGATCCTCACTATTTCCCTGCGCCAATGTGCTCTACGGCGGCCGCAGCTACCTGATCCGCTCCTCCAGCGAAGTGCCGGCCACCGGACCGATGCTCTAAGGAGACGTCCTGTTCGCCGTCGACGTGGATGGCTAGCGCCGGCCGCAGGTGACGCGTGTCTGGCTTGACCACAGAGCGTTCGATCAGCTAAGAGCGCCTCGCAGCGCACTATCCCGAGAGGGCGCGCAGCCCAACAGCTGTGCGCCCTGCCAAGGTCAGACCGAGACGACGACGCTGACGGTGCGTGCCTGCGGGCCCTTCGGACTATCCTCAACTTCGTACTCCACCTTCGTGCCCTCAGCCAGGCTCTTGAAGCCCTCGCCGCTGATCGCGCTGTGGTGGACGAAGACGTCCTTG
>CAZQAG010000106.1:0-6352 GCA_964591295.1 uncultured Gaiellales bacterium | reverse complement strand
CTCCTCGAAGTGCGACTCGCACTCCATGCACACGTACTCGTAGATCGGCATCGCCTCGGGAGTTTAGGCACACACCCGGACACGCTGCGCAAACGACGAAGCCGGCCCCGGAGAAGCGGCCGGCTTCGCGTTTCGGAGATCCGGTAGTGCCTAGCTCTTGACTTCGACCACAGCCGAGTCGGACTTCATGTACTCGAGCTGGAACGCACCGGCGACGAGATGACAGTGCATCTTCACGTGCGCGCCCAGCGGGAAGCTCGCGAGATCGAGCCCGGCCGGATACGTGCAGGTGTGCGTGGTCGAGTCCTCGGCCGTCACGGTCAGCGAGGAACCGGTGTTGCCGGTGAGGCTGCCGTAGACGTAGAGCTCTGCGGAACCGTCGGCCCCGACGCTGTAGCGCTCGCCGTTCACCGAGAGCAGGGTCCGTGCGCCGCCGTCGAGACGGCAGCGGAGCTTGACCTGCTCGTTGGCCCGGAAGTAGCTCAGGTTGAGATCGGCCGGAGCGTTGCAGCCGAACATCGTGCCGTCGGAGCGCCGCACGACGACCTCGGCCCCGGTGCGGGCCTGCAGGGCGCCGTAGACGTACTGCTCGATCACGCCGTGCTCGTCGATCGAGGCGCTCTCGCCATGCAGCGAGCCGAACATCCACTTGCCCGCCTCGAGGTTGCAGTGCATCTTGACCTTCTCGCCGAGGCGGAAGAGCGACATGTCGACTGCCGCGCGGAACGCGCAGGTCGTCAGGGTCGTGTCCTCTCGGCGGACGCTGATGGATGCGTTCGACTTGGCAGTGAGCACGCCGTGGGTGCCGAGCTCGCCGGAGCCGTCGCCGCTCAGGTAGCCGTTGTCGGTCTTGAGCCTGATCATGACGAGGTCACCGTCACGCGAGACGCAGATGAGCTTCGCCTTCTCGCCGAGCCGGAAGGACGACATGTCGAGGCCGGCGGGGATCGCGCAGGCGAGCGTGCCCTTTTCTCCCCGGACGCTCACCGAGAGCGGTGACTTGCCCACGAGGACGCCTTCGGCCCTGTACTCACCCTTGTCCTTGTGCTTGCCATAGTCGCGCTCGTCCGAGCGGCCCTTCATGAAGGTGAAGGAGCCGTCCTCGCCGACCTTGACGAGAACCTCGATCTGGTCACCCGCCTTGAAGGGCGGGACGAGCATGCCGTCAGGAACCGCGACGTTCACGAGCCCGCGGTGCACGACGGCAAGCGCGAAGCCGTCCTTGGTCGTGTTGAGGAAGATCCCCTCGAGCTCGAGCACCGAGGCATGGCCGATCTCGTCGACGTCGCCCGAGCCGGCTTCAAGCTGGCCGTCATCGACGTCGGCGTCGACGTCGACCTTGTCGCCGGGCGAAAGCTCGTCCTCGTTGCCCACAGACCTCGTCTTGAGACCTCGCATCCGGAGCGCGAAGACGCTGCTGCCGCCCGAGACGATCAGGCGTGCGCTTGCGCTGCGGACGACGACTGCCTTGAAGCGCACGCGCTTCGTCTTGCCGACCGGCCGAAGCTTTCGGGCCGCGAACGTCCCGTCCGCCATGGGGCGGGCGTTGACGACCACGCGCTGGCCGATCTTGATGCGTGCGAACTGCCCCTTCGCCCGCACGGTGCGAATTCCGCGTGCGGTCGACGTGACGAGGGCCTTGCGCTTGGCGTCCTTCGCTACCACGACGCCTTTGAAAGTTGCCGCGGTGGCCGTTCCGGTAAGCGAAACGGCGACGACTGCGAACGCGGCGAACGCCAAAAATCTCTTCATTGGGTCTTCTTCCTCTCGTTGTCCGCTGGGCCGCTTGCACGGACCGGGCTCCCCTTACGCCACGGCACGTATCGGCAGCGCGCGCCCGCACCTCGCTCCCCCGTTCACCGTCACTCGATCGAGCGGGGGTAAACTGCGGTCTGCCCGGTATCCGCTACGGAACTGGAGCTTGGTTGTTGCAAAAGATCCAAATCGTCGGTTCCGGCCGAGTGGGCTTTGCTGTCGCAGGACGGCTGCGTGAGCGCGGCTTCGTACTGAGGGAGGACGAGGCCGAGCTCGTCCTGCTCTGCGTGCCGGACCGCACGATCACCGAGGTCGCCCAGACGATTCCCCCCGGCCCCTGGATTGCGCACACGAGCGGCGCCACTCCGCTGGCTGCGCTCGATCCGCACGAGCGCCGATTCGGCCTGCACCCGCTGCAAAGCTTCACGCGCGCGCGAGGACCAGAGCAGCTCGACGGCGCATACGCGGGCGTGACCGCGGAGACCGACGAGGCACGCGAGGTGGGGTTCTGGCTCGCGGGCGAGCTCGGGCTCGACCCGTTCGAGCTCTCCGAAGCTGAGCGTGCGCTCTACCACGCGGGAGCAGCGGTTGCGTCGAACTTCCTCGTCACGCTGCACCGCGCCGCTGCCGACCTGGTCGAGGCCGCCGGCGCACCACCCGAGGCGCTCGTCCCGCTGATGCGACGCGTGATCGAGAACGACTTCGAGCTGACGGGCCCGATCGAGCGCGGTGATTGGGAGACGGTCGAGGCGCACCTGGCGGCAATCCGCGAGCACCAGCCCGAGCTCGAGCCTCTCTATCGCGCGCTTGCGGACGCGACCGCGGCGCTGGCGGTGCGATGAAGATCGTCCGAACCGTCGCCGAGGTTCGCGAGGCTCTTCAGCCCTTCTCCGAGGTTGGCCTCGTCCCGACCATGGGCGCCTACCACGAGGGACACCTCTCGCTGTTTGCTGCGGCGCGGGCCGAGTCGGACGCAGTCGTCGCGAGCCTCTTCGTCAATCCGGCGCAGTTCGGGCCGGCCGAGGACCTCGCCAGCTATCCGCGCGACGAGGAGCGCGACGCGCGGGCCGCAGAGCAGGCGGGGGTCGACTTCCTGTTCGCACCCTCTCCCGAGGAGATGTATCCGTCCGGCTTCGACACCTGGGTGGACGTCGAGGAGCTTGGACGCAAGCTCGAAGGCGAGTTCCGACCGGGCCACTTCCGAGGCGTTGCGACTGTCTGTTGCAAGCTCTTCAACATCGTCCGTCCGCGCCGCGCGTACTTCGGCCAGAAGGACGCCCAGCAGGCGGCGGTCGTGAAGCGAGTCGTGGCCGACCTGAACCTCGACGTCGAGATTCGAGTCCTCCCCACCATTCGCGATGAGGACAGCCTCGCGCTCTCGTCGCGGAACGCGTATCTCTCGCCACAAGAGCGCGAGACAGCGCTCGCCCTCCCCCGCGCGCTCGCGACGAAAGATCCCGCTAGCGCCCGTGAGTTGCTGCGCGAGCTCGACGTGGACTACGTGGAGGTCGCCGAGCTCGACGGACAGCGTGTGCTCGCGGCCGCGGTTCGCATTGGGAAAACCCGCCTCATCGACAACGTCGTCCTGGAAGGAGAAACCAAATGAGCACACCGCCCAAGGGAAAGCTGGCGCTGCCCGAGCTCGCCGAGATGAAGCGGCGCGGCCAGAAGATCGTGATGGTCACCGCCTACGACGCACCCGGTGCGCGCTTCGCCGAAGACGCGGGCGTCGACGTGATCCTCGTCGGCGACACGGCCGCGATGGTCGTGCTCGGCCACGAGGGGACGACGGTGCCCGTGACGATGGACGAGATGCTGTTCCTGACACGGACGGTGTCGCGTGCCGCCCGGCACCCGATCGTGGTCGGGGACATGCCGTTCGGCTCGTTCCAGGTCTCGGACGAGAAAGCTCTGGAAAACGCGATCCGCTTCGTGAAGGAGGCGGGTGCCGACGCTGTCAAGCTCGAGGGAGCGGGACCGTCCCTGTCGCGTGTGCGGTCGATCGTCCAGGCCGGGATCCCGGTCATGGGCCACGTGGGCCTGACGCCACAATCGGCGACGATGCTCGGCGGGTTCAAGACCCAGGGCAAGACGGCGGAGGCCGCTCGCCGGCTCGTCGAGGACGCGCTCGCGCTCGAGGAGGCCGGAGCATTCTCTGTCGTCCTCGAGGCCGTTCCCTCGCCGGTAGCCGCGGAGATCACACGGCAACTGTCCGTCCCGACGATCGGGATCGGGGCCGGGCGCGAGACGGACGGGCAGGTGCTCGTCTACCACGACCTCCTGGGGCTGACCGAAGGCCATCTCCCCCGCTTCGTCAAGCGCTACGCGAACCTCTCCCGCGAGATCCGCGACGCGCTCGAGGCCTACGCCGCGGATGTCCGAGCGGGCACGTTCCCCGAGGACGAGCACATCTACGAGATGTCAGACGAAGAGCTCGAGAGCTTCAGCGGCGGCGCGGCCAAGTCACACCGCTGACCGTCCAGACGCCGACGGCCACGAGGACGAGCGTCCAGGCGAACGACGCGGCGACGAGAACCTCGAAGATCTTGTCGCCGACGCCCGAGTCGGAGCCGCCGGTCCGGAAGACGTCGCCGCCGTAGACCGCAAGCCGGACCGGCCAGACGAGGAGCAGCGAGAGCACGAGCGGCGCGGCGGCGAAGCCGACGATGTGGCGCGCCTGCCGGAAAGAGCTCGACCCACCGAGGCCACGCGCGAGGGCGTGCACCATCAGCCCGCCGAGCCAGAACACCAGGAGCCCGCGAGCCTCGGCCGCTTCCTGCGAATCGTCGCGCAGCGCCGCGAAGACCGCGCGCGGGCTTCGGAAGATCGCGAGCGTCCGCGACCACCACTCGCGCTGACGCGATGCCTCGGGTTCGGCCGCGGCGTTCACCGCGTGAGCGTAGCCTGCGCCCCATGCCGCGCACCGCGCTGATCGTCGCTGTTCCCGAGGCCGAGTCACTCGTCGGCGAATGGCGCGCGAAGCACGACTGGTCGGCCCAGCACGGCGTCCCGGCTCACATCACGCTGCTGTTTCCGTTCGTGCCCGCAGAGGAGGTCAACGAACAGCTCCTGGGCGACCTGCGCGACTTGTTCACCTCTCAGTCCGCGTTCACCTACCGGCTTCCGCGGGTCGCCCGCTTTCCCGAGGTCGCCTGGCTCGCCCCCGAGCCGGCGGAGCCGTTCAATGAACTCATCGAGCTGATCGCCTCCCGCTACCCCGACTATCCGCCCTACGAGGGAGTCCACGACGAGGTGATTGCGCACCTGACCGTCGCCGAGGGAGGCCCCGAGCTCCAGAACCAGGTGGAGCATGCGCTGAGGCCGAATCTGCCCATCGGCGCCGAAGCACGAGCCGTGACCCTGCTTGTTGAGGACGAGGCGGGTCTTTGGGGCAGCCGCGACCGCTTTCCGCTCAGACAGGGCTAAAAAGTACCATATATGGTAAAGTATGTGACATGGTGAAGACGACCGTCTATCTCCCGGAAGCGCTCAAGCGCCGGCTCGAGCACGTCGCGCGCGCCCAGGGACGCTCGGAAGCCGATGTGATCCGGGCCGCGCTCGACCAGTTCGCGGCCGCTCACGAGCGGCCGCGACCCACGCTGCCACTCTTTTCGAGCGGCCGAGGCGACATCGCCGAGCGGGTCGACGAGATCCTCTCCGAAGGCTTCGGCCGCGATTGATCCTGCTCGACTCGAGCGGGGTATTCGCCTCGATCGATGCCTCCGAGCCGATGCACGAAGCCACACGGGCGGCCCTCGAGGCCGACCCGGGGCCGCTGATTCTCTCCCCGTTTGCGCTCGCCGAGCTCGACTACCTCCTCACGAGGGAGCTCGGCGTCGACTTCGAGCTCGCGTTCCTGGAGGAGGTCGCCAGCGGCGCGTATCAACTCGTTTCGTTCGACGAGAGCGACATTGCCGAGGCAACGAGGGTGATCGAGACCTATCGCGATCTTCGGATCGGACTGGCGGATGCGTCGCTTGTCGTCCTGGCCGGGAAGCTGGAGACAGAGGACGTCCTAACCCTGGACGAGCGGCATTTCCGCGCACTCCGCTCATCGAGCGGAAGACCGTTTCGCGTATTACCTGCGGATGCCTAGCCGGGCGCCTATGTTGCAACGCAAGACCTGACCCCCTGACCCCTCCCCGGGCTAGGCGGCGGCCTTCGCTGCTTTCCTCGGAGCGGGCTTCCTCGGAGCCGCCTTCTTCGGCAGCACTTGACGCAGATACCGCCCCGTCGCCGAGCCCTCGACCTTGGCCACCTGCTCCGGCGTTCCGATCGCCAGCACCTCTCCCCCCGCCTCGCCGCCCTCCGGCCCGAGGTCGATGATCCAATCGGCCTGCTTGATCACGTCGAGGTTGTGCTCGATCACGAGCACCGTGTTGCCCGCCTCGACGAGCCGCTGCAGCACCTCGAGCAGCTTCTCGATGTCGGCGAAATGCAATCCGGTCGTCGGCTCGTCGAGGATGTAGAGCGTCCGCCCGGTCGCGATCTTGGACAGCTCGGACGCAAGCTTCACGCGCTGCGCCTCGCCGCCTGAGAGCGTCGTCGCCGGCTGGCCGAGCTTGACGTAGTCGAGCCCGACGTCGTGCAGCGTCTG
>CAZQAG010000105.1:0-6560 GCA_964591295.1 uncultured Gaiellales bacterium | reverse complement strand
TCGAGAGCAGGATCCCGCGGGCGCCGACGATCTCGGTGTCGATCAGCGGCGACTTGAGCGCGCGCTCGGCGGCCTGCTTCGCCCGGTCTTCGCCGGTGGCGAAGCCGATGCCCATCAGAGCGGAGCCGGCGTCGGTCATGATCGTGCGCACGTCGGCGAAGTCCAGGTTGATCAGGCCCGGCATCGTGATCAGGTCGGTGATGCCCTGAACACCCTGGCGGAGGACGTCGTCGGCGATGCGGAACGCGTCGAGCATCGACGTCTTCTTGTCGAGCACCTCGAGCAGCTTGTCGTTCGGGATCACGATCACGGTGTCGCAGCTCTCGCGCAGCGCCTCGATGCCATCGTCGGCCTGCGTGCGCCGCTTCGTCCCCTCGAAATGGAACGGAAGGGTGACGATGCCGACCGTGAGCGCGTCCACCTCCTTCGCGATCCTGGCAACGACCGGAGCGGCGCCGGAGCCGGTGCCGCCGCCCTCACCGGCAGTCACGAAGACCATGTCCGAGCCGCGAAGCGCGCGCTTGATCTGGTCGTAGGACTCCTCCGCGGCCCGCCTGCCGAGATCGGCGGAGGCGCCGGAGCCGAGGCCCTGAGTCAGCTCGCGGCCGATGTGGATCTTGACCGGCGCGTCCGAGAGCGCAAGCTGCTGGATGTCGGTGTTGACCGCGACGAACTCGACGTCCGCGATGCCGGCGTCGATCATCCGGTTGACCGCATTCAACCCGGCGCCGCCAACCCCGACGACGCGGATGACCGCGAGGTAGGCGCCCGGCTCGGCGTGCGGAGCTCGATGGAGCCGGGGCGCAGGCTCGGGCATCGTCTGGACTCGCGGCAGTTCCTCGACCGGCCGCAGGTCGGGTCGTGGAGCGAGTTCCGGCGGGGGAGCGGGCGTGATCGGCTCGAAAGGAGGCGCATGCTCGACCGTCTCCTCGAGAGGCTCAACCGGCACAGCCTCGGGAGTGCTTGACTTTGCCTCTTCGCCCGCGGCCGTCTCACTAGGGCGCGTAGCGTGCTGCTGGCGCTGCGCGGCTTCCGTCGCGCGGAAGAGCTCCGCGAGCGGGCCCTCACGCATGCTGGCGCGCTTGCGAGCCATTGAGGACCTCCTTCGCCAGGTCGCGATAGGCATTCGCGGCGGAGCCGCTCGGGTCGTACTTCAGCACGGAGGTGCCCTTCACAGGCGCCTCGGCATAGCGAATCGTCTTCTTGATGCGCGTCTTGAAGACGAGGTCGCCGAAATTCTCCTCGAGGATCTCGACCGCCTCGCGCGCGTGCAGCGTACGACGGTCGAACATCGTGGGCAGGATGCCCATGATCGCGACCTTCGGATTCAGGTTCTCGCGGATCATCGCCAGGGTGTTCTCGAGCTGGACGAGCCCGCGCAGCGAGAGGTACTCGCACTGCACGGGGACGATCACGTGGTCGGCCGCGACGAGGGCGTTGATCGTCAGCAGGCCGAGCGACGGCGGCGTGTCGATGAGGACGTAGTCGTAGACGCTCTTCACGGGCGCCAGCGCCTTCTCGAGCGCGCGCTCTCGGCCGATCATGCTCGAGAGGGCCAGCTCGGCCCCTGCCAGGTCGATCGACGACACCGCCAGGTCGATCTCCGTGTGCTCGATCACGTTCTCGATCGGAAGCCGGTGGACGAGGACGTCGAACATCGAGCGCTCGATCGAGTCCGGGTTCAACCCCTGGCTCATGGTCAGGTTCCCCTGCGGGTCCATGTCCACGCACAGGACCCGGTGCTCCTTCTCGGCGAGCGCGGCCGCGAGGTTCAGCGTCGACGTCGTCTTGGCGACGCCGCCCTTCTGGTTGGCGAATGCGATTATCTTTGCGTTCCGCGGCGTGTCGTCCTCAGCAGCTTCCTGTTCACGCGTATGCGGTCGCGCAAGAAGGCGTGTAAGCCCCATTACGAGTCCCCACTTCGACCGGTGTTCGTGCAGTCCTGCACGCATCCAT
The DNA here is from genome assembly GCA_964591295.1 of uncultured Gaiellales bacterium. GTDB lineage: Bacteria > Actinomycetota > Thermoleophilia > Gaiellales > Gaiellaceae > VAXT01. The sequence continues at coordinate 4,604 of CAZQAG010000105.1, read as the reverse complement.
TGTGCAGCAAAAACCCAAAGTCGAACAGGATTCGCCCCAATTTCCGGGCGTTTTTCCGTCTAGGGGATCGTGAGAGCGGTTTCGGAGAGCGATTTGCCCGCGGCAAGGGCCTCTCTGGAGCGCTCGATCGCGTTGACTGCCTGCGAGGGCACCGCGGGATCCTCGCGCACCCATTCCTCCGCGTCGGAGAGCAGCGAACGCACTGCATCGAGCAACACTCCAGCCGGCGCATCCTCACGGCGGAGCCCGTCAATCCTCTCGAGCCCTTCCAGGATTGCGCGCTCCTCTTTCACCGCGTCCACGCTAGCGGCGGGACGTTGCCGCAAATGTGTCAGGTCCGAATCAGCTCGCAACCGCGTGCGCAACCCGGGCCGCAGGCTTGGCTCGGATTCCCAGCAGAGACTCGTCGAGCTCGGCGACGAGCCTTCTCCGATCGCCTCGGCTGAGCGTCTCGACCAGCGCCCGCCGCACGAGATCTCCCGCTTCGACCTCGGCGATCCCGTCGCCCAGGCGCCGCAGCATCCTCAGGCACGCTCCACGCTCGCGTCCGTTCTCCCCGAGCAGCACCGCGGCCCGCAAGGCGGCCGCCCAGGGTCCGTCACCGGCGCCGAGCAACGCATCGAGTGCCGAGCGGAGCTGCTCGGCCTGGAACGGCGCATCCTGGAAGAGCGAGAGCTCCCAGCGGTCGAGGGCCTCGCCCAGCTCGCGATCCTCCTCGGCCGCAGGGAGCCGTTCGAGCACCGCGCGCGCGACACCGCCGCGGAAAACGTCCAAGCGCGTCGGCTCTCCGGGAGGCTGGGCTGCCGCGATCGGAAGCATCGGCCGTACGCCGTACGGCCGCCAGTCGAGCCGTTCGAAGAGCACCGGCCCTGCCGCAATCGCACCCGAGGTTGCCAGCCGAAGCGCGGTGATCGCATCCGCGATCTCACCGGGCGCATCGGGCGGCTCGGAACCGGCGGCCGGCAGAGGTCGCTCGAGCTCGAGCACGCACATCCGGTCGGTCTCCCGGCCGAAACTCTCCGGGACGAGCTTGGCGGCGTCGGGCCAGTGCGCACCGAGCTCACCCTCGGCGGCGTGGCGCACGCGCAATCCGTTTCCGAGCTCGACGATGCCACCAGCTTCGAGGCCGATGAGTGGCGCGACAGCCGCATAGGCGCGCTCCTCGCCGAAGAGAGACTGCTCGAGGGCGCCGTACGCGCGATCGAACGCATCGTCGTCCCAGTCGAAGCCGCCACACGCGTGGGCGACGTCACCGACGAGCGGCAAGAGAACTGTCCGGAAGAGCGCGTGCTCTGCACGAGCTCCAGCGTGAGCGCGCGCGTAGATTGCGGCCGCCGGCTCACGTCCTAGCGCCTCGAGTCCAATCGTCGTGTCGTCGAGCCCCAGGAGCCGCCCGCCCCGAGCGTCGACGAACGAGCGGACGAGCGGCCTGTACTCGTAGAGCGTCGGCCGGTCACGCGAGTCGTGCTCCTCAAATACGAACTGGATGTCGGCCCCGTCCTCGATCTCGCGGCCGAAGAACGCGAAGGAGCCCAGGCAGAAGCCGCGCAGGGCGGAATGGAGCTGCGGTGCACGCACGCTCCTGCTTACAAGGCGCCCGCCGGCTCTCCTTCCTGGCAGGCTGGGCACCAGTATGCGATGCGGTTCGCCTCGCCCTGGCCGCGCGATTCGATCGGCGTCCCGCAGCGTGGGCACGGACGCCCGGCTTTCCGGTAGACGGCCCGCACCTTGAGTCCGGAGTCGAGCGACGTGCGCATCAGCCGGGCTGCCTCGCCGAGCGTCGCCCGGAGCTCTTCGTCCTGCATGTCATTGAGCAGGCGCCAGGGGGAGATCTGAGCGCGCCACAGCGCCTCGGCCCGCCAGAGATTGCCGATGCCCGCGACGAGGCGCTGGTCGAGGAGCGCTTCGCCGATCGCGGTCCGCTGATCGGCAGCGCGCAGTTTGGAGAGCATCCCGTCGAGGTCGGGCGGGTCAGCGAGGATGTCCGGCCCCAGGCTGCGGACGTGACTCTCGTCCAGCTCGAGCACCGGGCCGTTCCACAGCACCGCTTCGTCCTTCGCGCCGCGGAGCACGAGCCAGGGCGTGCCCTGACGGGCGCCGTTTCTCTGCAGGAGCTGCCAGCGCCCACGCATGCGAAGATGGCTGCGGAGGACGAGCCCGCCCTCGAAGCGCAGCAGCAGGTTCTTGCCGACGGCCTCGACCCGGAGAAGCCGCCTGCCGTCGAGACGCTCCGCGACGCCGGTCGCACGCGCTCGCGGATGTGGCGTCTCCACCTCGAGTCGCTCCCCGACCAGAGGCTGGAGAGTGCGCGCGGCACGATGGAGTGCGTCGCCTTCGGGCATGCTCTTAGCGTATGCGCCTGCGCTGGAAAAGGGCGCGATCCGGAGCGATCGCCGCGATCGTCTGGGGGCTGCTCGAGCCGATCGACCAGCGCCTGTTCCGGTCGGACTACTCGGACATCGCGGTGCTGGGCAAGGCGTTCACGCGTGGCCCCGCCTGGCGGCCCCTGGGATTCGCGTTCCACGCGCTAAACGGCGCGCTCTTCGGGCTCGCCTACCACGAGGTCGCCCGTCGCGTGGCGAGGGACCCTCGCCGGCTGGCACTCGAGCTGGCGCTGCTCGAGCACGTTGCGCTCTTTTCGGCTGGGCACTTCGTCGATCGGTATCACCCCGCCCGCGGCGAGCCGGGCGTTCCCCCGTTGGTGAGCCCCCGCGTCTTCGGGCAGGCGACGGTGCGGCATACCGTCTTCGGGCTCGTGCTTGGGCGGCTCGCCTAAGGCCGAAGAACCGCGCGCCGCGGACCTGCGAGGAACCCTGCCTCGAGGAGCAGCGGCATCAGCTCCGTCTCCCCCACCGGCTCGCTGTCGAACCGCTCGACCGCGAGGCGCTTGCCCCGCTTCGTCTTGACGTGCTCGACGAGCGCTGCGAGCGCGGGCCGCAGCCAGGCCTCATCCGGCTCGCGGAGCGCGACGATCGAGCGGCCGCCGCGCTCGACGAAGAGAGCCGGTTCGCCGCCGAGGAGGATGACCTGTGCCCCTGCCACGCGCGCAGCACGGCCGCCCGCGCGCTTCGGCCACGGCAGCTCGGCGCCGTACGGCTGGGCCGGATCGGCCGCGGCAAGCACGAGCGGCTCCTGCTGCTCGCCCTCCCTCGGCCTCAGCTCGCGCAGCCGCTCCACGGCCCCGCCGAGCGCGAACTGGGCGCCGCCGAGCCCTTCGACGAAGTAGCCCCGGCGGCAGAGTCCGAGCGTTTCGAGCGCCTTCAGCTCTCCGTAGACCGCGCTGTACCCACCGGGAATCCCCTCCGCGCGTACTCCGTCGCGGGTGACGATCCCCTGCCGCTCGAGCAGGAGCTCGGCGAGCGCACGCCGGTCGGGGCGGCCGGGGAAGATGCGCTCGGTCGGCGACCAGCGGCCCTGAGTCGCGGTGATGCCGGTCGAGCGGCGCCGGGAGAAACGCCTCGGCCGCCGTTCGGGCCGCGCGACGCCGTAGCGACGACCCGCCCGCAGCGGAGTCCAGGCGTCGTTCGTCACCTCGCCCGCCCAGACGAGATCCCAGAGGGCCGGGAGCGCCTGCTCGGCCTCGAGCTCCGTCGCGGCGAGCAGGTCGAACCAGAACTCGGCTCCGCGCCCCAGCACCTCACGAATTCGGTCGTGCACCTCTCCTTCCGGCCGCTCGGCCCCGGCCGGCCGGCCCAGCGCCGGCGCGTCCTCCCGGAAGTAGACCGCGACGCGATCGAGGCCCGCGCCTACCCAGACGAGCTCGCCGCTCGCGCACAGCTGGTCCAGCCATGCGGCCTGGTAGCTGGGCACGCGGCGAGGCAGCACCTCAGACTCCCAGAGGGAGACGGGAAGCGCGAGACCCTGAAGCGGAACGAGCGACTCGCGGAGGCTCGCCCGGCGATCGACCCCGTGCCAGCTCGGCAGGAAGCGGCCGAGGGTCGCCTGCTCGGCCGGCTCGACCTCCTTGCGCAGCGCCGCGAGCGATGCCCGTCGCAGTCGCCGCAGGACGTCCGCATCGCACCACTCGCGCTGAGTCCCACCGGGTCGAAGCTCGCCGCGGACGATTCGCTCTTCCCGCTCGAGCTCCCGCAGCACGGGCTCGACGTCGACGCCGAAATGGTCGTTCGCCTCGGCGGTCGTGAACGGCCCCCGGCCTTTCGCGTAGCGGGCGAAGAGGCTCTGGAGCGAGTCGGGCCCGCCCTCCAGAAACGTTTCCGGTAGCCCGCCGGGAGGCATCGCGCCGAGCGCGTCCCGGTAGCGGCCGGCGTCCTCCGCGGCGACGAGGCGCTCCTCGCCCGCGATCCGGAGGGTGATCGCACGGCGCTCGTCGAGGAGCGGCTGAGCAAGTGCGGGGTCGAACTGACCGGGCCGCTGGTCTCCCCGGAGCCGGAGAACGTCGTGCAGCTCGTCCGGATTGCGCGGGTCGCCGCGAAGCTGCGCCTCGACCTCCTCGAGCGCGCCGGGGTCGATCAGGTCGCGCAGCTCCTCCTGTCCGAGCAGCTCTTTCAGCAGGTCGCGGTCGAGCGAGAGCGCCTGGGCACGCCGCTCCGCCGGAGGAGTGTCGTCCTCGTACATGTAGTTCGCGACGTAGTCGAAGAGCAAGG
>CAZQAG010000104.1:0-6624 GCA_964591295.1 uncultured Gaiellales bacterium | reverse complement strand
GTGTCTCGGGCTAACTGCTTAGGGCGCGACGAGCGCGGCCACGAAGGAGCCGGGCCAGGGCTCGAACGGCTCGGCTATACATTGAGCAAGGATTGCGTCCAACGCGGCGCCGAGCAGCCCGGCGCTCGCATCGGCGCGCGTTTCCCGCACGTCTAGGATTAGCTCGCCTACGGTTCGCCCGCTGAACACTTCGTCCGCTTTCGTGGCTCGAAGCCGGAGCGCGTCTCGTTCAGCGGGGGTGAGGGGGGTCATAGGCTCTCTTTGGAAGCGTACTCCTCAGTTCAGCCTCCCCCGACTCAGGTACGAGAAGCGCCCACAGGACGAGTGCCCGTGCCCAGAGCCGCGCCGGTCAGCTAACGGCGAGCTCTCGAGCGCGCAAGTGACACTCGGCCATGCGGCGCACCCGTGCGAGGCTGGACCTACTCGAGCGTGAGGCCGCTGATTCGGGCTCCGGCGTCAGGCTGGAGTTGCGTCGTGCTCCGGAGTCGGCCTGAGAGCGACGAGGCACTGCGTCTTCAGGGCGTAAGCCAAAGTGATGTGCGGTCCGCCGGCCGGATGCTCATCAGCGCGCGAAGCTCGCATGCTGCAAACCGGCTTGGACAGCGGGGTTGCCGATACAGACCGGATCGTCTCAGTCGCCGGCGTGGGCGATGTCTGCGTCTTCAGGACGTACCAAAGTGATGTGCCTTGGCAAGCTGAGTGCAGGCTTCGCCATCGACGCCCGGCACTAGATGGTGGGCAAGGATCACGCTCACCCGGAGGGAACATGACAAGACCGAGCGACTCGCGGGAAGAGATCCGGAAGAACGCACTCACCGCGTTCCTCGAGGCGCGTGTCGGCGAGGGCTTCCGCGTAGAGACGTACACCGACACGCACGCGATCATCGTCCCGGCCGACCAGCACTCGTCGTTTCTCGACCGCTTCCGCAAGGCGAAGGTGCCCGCACGCCAGGTCATCTCCGTCGATGAGCGCGGCGAGGTGACGATGTCGCCTGCCGAGCCGCGGCGATCCTGAGCGCCCGACGCCCGCTAAGCCACCCGGGCTCCCTGCGGGGTGCGTTTATCATTCCGCGTCGGGTGGGTCGGTTGTTGATCCTGTGGGGTGCGCACCCCACACGCCGGGGCTCTAGCTCGTTCTACCGCCTTCCTGCGGGCGCGTGCTGCCTTCCTGCCGGCGCGTGCGCTCGTGGCCGGGCCGGATGGAAGTAGCCCGCCCGAGGACTAGCGTGAAGGGTGTCAAAACCCCCGGTTCAGCGCGGAATCCGAGTTTGCATCACCCTTCACCCTCGCGAATGACGCGATCTGCGGGCGGAACCGAGATCTTGCACCCCACAGCAGCTGGCGGAGTTGGAGCGCGAGATCCGCTCCCCGGCTGATCAGCCAGTTCGCGTGAGTTGCTCGTCGATCCAGGCGTTCGCTTCCGCCGGCTCGACGCCGCGCGCCAGGGCAATCTCATTCGAGAGAAGCCGGCGTGCTTTCACGAAGAGCTCCCTTTCGCCCGGAGCGAGCTGCGACTTGGTGCCTTTCGCGGGCAGCGTCCACTCGCGACGCGCGCTGTCACGGATGATCTCTGCGAGCTCGATGGGATCGCCACCTGTCAGCTTCGCCTGCGAGTCCCTCCGGCGCTTGAGCCAGGGATCCCTGCTGACGGTGTGATCTGCGCCCAGCGTCTTCTGCACCCGGGACATGTCCGCCTCGCTGGCCAGCGGCCGCAGCAGCTCGTGTGCGCGGTCCATCGGCAGCTCCACCGAGAGCCCGCCCGCGAGCGCAAGCACGATGACCTCTTGCCGCTTGCCGAGGACGACTCTTCTCTCCCTGGCGGCTACGTGCCCCGCCCCGTGCGAGGCGTAGACGACCATGTCCCCGACTGCCAGTTTCACCACGGCAGGGTAGCGGCCGCTTCGCACTGTCCGGAAGCACACCCTCCGCAACGATCCTCCAGCCGTTCCATCACAGTGGCGGCGAGCGCGTCGTGGTCGAGCGGTGCGTCACGTTCAGGGCGGTAGCGGCGGTGGCGTGGCCGAGTTGGCGGCTGACGAAGGGCCATCCGGCGATCAAATTGCTAGCTTGGCCCGCGTGGCCGCTGAAGTTTCCGCTCTACGGTCAGGACTCGATCCGGCGTGACTGACCCTGTCTCGTGGTTGCAGATCGAGAAGGGCTGGAATGTCGTCAGCGCCGACGGAGTCCTCGTCGGCAAAGTCGTCGAGGTCACAGGCGACGAGCAGGACGACATATAGGTCTTGTGCGCGGACACCGATGAGGATCGCGCGTGGTCAAATTTTGGTCAAGTAGCCATGACGAACAGTGGCGAACGGTGGCGAACGGAATCACCGCGATTTCCCCACCCTTAGCGGAAATGGAAGATGATGGCGACTCATGGCTAAGGGATTCGCCGAAATCGCACCCAGGAGGTTGCCGGTTCGAGTCCGGCCAGCTCGCTCCCGTAACCCCCGCGCTGCTCGAGGCGACGGATCAAGCCACCGGTGAAGAAACCCTGAGGTCGCAGGTTCAAATCCTGCCGCCGCTACTGGAAAGCCCCGGAGACGGGGCCTTTTCTGTTGCAGGCAAGTTTCTGGACACGGCTCGTCCCGCTTGCTACAAACCGCATCCAACGGGAACGGGGGTCAGGTCTTGCACTGCAACATCTCCTCCCGCTGCAGCCTGCGGCTGACGGTCGAGTAGTGACAGCCGAGATGCTCCGCGAGCTCGCGGAGCGAGTAGCCGTGGTCACGGTAGGCATCCGCGACCGGAGTGCTGGCCTCCGCGAAGATCTCCGCGAGCGGCCGCCGAAGAGGCTCGAGCTGCGCCCGCGGAACCTCGGGTAGCTGCTCGTCGTCTGCGTAGCGAATGCGCAGGAACGCCTCGTCGCCCAACCGCTCCCCTCGCACCTCGTCCGCGAGCGTGTCGTCGAGACCCTCGGCGACGAACTCCCGGTAGCGGGCCTGCGCTGCGCGTCTTGTCTGCGAGAAGGCGCGGAGTAGTTCGTCGGTGCAGAGGAAGGGTTCGGCGGGAGCGCGTCCGGCCAGCGCGTGGTAGCTACTCCAGCGCCACTCGCTCGGCAGCGCGCAGATCCGGGCGCGGACAGGATTTCGCACGATGTAGCGCGCGCAGCGCAGGAAGTGGGACTCCTTCTGGACGAGGATCGCCCGGAAGCGTGCCTGGAAGACGTGCCCGCAGCGCGCGTGGCGGCGGTTGAAGCCCTGCGCATAGAGCCCGTTTAGCTGCCGCATCGCGAGCGAGAGGTTGGCACGCGGCGTCTCGAACAGCAGGTGGTAGTGGTTTCCCATCAGGCAGTAGCTGTGGCAGAGCAGCCGATAGCGCTCGACGGTCTGCGCGAGCAGCTCGAGGAAGTCCGTCCAGTCGTCGTCGTCGAGATAGACCGGTTGGCGGTCGTTGCCGCGGGCGATCACGTGGTAGAGACCGCCCGGGATTGCAATCCGAAGCGGCCGCGCCATCGCCCCGACCCTACGTCGGGTGAGCTGGCTCCGAAGCGGATCAGCTCAGAGTCGGTACGGGTCCGTCATCATTCCGGCGCGATGTGGCAGTGCAAGACCTGACCCCGGCTTCCTCTTACCCCGGCTTCCTCGCAGGTTCTGAAATCCTGCCCCCGCTACTGAGAAGGGCCCCGGAGACGGGGCCTTTCTCGTTTTGCTCGCCCGGCGCGGCCGCTCGATTGCGGGCCACGCTCTCGATTTACCTAGTGCATGGCCATCGCGTGCTCCTCCATGACTTCTATCTCGCGTTTCTGGGCGGTGACGATGTCTCCCGCGAGCGTCTTGATCTCGGCGTGATCCGCGTTGCTCTCGGCGAGGCTGGCCATGCGGATCGCGCCTTCGTGGTGGCCGATCATGCTTTCGGCGAAAGCCTGGTCGACATCGTCGGCGTCCGACATGCTCGTCGAACCGTGTTCCATGCCGGCCTGGCCAGGCGTCAGTCCGAGCACCTTGAGCGCCGCCTCTTCCGAGTCGCGCTTGCCCGAGCCGAACCACTGCTTGCGCCAGGAGAGCATGTCGTCGATCTCGCTCTGCTGGCTGGCGATGATGTCGTCGGCGATCTGGATCAGCTCCGGCTCAGCGAGACCGGCGGCCTTTGCCTCGCGGGCCATCTCGATCGCCGACTGATGGTGTGAAACCATCGCGTCGATAAACGCGCGATCGAACGGCACCTGCGATGTAGTTGCGGTCGTCCCGCTGCCGGTCGCCGGATCGGCACCACCGTCACTGCCGCCGCAACCGGATACGGCGACAGCGAACACAACAAGAGCTATTGCCAGGATTCTCATCTCTTCCTCCATTCGTCGTTGGCGCGGGAATTGCCCGCGGGGAACGGCAAGGGAGAGATCAGTTGCGAAAGCGCTGAAGCTGGGGCGGCGAGGCTCGCGCTCTTGCGTCGAGCGGAGGTAGCGAGGGCTCTTGGAGCGCTGCTGAGGACGTGCCGCTCACTGCCGGTGCCAGCGCGATTTCGTGTCGTGATACGGCGACACGGCACACGACGGTCACGAGGAGGATGCAGAGCCCGGCCGTCGCCCCGGCCATCCCCTCGTGAGCGCTCACCGTCGGCAGCGTGTGGCCTGTGAAGGCGAAGCTGAGGATGGCTGCCGCAACGACTCCCGCCACAAGCGATCGGATCAACGCTCTGCGCATTCGGCGCCGAGAATAGCGTTCGCACGACCCTGTCTGCTTGAAGCACCGAAATACCCCTAGAGGGTATGATGAACGCCGACCAAAGGAGTTCCATGTCCGAGACGATCACGTACATCGTTCCCGGGGTTCATTGCGGGCACTGCGAGGCTGCCGTGAAGGAGGAAGTCGGGGGCGTTACCGGCGTCGCGGCGGTTGACGTAGATCTCGACACCAAGCACGTGACCGTTCGCGGCGAGGGACTGGACGACGCCGCTGTCCGGGCTGCGATCGAAGAGGCGGGGTACGAGGCGACGTAACGGCAGTTCTTGCGAACTCTGGTGTCCGACACCGACGTTGGCGGTACGTTTCCACCATGGGCAGGAATGTTCTCGTCGTCAGCACGGTCGAACATGCGGACGACGTCTTGCGTGCGCATGTCGGGGAGGCCGACACGATCAAGGTCGTGGTGCCGGTCGTACGGCAGGGCGCGCTCGACTGGCTCGCCAACGACCAGAAAGCCTTCGGTCATGCGGAGCAGGTCGCCGAGCGGACGGCGGACCAGCTCCCGGGCGAAACCGTCGAGGCTGTTGCCGGTGAAGCGAACATCGGTCTCGCCATCCGCGACGCTCTCGCCACCTTTCCGGCGGATGAGATCGTGGTTGCGGTTCGCCCGGACGAGAAGGAGGGGCTCGTCGAGGCGACCGCGACCGACAACGCGCCGCACCACCGGATCGACGACGTGCCCGTCCGCTATGTCGTGATCGAGGACTAGCGGCGCTCAGGCCGCAGCCTTCTCCAGCTCCTCGATCTCGATCTTCCCCATCTTCAGCATCGCGGCCATGACGCGCTGCGAGCGCTCCGGGTCGGGGTCACTCAGAAGCTCCGGCAGGGCGGTCGGGATGATCTGCCAGGAGACGCCGTAGCGGTCCTTCAGCCAGCCGCACGGCCCTTCCTCGCCGCCGTCGGAGAGCTTGCTCCAGAACTCGTCGACCTCCTCCTGGCCCTCGCAGCTCACCTGGAACGAGATCGCCTCGTTGAATTTGAAATCAGGCCCGCCGTTCAAGGCCACGAACTTCTGCCCGGCAAGCTCGAAGCTCACGGTCATGACACTGCCTTCCGGGCGTGGCCCCGCGGAGCCGTAGCGCGCAATCTCCAGGATCCGGGAGCTCGGGAACACGGACGTGTAGAAGTTCGCCGCATCCTCGCCCTCGGTGTCGAACCACAGGCATGGAGTGATGTCCTTCATCGCCTCGTCCTTTCCGTAGCGGCCGCCATCCGGCGGCATCTGTCTGTGTAGACGGCCGCGACAATCAAAACCCATCGGCGCCACCGCGGTCGCACGAACTTGTCCTCGATTCGAAAGGGGCATACGCTCGCCCCGACGAGCGTTGGACCTGGAAACTCAAGGAGGGATGGGATGGGATTGCAGATAGGCGATACCGCACCTGATTTCGAGGCGGAGACGACCGAGGGGACGATCCGCTTCCACGACTGGCTGGGCGATTCCTGGGGCGTGCTCTTCTCGCACCCGAAGGACTTCACGCCCGTATGCACGACCGAGCTCGGCTACATGGCCAAGATCAAGCCCGAGTTCGACCGCCGCAACACGAAGATCATCGGTCTTTCGGTCGATCCCGTCGACAAGCACGCCGACTGGGCCAACGACATCGAGGAGACCCAGGGCCACGCGCCCAACTACCCGATGATCGGCGACGCCGACTTCAACGTGTCGAAGCTCTACAACATGCTTCCGGCCGACACGTCCGGCGACCCGGCCGAGCGCACGCCTGCCGACAACCAGACGGTGCGCAACGTCTTCGTCGTCGGGCCCGACAAGAAGATCAAGCTGATCCTCGTCTACCCGATGACGACCGGGCGCAACTTCGACGAGGTCATCCGCGTGATCGACTCGCTGCAGCTGACCGCAGGCCACAAGGTCGCAACACCGGTGAACTGGCAGCAGGGCGACGACGTGATCATCGCGGGCTCGGTCTCGGACGAC
>CAZQAG010000103.1:0-7081 GCA_964591295.1 uncultured Gaiellales bacterium | reverse complement strand
CGCCAAACTGACTTAGCAACAGTCTGTTGCTAAGTCTCTTGGGTGCCTAGGGCGTGACTAGACTGAGCTCCATGGAGAGCTCGTTGCCCGTCGCCGAGCGGCCACGCCGCCCGGAGTGGATGAAGGTGCGTGCGCCCAGCGCCAACTCACGCTACTTCGACGTCAAGAAGCTCATCCACGGGCACAACCTGCACACGATCTGCGAGGAGGCTCGCTGCCCGAACATCGCCGAGTGCTGGGGGCGCGGGACCGCGACCTTCCAGATCCTCGGCGACACGTGTACCCGCGCCTGCCGCTACTGCTACGTCCACTCCGGCAAGCCCGAGCATCCGCCGGACCCGCTCGAGCCGCTGCGCCTCGGACAGACCGCAGCGCAGATGGGGCTCAAGCACGTCGTCGTCACCTCGGTCGACCGCGACGACCTGCCCGACAAGGGCGCCGGTCACTACGCGGCGACGATCCGAGCGCTCAAGGCCAAGGTACCGAAGGCTTCCGTCGAGATTCTGACCCCGGACTTCCTCGGCTACGAGGAGGAGGCCCTACGCACGATCCTCGCCGAGCGGCCCGAGGTCTTCAACCACAACATCGAGACCGTGCGCCGGCTGCACGCGCGCATGCGCGGAGCCAAGGCGTCGTACGACAAGGCCCTATGGCTCCTCGCCCGGGCCAAGGAGCTCGCCGGTTACCCGGTGTTGACGAAGTCGGGGATCATCGTCGGCCTGGGGGAGACGAACGACGAGGTCGTCGAGACGATGCGCGACCTGCGCGCGAACGGCGTCGACGTCATCACGATCGGCCAGTACCTCCAGCCTTCCGCCAAGCACGCGAAGATCGACCGCTGGGTGCATCCCGACGAGTTCCGCTGGTTCCGCGAGCAGGGCGAGGCGCTCGGCTTCGGCTCGGTCTTCTCGGGGCCACTCGTGCGCTCGTCGTATCGCGCAGACGAACAACGCCACGCCGCTGAAACCAGGCGCGGCGCCGTCGCGTACTGAAACAAAAGAGGGCCGCCTCGGGGGGCGGCCCTCTTTTTGTCTAGTCGGTCTCGTTAGTCGTCGATCGGACAGGGCGTGACCAGGAAGAGCGAGTCGCTCGACCGGGCGCGATCCTGCCCATGGGCGTCCTGGTGATCCTGATACGTGTCAGCCCAGGCGTCTGACTGCTCGCAGGCCGGGTTGCGACCGGTCTGCATGCGCGACGAGCGCCCGTTGCGGGCGTCCGTCCACATCGCCCAGACGCGCCCGTCGGAGCCGATCGTGACGTTCTCGTAGTCACCGCAGAAGATGCCTGCCCGGAAGCAGTAATCCCAGTTGTACGGGACGTCCGAGATACCGAAGTTCCGCCACGGGAACGTGTTCTGCGGCGGATCGAGGTACGTGTCCGGTGGGTTCACCGGAGCCGTGGGCTGCGTGATGATCGCCGCCCCCGGATGGACGCACTGGCGGCCCGAGCCCTGGTCGACCGGCCCGGTCTGGGTGACGCGGCAGCGCCCGCCCCAGAACCAGTGGAGGTAATTACCCGGCCGCTGGCGGCTCGTCGGCCACTCGTGCGCGGTCGAGTTCTGGTCGAGGCGCCGATCCTGCCAGGCGCTTTGGAGCCAACCGCTCGTATGGATGTCGAGCCACGGGAAGAACTGGTCGTTCCCCGTGTGGACTCCCTCCGGGCACGCCGGGCGGCCCGGTCGGCCGCAGTCGCGGAGGGCCGGCGTGCTCGAGGGGTCGTTGTTGACCCGCGTCGGGCCCGTCCAGATCGTGCCCCCGTTCGTCGACTTGAAGCTCAGCACGTCGGTGTTCGAGCTGACTCTCGTGCCGTTGCGGTTGTCGGCGATCACCAGATAGAGATCGTCGGCGAAGGCGCCACCGCGCTTGTCGACCGAGAGTGCTCCGCGTGCGTTGACGCGCGCGCAGCTGTTCGTCAGAACGGCGCGGCCGCCTTGCTGGCCGCGTGCGGTGCAGTCTGGCCTACCGCCGGCCGCACCGGCCCGAGGATAGTTGACGTCGAAGACCGGCGTGATGAAGAACGGTCCCTGCCACGTCGCCCCGCCGTCCGTAGAGCGGACGAGCAGGTACTGGTTCTCGTCCGGGGTGTTGAAGTTCTCCCAGGCGACATAGACATGACCGTTGGTCGGGTTCACGACCGGCTGCGAACCCTGGTTGTCGTCACAAGCGTTCGGCCCGAGCGGACCGATGCCGACGCAAAAGGCGGCAGTGCCGCTGATCGGCTGTGGTGGCGACCACGAGCGCGCGCGGTCGTCGGAGTGGCTCTCCCAGATGCGGACCTCGCACGGGGCGACCGGTGGGTCCGCACACCCACTGGTGTCGAACCGCGACCAGGTCATGTAGATCCGGTCGGGACCGACATGCCCCGGCGGGCACGTGACGGGAGTGCGGTTGACCGGCCCGTAGCACACCGGGCTAACGCCCGCCGGCCGCGGTCCGGCCGTTGCGTACGGCTTGTCCTCGAACGGCACGCTGCCGTTCAGCATCCCGTCGTTGTCCGGGAAGTAGTTGACGACGCCGTCGCCCGGCTGGCGCGGATCGCCGTTTCCGCCGCAACGGGCACCCACGTTCGGGTCCGGCGGTGGGCCCGGAATGGCAACGCACGGCCGGCTCCACGTAAACGCACCGTTCGTCGAGCGGTTGAAGAACAGGCCATTGCTGTCGTTCTCGCGCTCGAAGCGGATCTGACCGTAATAGGCGGTTCCTTCACGGTCGAAGATCGCGATCGGGTCGCCGCCGCCGTCGATGTGGTCGTCGAACGACGTCACGCCGGGCGTGGGGAACGCGGTGATGCCGTCGTGCCAGTTGTCGCCGCGGTTGGTCGTCGTGTAGAACCCGGACGAGCCCCACCCGAGCCGGTAGTCGTTCGCCCCGCCGAAGACGTTCCGCGTTTCGAGTGGGTTGATCGCGATGCTCATCTCGTCCTGCGGCAGGCATGTGTAGTCCTGATTGAGACGGATGTCGTCTCCCCGCTCGCTCAAACGCTCTACTTCGTCCCGCTCCGTTCTGCGCAGGCTCCGATCGTCGATTCCGGCCTGCGGACATTCGGTGATGTTCGTACCGAGCTCAACGTCTCCGAACTCGTGCGATCCGGATCTGTCGGCCCGCGGCCCGTTGCCGCTGGACGTTGCGCTCGCGGTACCGCCCCACATGACCGCCATGGCCATGAGCACGGCAAACACAGTGAATATTCCTGCGAGTTTCTTCATGCCTCCCCTTCCTGACAGCCGGCCCTGACCCAGGCCGGCAGATGGACAGCCGCAAATATACGACACTGTCTTTTCGAGTGCCTCAATACACTTTCCGCAATCTCAAGAACGAAACGAAATGCGGGTAGTTCGTTCATCGATGCTCACCGGTGCCTTGGGAGCGCTTGCGCTCGGTCTCGTGGCCTGCGGCGGCGGCAAGAAGGCTGAGAACGACATCCCGAGGGAGACAAGGGCTGCCTGTAGCGGCTCGCCTCTGTCGAAGGCGGCAAGGTTGCCTTCGAACTGGCCCGACCTGGCCGAGGTGACCTTCACGCGACAGGCCACGCAGGGGCCGACCGAGGTCGTAGAAGGGTTTTTTGACGGCGACATCGAAGCCGCCCACGACGATTTCAAGGACGAGCTCGAACAAGCCGGCTTCACGATCCTCTTCGAGGAGCGCGAGGACCGCGACGCAGAAGTCTCGTGGGAAGGCCAGGGCCGGTCGGGCCAGGTCGCCCTGCGCGAGGACTGCGGGCGTAGCGACAAGATCTACATCCACATCACGAATCGCCCCGGCGGCTAGAGAAAGGGCCGCCCGGAAGGAGCGGCCCTTTCGCCTTGGATCGTCTCGACTAGCGGTTAGTCACCCGCCACCACCGTGACCGTGCCGGTCGAGCTTCGCGTAGTAGATGTCCTCCTCCGGAGCCCGCTGGTGTGGGAGCCGGCCCGGAAGCGGTCGCGTGTCCGCCCAGACGATGTGGACGTCACGCTGGTCGAAGTTGTGGCGGCTGACCTCGACCCACATGTAGTCCCCGAGGAACCCCGCCTGGACCGGGTTCGTCGCCGGCGTCAGATTCGGCATCGAGCCGGTCGTTACCCGGGTGTACTCGATGTTCGGGTGGTTCGACCGCGGGTTCCGAATCGTTGCCAACGTGATGTCGTTGCAGCCCGTGCTTTCGCAGTTCCCGTACTGGCGATCGTAGAAAGCCGCATACAGCCTGCTGCCGTCGCCCGCTACGTCGCTCCAAGGCTGCCATTGCGCGTTGTTGCCGAGCCGCGAACGCGGCGTGAGGTTCCTCGTCGCGCTCCACGTCGCTCCACCGTTCGTGGAGAACGAGTAGAAGACATCGTTGTCGCACGGCGGCGTTGCCGGCGGCACGGTGCCCGTGCAGTTGGCGTCCGAGTTGCGGTGGTCTGCCCATGTGGCGTACAGGTTGCTGTGCCGGTCGACCGAGATCGTCATCGACGTGAACTCCGGCACCCGATAGCCGTTCGGCGGCAGGCATTGCCGGCCGTTCGGGCAGCCATTGGGATCGCCGTTGCCGATCGGATGCGTTCCGATCAGATCGCCGATCCGGACGGGCTGCGACCAGTCACTCGGGCTGTCGCACGAGTTCGTGGCCGGGCACTTGACCATCACGACCTGGTTGATCCCAGGATCGGGCAGGTTCGCGTTCCCGAAGATGACGTAGATCGTCCCGTCGGGCCCGACGACCGGATCCGAGCCCTGGTCGTCGTTGCACGGCCCGCCCGGAGCCGGGAACGTGCAGATGCTCGGATTGGCGCCGCTGATCTCGATCGGAGTCGACCACGTGGCCGCGCCATCCGTCGACTGGCTGAAGTAGATGGGGCTATGACCGTCTGCCTGGAATCGCGTCCAGGTCACGTAGACGCGGCCCTTCTTCGGGCTCGACGGCCGCGAGTCCGCGATCATCAGCTCCTTGTCGTGGAAGTTCTCGCCGGTGTCGTTCACGACGACGCCCAATGGAGCCGTTCGATACTCCTGGAAGCTGAGTGCCGAGTCCGGCGCGTGGTACAGAGCACCACCGTTTGGCCAGTTCGACTTCGCGACGAAGATGCCGTTCGCGGGGTACGGCCCGGCATTGAAGAAGACGCCGGTTACGTAGACGTTCCCGAGATGGTCGAACGAGCCGGCGGGGTCGCTGCAGGCGTCGCTCGTGCGGTTGTCGGCAAGAAACTGCTGCCAGAACGGCGGCGGAGCGGTGCCTACGCTCCCCCAGTCCTTGCCCTCGTTGTACGACCAGTCGTACCCGCAGTGGTTGAAGCCGATGACCGAGTCGTTCTGCCCGGCGACCACGTTGTCGAAGTCGCGCGGGTTGACGCCGACCCACTCCTCGGCCTGCCGCCGCAGCGTGCAGTCCTGGTTTACGCGGATGTTCTTCATCCCATGCCTGCGGAACTCGTTGGGGCAGCCGAGGGAGTCGTCGTCGGCGATGTCGTGAACGCCGCCGCCGCCGCCTCCGCCGCGTGCCTGGTTCCGCTGTGAGCCCTGCGGGGCGAGCCCGTTTAGCTCGATGTAGGTCTGCATGACGCCACCTGAAACTCGGAGCGCCGACTCTTTGCCCTTAGCCTGAACGCGGCCGAGTTGAATTGCGGCCGCTCGAGCGAGGACGCTGTTTGGTTGCTGCTTGGTTCCGGCGGAGCCCGCACTGAGGGCCGCCACGAGAGCGACCATCAGTCCAGCGGCTGCTGCCGACAACAAAGCCTCCTCGAGGTTTCCTCAAGACTTCCTCCTCTTTACGGGTCGAGAAACCGGGCACGAAGCGTGTGTCCTGGGCATGCACCTCCTCCGGGCTGCCGGCGCTGACGTCGCCGGTCCCGACGTTGTTCTCCCCTGTGCTCGCAGATACTCTTCTCTATTTCCGCGACTTTCAACTTTGTAACGGCATACTTCGCAAGGCTGTGCGTACGACTGCTTTCCTGGTTTCCGTTGTCGTCGTTCTCGGATGCTCCACTGGGGCGGCAGGCAGGTCCGATCGTCAGGCAAAGCCCAAGCCTTCGCTCCGCCTGGTTCGACCGGTACCGCCTACGATTCGAGGCAGCCATTTCCGGCCCGGAGAGTCCGTGCGACTGACCGCAAACGCGCTGACTGTGCGCGCGAAGGCGAATGGCGACGGCTTCTTCATCGTCACGATCCGCGGAACCGACCGCTGCAGCTCCGTTCGTGTGCTGGCGCGCGGCTCTGCCGGGAGCTACGCCGTTGTGAAGATCCTGGCGTCGCCGGCGTGCATGCCGGCGCGCTCTGGCGGCTGACAGACGGGTGCCGCCCGAAGGCGGCCTCTCTCACTCCCCCGAGCCCTCCACGCGGACCTCATGCGGGCGGGCCATCGCGCGATAGTCGAGCGCCTTGTCGAGGGTCTCGTCGTCGACACCCGCCTCGCGCGCGACGTCGCGTAGCGACCGACCGCTCGCGGCGGCCTCCTTGACGATCTCCGCCCCTTTGTCGTAGCCGATGTACGGGTTGAGCGCGGTCGCGGCCGAGAGGGTCAGCTCCGCGTAGTGCTCGTTCGTCTCGCGGTTCGCCTCGATGCCGTTCACGCAGCGCTCGGCGAGCAGGCGAGAGGCTGCGGCGAGCAGCTGCACCGAGTCGAGGACGTTGCGCGCGATCAGGGGCACGAAGACGTTCAGCTCGAAGTGCCCCTGCATGCCGCCCACGGTGACCGCGACATCGTTCCCGATCACCTGCGCGGCGACCTGGGTCACTACTTCGGGGACCACGGGGTTCACCTTGCCCGGCATGATCGAACTGCCCTTCTGGAGCTCGGGAAGCGCGATCTCGGCGAGACCCGTGCGCGGGCCCGAGCCCATCAGCCGGAGGTCGTTCGCGATCTTCGTCAGGGAGACGGCGACGACCTTCATCGCCCCGGACGCTTCGACGAGCCCATCGCGGGCGGCTTGCGCCTCGAACGGGTCGGCGGGCGGGAGGATGGCGAGCCCGGTCTGGCTGGTGAGGAGGGCGCGAACCCGCTCGGCAAACTCAGGATGGGTGTTGAGGCCGGTACCGACGGCGGTGCCGCCGAGCGGGATCTGGCCGAGACGGTCGAGCGTCCCTTCGATCCGCGCGAGCCCCTGGCGAACCTGCGCCGCATAGCCGCC
>CAZQAG010000102.1:0-7150 GCA_964591295.1 uncultured Gaiellales bacterium | reverse complement strand
TCCGATACGGCGAGCAAGCCGACGCCTGAGATGCGCGAGGCGATCGCGAACGCCGAGGTCGGTGACGAGCAGCTTCGCGAGGACCCGACCGTCAACGAGCTCGAGCGGCGCGCCGCGGAAACGCTGGGCCAGCAGGATTCGGTCTTCGTGCCCACCGCGACGATGGCGAACGAGATCGCGCTCCGCGTGCTGGGCGAGCCAGGCGACGAGCTGATCGCCGAGGAGAACTCGCACATCCTGGTTGCGGAGCTCGGCGGGCCGGCCGTCCACGCAGGCCTGATGACCCGTCCGCTTCAGGCCCGGGCCGGGCGCTTCACACCGGAGCAGGTGCGCGGAGCCGCGCGAAGGGGCGACCTCGGCCACGTTCCGACGACTCGGATCGTCGCGATCGAAAACACGCACAACGCCTCCGGCGGCCGGGTGTGGCCACTCGGCGAGGTCGAGGCTATGGCGGAGACGTGCCGGGAGCTCGAGCTCTCGCTCCATCTCGACGGCGCGCGCCTCTTCAACGCCGCCGTCGCGAGCGGGGAGGAGCCGGCCACGATTGCGGGCCACGCCGACACGGTCACGATCTGCTTCTCGAAGGGGCTCGGGTGTCCGCTCGGCGCGATCGTAGCCGGATCCTCGGAGCGGATGCTCCGCGCGCGCCGGTACAAGCATCAGTTCGGGGGCGCGATGCGCCAGGCCGGGATCGTCGCCGCAGCCTGCGTCTACGCCCTCGACCATCACGTCGAGCGGCTCGCCGAGGATCACGCGCGGGCCCGCACCCTGGGCGAGCGCCTGCACGAAGCGGGCGTTCCGGTCGACCTCGAGCAGGTCGAGACGAATTTCGTGCAGATCGACGTCGGCGCCCTCGGCCTGCTGGAAAACGACGCGCTCGAACGGCTCGTCGGCGAGGGCGTCCGCCTCACCCCGACGATGCTGCCGGGCGTGCTCCGCGCGGTCACCCACCTCGCCATCACCGACGAGGACATCGATCAAGCGAGCGACGCAATCTCCCGCGCCTTGGGCGTTCAGCGTTCGCCGGCGAGGAAGAACGCGAGCGCCGCCAGCACGTAGGCCGCGATCAAGACGACACCTCGGGCCCGGCTCGACCGGCCCTGGGAAAGCAGGACAGCCGTTACTGATGCCGCCAATGCGACCACGCCGATCTCAACGGGACGGAACGAGAGCGCGAGCGGGTCGATCGCCCATGAGAGCAGCGCGACGGCGGGGATGAGGAAGACGGCGACCTGGGCGCTCGAGGCGAGCGCGATCTCGGCGGCGAGCTTGATCTTTCCGCGATAGGCGACGACCACCGCGCCGCCGTGCTCGGCCGCGTTCCCGACGATCGCGACGATCACGGCTGCGACGAAGAAGTCTGTGAGGCCGGCGCTGTGGGCAAAGGTCTCCAGCGAGCCGACCAGCGCCTCGGCGATCAGCGCAGTCGCCACGGTTGCGACTGCAAGCACCGCGAGCGCGGCCCGAAGTGACCAAGCCACCGCGTCGGACGGCTCCTCCCTGAGATGCAGCTCCCGGTGGCGCCGCAGCGCGATCCACGTGACGACGAGGTACGCGAGCAGGAGAACGATCGCGACCGGGATCGTGATGATCGTCAGCGAGTTGCGCTCCGGGTCGCCGTCCCAACTGGGGATCGATGGGACGAGAAACAAGAGCGTGGCGATTGCGATGAGTACAAGCGAGGTGTAGCTCGACTCTCGATCGATCTCACCGCGGCCGCCGAAGAGAAGAGAGAAGCCGAGCACGAGGAGGAGATTCCCGACGACGCTTCCCGTCAGCGAGCCGCGCACGACTTCCTCGAGCCCGCTCGACACGGCAAAGAGCGCGATGATCAGCTCGGGCGCGTTCCCGAAGGTCGCGTTCAGGAAGCCGCCGACTCCGGCGCCCGTGTGGTGAGCGGCGTGCTCGGTCGCCTCGCCGATCAGCCAGGCGAGGGGGACGAGCGCGAGCGCGGAAAGGAGGAAGAGCGCGACATCGCCGGGGTGAAGGACGTAGTCGACGAAGATCGTGATCGGCGCAAGGGCGATGGAGGCCCAAAGGATCTTGCGCGCCACGCGGCTAGCCTACCGAGATGTTGCGGGCAGTCCTCTTCGACTGGGGCGACACCCTGATGGACTTCCGCTACGACGAGGAGTTGATGGATGTCGCCTTCCGGGCCGGCCTGGATGCCCTCGGGCGGGACGATCTGGCCCCGGCCGACGAGATCAGGCAGCATTTCCGCGAGCATTTCGAGCCACTCTTCTGGCTTCCCGGGACGCTCGAGGAGCTCGAGTACCCGGGGCTGATCCGACAGACGCTGGGCCAGTTCGGGATCGAGGTGTCGGAGGCCGCGCTCGATCGCTTCCTCGAGGCGGAGCATGCAGCCTGGGAACCGGCGCGGGTGCTCGGCGCGACGACCCACGCGTTGCTCGAGTCCTTGCGATCCCGGGGGCTGCGGCTGGGGCTCGTCTCGAACGCGTTCGATCCAGCCTGGCTCCTGCATCGAGACCTCGAGCAGATGGGGCTCGCCGAGCGGCTCGACTTCGCGGTTTTCTCGTCGGAGGTCGGCAAGCGGAAGCCGCACCCGGCGATCTTCGAGCGCGCCCTCGAAGCGCTCGGGGTAGCGCCCGAAGAAGCCCTGTTCGTCGGCGACCGGCTCTACGAGGACGTCCGCGGGGCGGCTGAGCTCGGCATGACGACCGTCCAGGCGGTCTGGTTCCGCGCCGACGAGAACCCCGAGGGGGGCGAGCCGGACTACCAGGCGTTCACGCAGATGGACGTGCTCAACGTCGCGAATCGCTTACTCGCGGCAGCCTGAGCTCGTGTCGGCCCAAGCATTTTCTTCCGGCCTTGTCAAGACTTGCGGAGGAGGCCTGCCGTGCCGACAATGTCAGCACGATGCGGCGCCTTCAGGTTGTTCCGCAGGAGCTCCCTCTCCATCCTCAGGACGAGGTCGAGTGCCGCCGCTGCGAGGTTCACTGCGACAAGGTCGTCCACCCGTCGGCCTGTGTCGAGCGCGCTTGCCCGTTCCTCTACTCGTTCGTCGAGCTCGGCCACACGTACGTCGGGTGCATGCAGAAGGTCTTCGACGTCGAGATCGACCTCGCCCTGATGCTCGAGGCGGAGGAGCGCGGGGAGTTCGGTGCGGTGCGGGCGAACAGGCAGCCGCTGCCGATGTGCCGCGTCGAGGTCGAGAGCTGTTACGAGGGGCGAGAGGACGAGCTCGGATGCGTCAACCCGGAGTTCAACGAGCTCCCGCTGGGGGAGCCGAGCTTCCGGATCTTCGCGCAGGTCCGTCCGACCGCCTGACGGCGCTCTTTTCGTTGGCGCACACTCGGCGCAATCGCGTCACACACGTGTGCGCATTTCCTCAATAGGCTGAAACCGGAGGGAGGCCCGCGGCCGGACCCCGCTGGCCTGTCGGGTCAGGACTTGACCTTTGCGGACCAGCGGGCATGTAGCTCCTTCGTCTTCTGCACTTCTTTTGCGTCCGGACCGTGTCCGTCGGGTCCCGCCACCTCAAGCACGGCCGGCAGCCCCTGGAAGCGCGGATGCCCGAGGAAGACGCCGAGGCGCTCGCCCATCAGCCCCTCACCGATGTTCTCGTGCCGGTCGAGGTTCGAGCCGAGCGGCGCCTTCGAGTCGTTCACGTGCAGCGCGCGCAGCCGGTCGAGCCCGATCTCCCGGTCGAGCTCGTCGAGCACGGCGTCCAGCACCGTCTCGTCCGTGACGTCGCACCCGGACGCGTACAGATGGCAGGAGTCGAGGCAGACGCCAAGCCGGGGATGCCCGTCGAGCCGTTCGTAGACCAGAGCAAGCTCCTCGACCGAGCGGCCGATCGTGCCACCCGCGCCGGCGGTGTTCTCCATCAGCAGCCAGGTCGTGTCCGAGCAGCGGTCGAGCACCTTCTTCATTGCCTCGACCACGCGCTCGAGCCCGAGCTCCATCCCCGCGCCGAGGTGCGACCCGATGTGGAAGACGACGCCGTCAGCTTCGATCGCGCAACCGATGTCGACGGTGTTGCACATCGCGGCCACCGACTTCTCGTAGAGGTCGTCCTTCGGGCTCGCGAGGTTGACGAGATACAGCGCGTGGCAGATCACGCCTCCGATGCCGGCCTCGGTGCGCCGCTCCTTGAAGCGCTCGAAGTTCTCGGGCGGGTGGTTCGTCGGACGCCAGGCGCGCGGACTCTGCGTGAAGACCTGCACCGACTTAGCCCCCATCGACTCGGCCCGGTCGATCGCCGTGTGGATGCCTCCGGACGAGGAGACGTGGGCTCCGATCAGCACGTCGCGAGGTTACTCCGGTGGCGACCGCCCAGCGGGGACATGGCTGGCGCGGTTCCGCGGAACCGCGTAGCTCAGGCTGCGGCGCAGTCGGGTTGACTTATCTGGCAACACAACTCCAGGCTAGCGAGCGAATCGGACGGAGCGCGAAGTAGCATGGGCCGATGAGCGTCGTCGTTCGCTTCGCCCCGAGCCCGACCGGCTTCCTCCATATCGGGGGCGTCCACACTGCGCTCTTCAACTGGCTGTATGCCCGGCACGAGGGCGGCGAGTTCCGGCTGCGGATCGAGAACACCGATACGGGCCGCGAGGTCGCCGAAGCGACTGAGCAGATCCAGGAGTCGCTTCGCTGGCTCGGCTTGGACTGGGACGGAGAGGTCACCTTCCAGCTCGATCGGATGGAGCACTGTCGCATCGAGGCGCAGCGCCTGGTGAGCGAAGGCAAGGCCTACGAGGACGAGGGCGCAATTCGCATGCGGATGTCCGACGAGGGCATCACCGCCTGGGAGGACCTGATCCGCGGCCGCATCGAGTACCCGAACGAGAAGGTGGAGGACCTCATCATCCTCCGCGCGGACGGCAGGCCGACCTACAACTTCGCCTCACCGGTCGAGGATTGGATGGATGGGATCACGCACGTCATCCGGGGCGACGACCATATCTCGAACACGCCCAAGCAGATCCGGATACTCGAAGCGCTCGGCGCGCCACTGCCTCTCTACGCGCACCTCGCCAACATCCATGGAGACGACGGCAAGAAGCTCTCCAAGCGGCACGGCGCCCTCTCCGTAGAGGAGTTCCGAGCGCAGGGGTACATCCCCAAGGCGCTCGTCAACTTCCTCGCGCTCCTCGGCTGGAGCTACGACGACAAGACCACGGTCATGTCGCGCGAGGAGCTCGTCGAGCGGTTCACACTTGATCGCGTAGGGGCGAGCCCCGCGGTCTTCGACTTCAAGAAGCTCGAATGGTTGAACGGCCTGTACCTCCGCGCGCTCCCGCCCGACGAGTACGCCGACCGGCTCGTGACCTATCTGCGCGAGCAGGGGTACGACTGGGACGAGGGAATCGTGCGCCGGTCGGTCCCGCTCGTGCAGGAGAAGATCGCCGTCCTCGGCGAGTACCCGGAGTTCGCCGGCTTCCTCTTCCACGACATCGAGCTGGATCCAACGCTCCTAGACGGAAACGTGCTGAGCGAGGCCGAGCGGGCGGTCGAGGCGGCCGAGCCGTTCACGGCCGAGGCGATCGAGCAGGCCCTCCGGGCGGTCGCCGACCAACTCGAGCTGAAGCCCCGCGAGGCGTTCCAGCCGATCCGGGTGGCGGTGACCGGCTCGAAGGTCTCACCCGGTCTCTTCGAAAGCATCGAGCTCCTCGGTCGCGAGCCCGCGCTGGAGCGGATCAGGCGCGCGCGGAAGGCAGCGGCTTAGGAGCCGCCAGCGGGTCGAGGGCGCGCTGAAACTCCCGCCAGGCCCGCCGCCGAAAGCGAGGTGTCGGGTCGGCTGCTCTGAGGCTTCCTTTCAGGAGTGCCTCGAGCCGGTCGTATGGCTCGGCCGCTTTTACCACTTCCAAGCGAGAAACGATTCATCCCTCGGATGAGGTACGCCCGAAAGGAAGAAATCCCCGCAAAGAGCGATTTTTGCCCGCCGCTGACGGCAAGTTCCGGTGCGGGAACCCCGTCTACTGGTCGAAGACGAATGCGCGCATGGACGTAAACTCAGAGTCGCTCATGGGGGGCACTGCGGGCGCTACGGTCCTGATCGTGGAGGACGATCCGTCACTCCGCCTGCTCTGTCGCGTCAATCTCGAGCTCGAGCACCATGAAGTGCTCGAAGCCGACACCCTCACCCGCGCGAAAGAGCTTCTCGACAGCGACCCGATCGACGTCGTCCTACTCGACCTCCATGTCGGCGACGAGCACGGGTTCGAGCTGCTCCCGTACATTCGAACGGTGCGTCCCGACGCCGCGGTCTGTCTGCTCAGCGGCACGTCAGAGACCGACCCGGAGCGTCCCGAAGGCGTGCACGCGTTCATCCGGAAGCCGTTCGAGCTGGAGGACCTGACGGGCACTGTGCAACGTCTCCTCGCGCGGGAGCCGGCTCGGCCCTGAGTTCGATATCCGGCGCAATATCCGGCGCGCACGTGTAGATTCTCGCGATGCCCGTCGCAGCAGTTCGCAGCCCAGCAGAGTACGAAGAGCGCCTCCGCACCTACCTCTTCGAGCGCGCGGAAGAGGTTCGCGCCGTGCGCGTGGGGGAGAAGGAGGTCTCCGAGCGGGCTGCGATCGTCGCCGCCTTCGCCGACCTCTTCAGCCGAGAGCAGCTCGATGGGCTCCGCTCCGCCGAGGAGCAGGCAGAGGGCGACGAGCGAGAGCGTCTCTACCGGTTGCGCAAGGAGTGCGAGGCGGGCGTCGCCGACCAGGAGCTCTCCGAGCGGCAGGATCAGCTGGAGAACGCGATCCTCGCCGAGCGGATCACGTTCCGCGGTGAGGAGATTCCACTCCGGACCGCGCAGGCCAAGCTCGCCGTGCTGACGGAGTACCGCGACCGCGAGGAGCTCGGCGACCTGAACGGCGAAGCCTCCGCGGGCTTCAACGAGGGGCGGCGCGAGCTGATGCGCGACGAGAACGAGCTTGCTGCCGAGCTCTCGGGAACCGTCGACCCGGTTGCGCGGAACGAGGAGGAGAAGGGCATCTCGATCCGTGCTCTCGCAGAGCGCCTGCGGGTGGCGAGCGACGAGAGCGCCGAGGCGTTCGGAAAGCTCCGAGACCGCTGGTTCGAGCGACTGCTCGGGCCCGAGCGCGATCCGATTCCGGCCTCGTACCACATGGCATATCTGCGCCGGCTCTCCCCGCTCGAGGAGACGTACACGAAGGAGCGCTCGGTCGAGGT
>CAZQAG010000101.1:0-7234 GCA_964591295.1 uncultured Gaiellales bacterium | reverse complement strand
TGAAGAGAACGCTATTGATCGCCACTGCGGTGTGTGCCCTTGCGGGTGCCGGCTTTGCCGTTGCGTCTCTCAGCGCATTGAAGACCGTCAACATCAGGAGCACGGGCTTCGCGCCGAAGACCGTCACGGTTGCCGGCGGCGACACCGTCCGCTGGAAGAACGTCGACACCGTCAACCACCAGCCCGTCGCGAACAACGGGGCTTTCGCCTGCAACACGCTCGCGCCCACGAAGACCTGCTCGAAGCTGATGAACACTCCCGGCACGATTCAGTACCGCGATGCCCTGCATCCGGCGCTGAGGGGCACCATCAAGGTGACCGGCCCGGCACCGTCGGTCTCGATCGGCGCGTCCGTGCCGATCGCCGTCTTCGGCAACGACATCCATGTCGGAGGGGCAGTCTCTCCGGCAGCCGTGGGCGACACGGTCTCTGTCTTCGCTCAGCCCTACGGCCAGCTGTCGTTCGTGAAGATCGCCGACGTCCAGACGACGACGAACGGCGTCTGGGACCTCATCACCTCGCCGCAGCTTCTCACCGCGTACAAGGCCACGTGGAAGGGGAAGGAGAGCGCGGTCATCCAGGTCGCCGTCCAGCCACGTCTGACGCTCATTCGCGTCGGTCGCTGGTTCGTTGCTCGCGCCCAGGCTGCGAAGTCGTTCTCGCGCCGCTCGGTCGTCGCGCAGCGCCTGAACGGCTTCGGCGAGTGGGTGAGCCTGAAGAAGGTCACGCTCAACAGTCAGGGAGCCCAGCGCTTCCGCCTCAAGTCCCTGTCATCGGGCCGCCATCGCGTGCGCATCTTCATGACCACCAACCAGGCCGGGACCGGCTACTTGTTCGGCACCAGCCCGGTCCTAAGCTTCCGCCGCCGATAGCGCGGCGGAGTCGGTAGGGGGAAACCACTACCGAATAGTCAAGACGCCGGGGGTGGGGTCCCCCTGGCGTCTTGGCGTTGCTCGGCTTCGCCGTCGCTCGCCTTCGCGACGGAACCCCTGGTTCCCTCGGCATTGCTCGGGCTTCGCCCTCGCTCGCCTTCACGGGGGAACCCCTGGTTCCCCCGTGTGCCCCTCCTTGCGGTCCGGGTTGGTTGGCAAAGGGGTGGTGGGCCGGTCGCCGGGTCGTGATTCGGGCCTGCGTCGTGGGCCCCCCGCCGGGCGGAGCCCGGCTCCGGCGGCGACCGGTGCGGCTCTCCGCGAGCGTCTATGCCTGGATAGTGCGAGGGGGCCGGCTTGGCGGCCGGCCCCCTTCAACTCTTGATTAGGTTGCGGCTTGGACCTTGCCGATCGCCTTTTCATAGCGCTCGGCGACGGCGGGCCAGTTGACCACGTTCCACCAGGCCTCGAGATAGTCCGGGCGACGGTTCTGGTAGTTCAGGTAGTACGCGTGCTCCCACACGTCGATGCCGAGGAGCGGCTCGTCTGATTGCATGATCGGCGAGTCCTGGTTGGGGGTCGAGTAGACCGCCAGGCCCGTTCCGTCGTGCACGAGCCACGTCCAACCCGAGCCGAAGCGGTTGACGCCTCCCTCGTTGATCACCTTTTTCAGCTCGTCGAGTGAGCCGAAGAGATCGGTGATCGCATCACCCAGCTCGCCTTCGGGCTCACCGCCTCCGTCCGGGCTCATGATCTCCCAGAAGAGGGTGTGGTTCGCGTGGCCGCCGGCGTTGTTGCGGATTGCGGCCTGCTTGTCCTCGGGGAAGGTGTCGAGGATGGACAGGATGTGCTCGACCGACTCGTGCGCGGAGGCGGTGTCGGCGAGCGCTGCATTCGCCTTGTCCACGTAGGCCTGGTGGTGCTTGTCGTGGTGGACGCGCATCGTCTCTACGTCGATGTGCGGCTCGAGCGCGTCGTAGTCGTAGGGGAGAGGCGGAACCTCGAAGGCCATCTCCAGCTCCTTTCATTCGGCTGAAGGTTGAGGCTACACCCACCAGGGCGCCGACTCGGGAGCGCCGACGCTAAGGCGACGCTCGCGGCGCCGACCATAGAGGCCATGCCGGCTCTGCCGGCGTGGCCGTCGTAATATGCTCGCCGCGCCCACGTCCTGGAAGGAGCTCCATTGCCAACCCTCGTCTTCAACGCCGAAGAGATCGCACCACGAGAGCTCAAGCCGGAGCTGTACGAGCTCGAGGGCATCTCGCGCGAAGCCGTCGAGGCCCACTACAAGCTGTACGAGGGCTACGTCGCGAAGCGGAACGAGATCCTCGCGAAGCTCGCCGACGTCGACCTCTCTGCCGGCAACCAGGTCTACTCGGAGATCCGCGCGCTCAAGGTCGACCTGACATTTGCGATCGGCGGCGTCAAGAACCACGAGATCTATTTCGAGCACCTGGGCGGCGAGGGCGGCGATCCCAGCGGACCGATCGGTGACCTGATCGAGCGCGACTTCGGATCCGCAGCCGCCTGGCGCGCCGACCTGAAGGCAACCGGCATGGGCGGGCGTGGCTGGGCGTGGACGGCTTACGACTGGGACGAGGGCCGGCTCTTCAACTACATCGGCGACGCCCAGAACAGCTACCCGATCTGGAACGCGACGCCGCTGGTGGCCCTCGACGTCTACGAGCACGCGTACTTCCTCGACTACCGCACCGACCGGGCCGCGTACATCGACGTCTTCTTCGACAACCTCGACTGGGCAACCGTGAACGACTGGGTCTCGAAGTACGGGATCCCGCTGAAGTAGCCGACGATCGAGACGCTCGCCTTCATCTTCGCCGGCTACCTGGCCGGCAGCCTCCCGTTTGGATACTGGATTGCGCGGTTGGCCCGGGGCGTGGACATCCGCACGCTTGGCAGCGGCACCATGGGGGCGACGAATGTCTGGCGCACGGCGGGAGCGCGCTATGCGATTCCCGTAATGCTGCTCGACATCGCGAAGGGATTCGTCCCGGCTCTGGTCGCGACGATGGCAGCAGGACACGTGGCCGGTGCGCTCGCGGGCGGGGCGGCGATGCTCGGCCATTGGCGCCCGATCTTTCTCCGCTTCGCAAAGGGCGGGAAGACGGTCGCTACCTGCGGTGGCGCGCTGCTTGGGCTTGCACCCCTCGTCGGGCTGATTGGAATTCTCGCGTGGCTCCTGGTGTTCGCGCTCACGCGCTACGCATCGGTCTCCTCGATTCTCGCCTCTGCATCGCTACCAGTTGCTGCTCTCCTACTCGGCGAGCCGTGGCCGGTCGTCGTGTTCAGCGGCGCAGCGGCTCTCGGAGTGCTCCTCCTGCATCGGCCGAATCTCGCCCGCTTGCGTGCCGGGACGGAGACAAGGGTGCAGCTGCGGCGCAAAGCGGTTCGCGCCTAGCTGCTTGTTGCGGGCCGGCTCGGACCTTCTTTTTGGGCACCACGTACGTCGACCGTGGCATGGGCGGGCCTGTCGAGGCGTTGTCCCTCGGGAGGTGTGCTTTTAGTCGCGCAAAGTGCGAAGCACTTTGCGCGAGTCCCGGGCCCGTGGCCCGGGACCTACCCGGCGAGCCACTCACGCAGCTCGGTGTGATGGTCGAGCGGTCCGCCACGTTCGAGCTCCATGCGCAGTTCTCCAACCGTGCCGTAGCGCTCCGCGAGCACGTCGTGGGTGTGGATCGTCTCGAGGTTGACCTGCCGCGAAAAGAGGAAGTCCGCGTTGTCGAGGGCGGGGTGCGCGTCCAGGACGCCCTTCAGCGCGAGGCGCACCGAGTCCTCGACGAACCGTGGCTGCAAGTGTGCGTGCTCGACCACATGGAGCTCGTCCGGGCGCTTCAGGAGCTCGTAGACCGGCGCGCTCATCGATCCCTCGACGATCGTCACGAGCTGCTCTGCGTCCACTCTCGTCTGCGTCCCGACGTAGAGCGTCCCGCGACCCCTTTGGTTGTGGGTCGCGAGCGGGACGAGCTCGAGGATGCGATCGACGTCTTCATCGGCAAAGCCCGCCTCGAGTAGACGCTCGGTTGCGCGGCCCCGGACGAGCCCCTGAGCGCACGGGCAGGCGTTGATGCCCGCCGCCTCGACTCCGACCAGCCTCCGCACGCCATGCGAGGAGGCGGCTGCGATCCCGATCAGGCTGACCATCTCCTGGGTCGGGAGATCGGTGACCGGCGTGGTGCGCTCGATCGGATATCTCGCCGTGATCCGGACCTCGGCGCGCAGCGCCTGCTGACGCTCGACGACGTGCGTAGCGATGTGCTCTGCGAGCACCTCGATGAGAAACGCCTCGCCGATGACGACCTCCTCGATCGCCTCCGCGAAGAGCTCCGGGAAGCGGGACATGTGCACGCCCTTCTGATCCGGGTCGAGGTCGACCGTGCACTCGATGTCGGCAGCTATCTGCTTCTCGTAGTCGCCGTACCTGATGCGGATCGCCTTGCTCGCACCGGTCACTCCCGCGCGCGAGAGCCCGAGCGCGACCTCGGGCAAAGAGGCCTGCAGGTCGTCGTCTAGTAAGCGCGAACCCTCGTCCATACTTGCGGCAACCGTACCAAGGGGGTTCGTGGCTTCAGAAGACAGCTTCGCCCGGTTCGTCTCGCTCGCGTGTCATGACCTGAGGACGCCGCTTGCGACTGTTTCCGGCTTCGCGCACACGCTGCAGCAGACCGAGCCGCTCGGGGACCCCGCAGGTCGGTACGTCGCGATGATCCAGGCCGCATCCGATCAGATCGCGGAGCTCCTGGAGGATCTTGGGGTGGTCGCGCGGATCGAGGCGGCGCAGTACCACCCGAGCCTGGCGGATGCCGACACGCTCGACCTGGTCCAGGCAGCCGCGTCTCGACTCGGCGAGAAGGCGACGGCCGCCGGCTCCGGCGCCACGGTTCGGGTGGATCGCGATGCGGTCGAGCGCGGCCTCGCGGGCCTCGCGCGCTGCGCCCTCCGTCACGGCGCGCTCGAGCGGGTCGAGTTGACCGCGGACGGCGCCTCGGTGTGGGTTGAGCCCATTACTTCGGGCGCGGCTCCGATCGTGCTCGGCGAGGACATGAAGGACCTCGGAGCAGCGGCTGCGCGGCGCCTCGTCGAAGCGCTCGGTGGGTCCGTCCAGGTCGAGGGCGAGCGCTTGCACGTCCGCCTCCCGTCCTAGGGGTTCAGAGTCTCAGCGCAGAAGGCGCGAAAGCCGCCGGTCTTTGAGCACGCGCCCGCCGGTCTGGCAGTCGGGGCAGTAGTAGATCGTGTGCTCCTCGAAGTCGACCCGTGCGATCGGCGTGCCGCAGACGTGGCAGGGCTCGTCGAGCGAGTTGTGGACGCGGTATGTGCGCTTGTCGTTCGCACCCCGCTCCCGGAGCTCCAGGCCCCGCTCGAGCTCGGAGTCGATCGCTGCAGCCAGTCGCTTGATCTCTTCGGCGGACACGTCTTTCGAAAGTGCGTACGGCGAGAGCCTCGCCGTGTGAAGGATCTCGTTCGCCCAGGCGCGGCCGATCCCTGCGATGACACGCTGATCTCGCAGAAGCGAGTGCAGCCGCCGGGATTCCGACGCGAGGATCTCGCCCAGGCGCTCCGCGCCCAGCCCGAGCGCCTCAGGGCCGAGGTGCGCGAGCTCGGCCTTCGCCTCCTCGGGCGTGAGCAGCCAGACCCCGGCACGTTTCTTCTTCCCGGCCTCGGTCAGCACGAGCTCCGCCCCGCCCTGGAAGCGCAGGCGGAACGCCGGTGTCTTCGGCCCTTTCTCTCCCGCCTGCAGGTACCGCAGCCGGCCGGCCGTCATTAGATGGACGAGCAGGACGAGCTCGCCGTCCTCGGTTGGGAAGAGGAGCCGCTTTGCCCGCCGCTCGGCTCCGGACAACCGACGACCCTCGAGGGCCGTCAGCGGCGGGTCGATCGTCTTCAGCGTGGCGATGTGCGCCGGGCCGGCCCTCTCGATCGGAAAGGCCGAGACGGGGCCGTCGAGGGCCCGCCGCCACGCCTCCATCTCGGGAAGCTCGGGCACTAGTCTCTCCTCATGGCTGAGCCGATCAGCGTAGCCGCGCGGCGGGGGGACACTGTCGAGTCCGTCCATCGCGTCCACGCGGTCGCCGTTCGCGGCGGCGAGATCGTCGCCTCCGCAGGTGATCCGGGCCTCGTCACCTTCATGCGCTCGTCGGCCAAGCCGATCCAGGCTCTACTCCTGGCACGGGAGCGCGCGGACCTGGACGACCGTGACCTCGCGATCGCCTCGGCCTCTCACCTTGCCGACGAGGCGCAGCTCGCGGCCGTGCAGGCGCTGCTCGACAAGGCGCCGGCCACGGAAGACGACCTCGAGTGCGGCCCGGATGGTGATCCGCCGCGACGCATCAACCACAACTGCTCGGGCAAGCACGCTGGGATGCTCGCCCTCTGCCGCGCGAAGGAGTGGCCCTCCGAGGGCTACCGGCTCGCCGAACACCCCTGCCAGCAGGCGATGCAAGCCGAGGTGGCAGGCGCTGCGGGGTCGGATCCGGTCGCAACCGCGATCGACGGCTGCGGGGTCGTCAGCTTCGCCTTCCCGCTGGAGTCGATGGCTCTGGCATTTGCACGAGTGGAGGAAATCGAAGGCGGCAAGGCGGTCGCCGACGCCATGCGCGCACACCCTGAGCTGATCCGCGGACCCAGGGCCCTCGACACGAATCTCATGCAGGCGCTTCCCGGCTGGATCGCCAAGGGCGGCGCCGAGGGCCTGCTCTGCGCAGCCGGCCCGGGCGAGCTCGGTCTCGCGCTCAAGGTCGAGGACGGCTCCGCCCGAGCGCTTCGCCCCGCGCTCGGCTCCTTCCTCGACTCGCTCGGCCTCGAAGCGTCCGGCTTCGGGCCGGTGCCGATTCGCAACAGTCGAAACGAGGTCGTGGGCGAGCTCGAGACCTGTTGAAAAAACTCTTCACAGTTCTGTGGATAGCTGTTAACTTCCCATCCGCCGCGAGGTGAGCCGGGGGGAGGTTGAACCGGCTCTTTGCGTTCCTAGGCTCCGTCCACCTAAGCGCGAAAGAGAGGTCAATTGCTCACAGTCGACATCTCCCTCCCGGACGTCGAAGAGCTCCACAAGCTGGTACAGGACGGAACAGAGAAGGGCTTCCTCACCTACGACGAGATCGTCGCGGGGCTCGAGGAGGTCGACCTCACCAAAGAGCAGATCGAGGACTTCTACACGTACTTGATCGACCACTCCGTCGAGTTGATGGAGGGGGAGCACCACAAGCATCCGCCGCACGAGCAGCCCGCGCTCGCCGAGGAGGAGAAGGGCCCGAAGCTCGACCTCTCCGTCGAGCCGTCGCTCGACTCTCTGCGGCTCTACCTGCGCGAGATCGGCAAGGTTCCACTCCTGACCGCCGACCAGGAGGTCT
>CAZQAG010000100.1:0-7349 GCA_964591295.1 uncultured Gaiellales bacterium | reverse complement strand
CTAGCTGGTTTCCGGGTGGCGCACGACCACCGCGGGGCACGGAGCGTGATGGACGCACTGCTGGCTGACGGAGCCGAGCAGCAGCCCGACGAAGCCCCCGTGACCACGCGAGCCGACGACGAGGAGGTCGGCGTCCCGTGCGGCCTCGACGAGTACGCCCCCGGCCGACCCTTGCACGACCCGCTGCTCGATCTCGACGCCTTCGGCCTCGTCTTCGACCTCGTTGAGGGCACGCTTCAGCATGTCCGCGGCCGCCTCTTGAAGATCCTTGATGAGCTCCGGAGACATCGACGGCGCCGCGACCAGGGGATCGGCCGGGGCAAAGGGCAGCGTCCAGGCATGGAGGGCGACGATCCGCGCCCGGCGAAGCCGCGCCTCCTCCAGGGCCCAGCGAAGAGCCCCCTTCGACCCTGGCGAGCTGTCGACCCCGACCACGATAGTTCCGTTCATTGGTTCTCCTCGAGATCCGCGGGCAGGAACCGCCTGAAAGCTTGTCGTCTCGCCGAGCTCGTCGCGTCCAACTCGAGTTCGCGCCGCGTCTCCCGGAAGCATTCGACAGCAGCCGGTATGGCGAGGATCCCGAGGCGCTCGACCGCGCAGGTCTCTTGAAGCATAGCCCCGCCCGGCTCCCAGAATGGACAACTCGGGCCGTCGCAAGGCTCGACCACGCCGGCTGCCGCCTCGAGCACACACATGCGCCCTCCGCCGGGAGCTCCCGCACCGTGCCATCGCGCCGTCGGCACGGTCATCACACGAGCACCGGTTGGTGCGTCGCGACGACCTGCGCGAGATCGAGCGTTGAGAGCACGCCGGCCGGCTGCGCGGTCAGCGGGTCCACGACGACGACGTGCATCGCCTCGGCGACACGCACCTGGTCAAGTAGAGCTTTTGTCGGTCATCTCGCGCTCAAGTGTCACCCGCGCACAAGGCCGCGCCATCGGCAGTCTCCCCCATCTATCTACGGAGAACTACTGACACGCGATCATGCAGAGGCCATGAGCGTCGATCCGACCGAGAGCGTCGACCGCCTGCTCCGTGACCTCCGCGCCCGAAGGAACGGCCTATCAGACCGAGAGGCGGCGCGCCGTCTCGTCGCCCACGGGCCGAACGAGCTTCGCCGGCGCGGTCGCCGGCAGTGGCTCCGCGACCCTGCTCAAGCAGTTCGTGCATCCCCTCGCGCTACTCCTTTGGGCGGCAGCGGCGCTCGCGCTCGTCGCCGGAACTGGCGTTGTGGCGGCGGCAATTGTCGCCGCCATCTTTCTGAACGCGCTCTTTGCCTTCTTTCAGGAGCGGTAGGCCGAACGAGCCTCGAGGCACTCGAGCGGTACCTGCCGCCTCAGGCATCGGTACTCCGCGAGGGCCCGCCGCGCATCGTCCCCTTGTGCCCGGGGACATACTGCTGATCGAGGAGGGCGAGCGCATCTCGGCGGACGCCCGCCTGCTCGAGGGCGCGGCCGACATGTCGACGCTCACCGGCGAGTCGATGCCGGTCTTCCGCACCGCGGGACCAGGCGATCACACGACGCCGCTGCTCATGCGCACGACCTCGTCTTCAGCGGGACGGGCTGCACGGGCGGAGAGGTCCAGGCGCTCGTGTTCGCGACCGCAATGAAAACCGAGCTGGGCCGGATCGCGGCGCTCTCGGAACGCGTCGAGCGCGAGGAGAGCCCCCTCGAGTCACAGGTGCGGCGGCGGGCAGCGGATGAGTCGTCGTGGCCATCGGACACCTCCTGTTCGCGCTTTTCGACTAGACCTTTGACCCTCACCGCGGCCCAGTCATCAGAGAGGACTCCGATCAGCGTCGCGGGCGACTACTGAATCGCGCTTCGCAAGACACACTCGCGTAGGCACCAGGCGATCGGCGGCCGGACGTCTGCGGGAAACCCGCAGCCGACCTCCGCCAGACCCCCGATGCCGAGCGTGCGCCTGGGATTGAGACTTGGCCCATGGCCGCTCTGCTCGAGTCGACGAAGCCGCGCTCGAATCTCGAGATCGCGCAGGCCGCGACGATGCGACCGATCGCGGAGATTGCGGCCGAGCTCGGTCTCGACGAGGACGAGTACGAGCCGTACGGCCGCTACAAGGCGAAGGTCCCGCTGACGGCGCTCGAGCGCAGGCTCGGCGCGCCGCGGGGAAGGCTCGTCGCCGTGACGGCGGTCACCCCGACGAAGGCAGGCGAGGGGAAGACGACGACGGCGATCGGGTTGACCGAGGCTCTCGCGCTGACCGGACGCCGGCCCGTGCTCTGCCTGCGCGAGCCCTCCGTGGGTCCCGTCTTCGGGATCAAGGGCGGCGGCGGCGGCGGCGGCCTCGCGCAGGTCATGCCCATGGAGGAGCTCAACCTCCACTTCACCGGCGACATCCACGCGATCGGCGCGGCGACGAACCTGCTCGCCGCGATGATCGACGCGCATCTGTTGCACGGCAATCTCCTCGGCATCGACCCGCTGACGATCACCTGGCGGCGCGCCCTCGACGTGAACGACCGCGCGCTGCGGTCGGTCGTCGTCGGGCTCGGCGGTCGCGCGAACGGCTATCCGCGCGAGGCGGGGTTCGACATCACGGCGGCGTCAGAGGTGATGGCGATCGTGGCGGTCGCGCACGACCTCGCCGACCTCCGCGAGCGGCTCGGGAGAGTTACCGTCTCCCGCACGCACGAGGGAGAGCCCGTCACCGCCGAGCAGCTCGGCGCCGCCGGCGCGATGACCGTGCTCCTCAAGGAAGCGCTCAAGCCGAATCTCATCCAGACGCTCGAAGGTCAGCCCACCTTTGTCCACGCCGGCCCGTTCGCGAATGTGGCTCACGGCAACAATTCGCTCGTCGCCGACCTCCTCGCTCTCCGGCTGGGCGACTACGTCGTCACGGAGAGCGGGTTCGGCTCCGACATGGGCTTCGAGAAGTTCGCGGACATCGTCTGCCGGCTCGGGGGGATCACGCCGAGTGCGGTCGTCCTCGTCGCCACGGTCCGCGCCCTCAAGCACCACGGGGGCGACCCGGACGGTGGGCTCGCCGCTGTCGAGCGCGGCGCTGAGAACATGGCCCGCCACATCGACATCGTCCGCCGGTTCGGGTTCGAGCCGGTCGTGGCCGTGAACCAGTTCCCGGGCGACTCGCGGTCCGAGCTCGAGCTCGTTCGCGGGCTCGCGCTCGAGCACGGCGCCCAGGCGGCCGAGGTGATCGCTGCCGTCGCCGAAGGCGGAGCCGGGGCGACCGAGCTCGCGGAAGCCGTCGCGGCCGCCGCAGAGGACGATCCGCAACTGCACTACGCGTACGAGCTCGACGATCCCATTCCGACCAAGATCGAGAAGATCGCAACGGACGTCTACGGCGCGGCCGAGGTGGCATTCAGCCCCGAGGCGTCCCGGACGATCGCGGAGTGCGCAGAGGCGGGACTCGATCGCGTGCCGGTCTGCATGGCGAAGACCCATCTCTCCCTCTCACACGACCCCAGCCTCCTGAACGCGCCGGCGGGCTTCAGCCTTCGCGTACGCGAAGTGCGGCCCTACACCGGCGCCGGCTGGCTCATCGCCGTCTGCGGCGACATGCAGACGATGCCCGGGCTCGGCGCCCAGCCGGCCGCGTTCCAGATCGACGTCGACGAGACCGGACGGACGGTGGGACTGTGGTAGCGCCCACCCGTGACGGCCACCAGCAAGGCCTCGTGGCCCGCCTGCTGCGCCGCGCGCTCCCGCGGCACGCTCCGGCGCTGCACCCCTCCGCCTCCTTCAGCGCGACCATCCGCGCCCACCTCGACAACCACCCCGGCTCGTTCGCCGCGCTCGCAGGCGCGATCGCGAAGGCAGGCGGCCTCCTCGGCGCAATCGACCTCGTCCGGGTCGAGCAAGGAAAGAAGATCCGCGACGTCACGGTTCTCGCCGCCGACGCCGGACACCTCGAGCGCATCCTCGAAGCCGTGCGCTCGGTGCACGGCATCGAGATCGAGCACGTCTCCGACCGAACCTTCCTGATGCACCTGGGAGGCAAGCTCGAGGTGACGCCGCGCACACCGCTGAAGACGCGAGACGACCTCTCGATGGCCTACACGCCCGGTGTCGCCCGCATCTCGGCGGCGATCGCCGAGGACCCGGCCAAGGTCTGGGCGCTCACCGTCAAGCAGAACACCGTCGCGGTCGTCAGCGACGGGACGGCGGTGCTCGGGCTCGGCGACGTCGGCCCGGAGGCCGCGCTCCCGGTGATGGAGGGCAAGGCCGTGCTCTTCAAAGAGTTCGCGGGCATCGACGCTTGGCCCATCTGCCTGGCGACGAAGGACGTCGACGAGATCGTTCGAACAGTCGTGGCGGTGGCGCCCGTCTTCGGCGGGATCAACCTCGAGGACATCTCGGCGCCGCGGTGCTTCGAAGTCGAGCGCCGCCTGCGCGAGATGCTCGACATCCCCGTCTTCCACGACGACCAGCACGGGACCGCGATCGTCGTCCTGGCCTCACTCCTGAACGCTCTTCGCGTCGTCGGCAAGCGGATCGAGGACGTACGCGTCGTTGTCACCGGCGTCGGCGCCGCGGGGACCGCGGTGACGAAGACGCTCCGCGCCGCAGGAGTCCGCGACATCGTCGGCTGCGACCGGGAAGGCGCGCTCTATCGAGACCGGCCGGATCTCACGCCGGCGAAGGCCGACTATGCGGGGGCGACGAACCCGCGGGACCTGCGCTGCTCGGCGGGCGAAGCGCTCGCGGGCGCCGACGTCTTCATCGGGCTCTCCTCGCCCGGAGCGGTCAGCGCCGAGGGGATCCGGCGGATGGCCGACCGCGCGATCGTCTTCGCCATGGCCAATCCGGTGCCCGAGGTGATGCCGGAGGAGATCGAGGACTTCGCGGAGGTCATCGCCACCGGCCGCTCCGACTACCCGAACCAGATCAACAACGTGCTCGCATTCCCGGGCGTCTTCCGTGGGGCCCTCGACTCGCGAGCGCGCGAGATCACGGACGAGATGGAGCTCGCGGCCGCACAGGCTCTTGCAGCCGTCATCCGGCCCGAGGAGATCGCAGCGGACTACATCGTCCCGAGCGTCTTCAACCGCGAGGTCACTCCTGCGGTGGCGGAAGCCGTGGTCGCTGCCGCCGAGCGCTCGGGCGTCGCACGTCGAACGCGTGCGTCAGACCCTTCCGAGCTGCCTAGCTCGGCCTGATTACTCCTCGACTTCGATTCGCTCGAGGCGAAGACCGTTTGCGTCCTTGTGGGTCGGCTCGTCCGACATCGTCAGCTTCGCGTCGGCGCCTTCGGCAATCGTGCCCTTCGCAGCCCGGTCGAAGTGCTCCTGGAAGTGCTCCTGCGTCAGCACATGCGATAGCGCGCCGACCCAGACGTGTACGGCGACCACCTTTGTCATCGCGCAGAGAACTCCACGGCGGGTGCTGACCGCGACTTGCGCCCGGGGATGCTCGCGCGCTCTTTCGGCCGCACCGAGGACCCGTTGGTCTCGAGCGGTTCTGCACGCCCGGTCGGGGCGCGGACGACGATCACCTCGCCGTTGGGATGCAGCTCGAGCACGCCCTCAATCATGATGATGATGAGGCCCCGCTCGTCGAAACCGGTGCGTACGCGCAGCGCGAGCGGCTCGCTCCCGTCGGGCGCCCAGACGACCTCCTCGACATACCCGAGCTTGCCCTCGTTCGACTCGACGCGGTAGCCCTCGCAGTGGGCGAGCAAGTACTCGGCGGTCCAACAACTGTGTTCCAGGTCTACCTTCAGCTTCTCGACGACGGCGCTCATGATTCACTCCTTTCACGCTCTCGCCTGCGAGCCTCGTTCCCGTGAAGGCGCAGCGCATCGGGGCGGAGACCCATTCGCGCTGCGGCTTCTCCGCAGCGTCCGTCCGCGCGTCTCCTGATGCCAGAGCGAGCCCGGGCGCTGAAGATCGCGACGATGGGAGCCGACCCTCTCCTCGGCCAGCGGCGCGCGGCCAACCCGGCGACGGACGGCACGGCGCTGCCGCCGGCGCTCGACCGGCGGTTCGAGGCCGTCGTCTTCGATTGGGACGGCACGGCGGTGCCCGACCGGCGGGTGTCTGCGAGACGGGTACGGCGGCTGGTCGAGCAGCTCTCCGGCTTGGGCTTCGACCTCGCCGTCGTGAGCGGTACGCACGTCGGCAACGTCGACGGGCAACTCGCGGCGCGGCCGCCGGGGCCCGGCCAGCTCTACCTCTGCCTCAACCGCGGCTCCGAGGTGTTCGAGGTCGGGCCCTCAGGCCCGGCCCTCGTCTTCCGTCGGACGGCGGCGCCCGATGAGGAGGGCGCGCTCGACCGGGCGGCGGGCGGCGCGGTCGAGCGGCTGCGCGAGCGCGGCCTCCACGCAGAGGTCGTCTCGCAGCGGCTGAACCGGCGCAAGATCGATCTGATCCACGAGCCGGCCTGGGCCGACCCGCCGAAGGCGCGGATCGCCGAGCTGCTGGCGGCGGTCGAGGCGCGCCTGCGGCAGCTCGGGATCGCGGGCCTGCCCGAGGTGGTCGAGATCGCCCGCGCCGCCGCGATCGAGGCGGGTCTGGACGATGCGCGGGTGACAAGCGACGCCAAGCACGTCGAGATCGGGCTCACCGACAAGTCCGACTCTGCTCGCTGGCTGCTCTCCGAACTCGGGCGGCACGGCATTGACCCCGGCGCCGTCCTCGTCGTTGGAGACGAGATGGGCCCGCTCGGCGGCCTACCGGGCAGCGACTCGCTGCTGCTCGTCCCCGAGGCGGCGGCGGTGACGGCGGCCTCCGTCGGCGTCGAGCCGGGCGGCCTCCCGCCGGGCGTCGTAGGCGTCCCGGGCGGCCCGGCCGCTTTCGCGGCGCTGCTCGACGATCAGCTGCGCCGGCGCCAGCGGGGGGATCTGCCCGAGCTCAACGCCGCTCCCGAGTGGAAGGTGAGCGTTGAGGGGGTCGATGCCCGGCTCGAGCGCGTGCACGAAGCGCTGCTGACGATCGCGGACGGACGGATCGGGACGGGTGGCCATCCGCTGCTTGACCACCGGGCGGCAAGGCCGCGCGTCCTGGCCGCCGGGCTCTACGACGGCGACGGAGCGGACAGCAGACTGCTCCCCTGCCCGATCTGGAACCTGCTGCGCGGCGGGCTCGAGGACGGGCACGCACTCCGCCGAACGCTCGACCTGCGAACGGGACTCATCGAGCACGAGGTCGGCGCTCCGGACGAACCGACGCTCGCCGCCGTTCTCTTCGCCTCCGCCGCGCGTCCGGGCACCGTCGTCCTTCGTGCGGAAGGCGCCGGTCTGCGCCTGCGATCGGACAGTGTCCTGCGCCCGCCGCCGCGGCGCACGCGCTGGCGGAGAGGTGGGCGCGGGGGCCGCCGCTGGCTTCAGCTGGACGCCTCCCGCGGCGGCGTCGTCGCGGCGGTGTA
>CAZQAG010000099.1:0-7809 GCA_964591295.1 uncultured Gaiellales bacterium | reverse complement strand
CTCCGCCGCCACCTCCTCCACCACCACCACCTCCACCGCCGCCTCCGCCGCCTCCGCCGCCACCTCCGCTCTGGGACCAGTACGACAACGCGGCCAACAGCGCCGTTAGCTCGCAGGACTTCGAGCCGGCGATGGACCAGTTCGACTCGTTCGGGGCCGACGACTTCATCGTCCCGGCCGGGGCCGACTGGAGCATCGACGGCGTCGACGTCCAGGGGTCCTGCACCGTGGGGTGCGTGGTCGAGTCGGTCCACATCCGCTTCTACACGAACAACTCGTCCACGAACCTGCCCGAAACACTCGTCTGCGAGCGCGTGAACCAGGCTTTCACCGGCCTGCCCAACTTCGTCGTCGACCTGAGCTCGCCCTGTGACGTCGGGCCCGGCTCCTATTGGGTCTCCGTCCAGTCAAGGCAGGACTTCCAGACGGGAGGCCAGTGGGCATGGGTCGGGAGGACGACGATGAGCGGCAACGCGGGCGCCGCCTGGCAGAACCCGGGCGACGGCTTCGGCACCGGCTGCGTCAGCTGGACGCGGCGGACGGAGTGCGTTCCGAGCATTCCCGACCCCGACAACGTCTACCGCCTCCGCGGCACGGCGGGACCTCCCCCGCCGCCTCCGCCGCCACCACCACCTCCTCCACCTCCACCTCCACCCCCGCCGCCGCCACCACCACCACCACTTCCGCCTCCACCACCTCCGCCTCCACCACCTCCGCCTCCACCACCTCCGGTTCCGCCACCACCACCCCCGCCTCCGATTCCGCCTCCGCCTCCTCCGCCACCTCCGCCGGCACCGGCACGCTGCCGGGTGCCGCGGGTGATCGGGCTGAAGCTGGCGAAGGCGAAGACACGGATCCGCAGGGCGCGCTGCTCGGTCGGCCGCGTCCGCCGCTCGCGCTCGAGGCGAGTGGGCCGCGTGATCGCCCAGAACCCGAGGGCTGGAAAGATCAAGCGCCGCGGCTTCCCGGTCAAGCTGGTCGTCGGCCGCAGGTAGGCGAATACACGACGAAGCGAAACGAGGCGCCGGGCTGGCGGGTGGTGCGGTTGTGGGACTTCGAGGTCGAAGCCGAATGCCACCGAAGCCGCCCGGCGGGTCGCGTCGGCACTGCCAGGACCATCGTAGGAGGCGCTGGGAGGAGCCGTTCTGAGGGCCTGCGGCCTCTGGGCTGGACCGGGAGGTCCGGGAAAGCGCAACACCTTCTTTCGGTCGACGGTTTAGACGTCGGCGGCCGGCTGGAGGCTGGGCCGCGTGGCCTTGAGGGCGGCGTGGAGCTCGTCGGCCTGCCGGGTGCGCTTGATCGTCGCGCGGTAGAGGGCGAAGCGGGCGCGGGGGTCGCCCGGGCGATCCGTCAGGCCGTACAGCCGCTCGGCGAGGGCGCTGTCGAGGATCTCGCTCTGGCCGGCGCTGAGGGGCGCGTCTTCGTTCATCGCCCGGTGGATCGCCAGCGTCTCGTCGAGGTCGCGCAAGAGGAGGCGCTGGAACTTCGGGTCGTCGGACGCATAGAGGATCGCCTCGGTTGTCCGGGGCAGGGCGGGCCACTACCGCTTGAGGCCGCGGCGGGCGAGCGAGCGCCGGTGCCGGGCGAGCGAGCGCCGGTGCCGGGCGAAGCGCCGCACCTACACATTCAGAATTTCGGGGTGACGTTCCCGCAGGCCGATCTCGAAGTTGTGACGGAGCGAGTCAAGACGGCGCGGACGAGTTCGCTGGCGTGGCTCAAGGGGGTGTGGTCTCCGGAGGCGGAGGCAGCCGCGAAGCGGGGGCGGGTGCATTTCAACGGGGCCGACGTGACAGTTGAGGAGGCGCGCGACGCGGTCGGCGCTTTCGAGATCCGCCACGCGGTGCTCGCTATCGAGCCGCACGAGGAACTAGATGACGCGCCCACACAGGTTGTGAACGGCTGAGAGGACATCCGGGCCCGAAGGGTGTCAAAACTCGGATTCGGGGCTGAACATAGGTTTTGACACCCTTCAGGCTTGCGATGGCCCTGTGGGGTGCGCAAACTCGGTCTTCCCCGCAAATCAGATGTTTTCCGATCAGTCGACCGAATTTACGCACCCCACACCCCTGCAGCCTGAGGCACCGTCCGCCCGTTGTCGAGCCGGTAGAAGCAGTACTCGCCGACCGCCGCGAGGAACTCGGTGAAGCGGCCGTGCTCGATCACCCCGTTACGTGCACTTCAACTGCCATCGGGCCTCCTTTCGGGGGCGGCGCCGGAACGAGTCACGTCGATGGAGTTCGGCTCGCCATTGAGACGCCGCCCCACGCCGGCTTCTACCACCGTGGTCGCGGCCAAGGCGTGAGCAGATTTGCCTAGTCGTGGGCGAGTTCCGAGAGGAGGACGCCGAGCACGGGCACCGCGACCGTGAGCGCAAAGCTCAACCAGCCGACGCGGACGAGCGCCGGCCGAGCCGACTGCTCGCGCCCCTTGCGGATCTGGCGCGCGAGCCGCGGCCCGAGCACGAAGTCGTGTGCGGCCGCCGCGGCGACGAGCACGGCCACCAGCACCACCTTGGCGATCAGCACCGCGCCGAAGCCGCTGTGCCAGAGCGTGTGCGCGCGGAAGCCGCCATGCTCGCCCGCGCTAACGAGTCCTGTGGCAATGAGGACGCCGAGCGCGCCCCAGCCGAGCGGCCGCCAGCGCCGGCCGAACTGGCGCAGCAGCTCCGCCCGCTCAGGCCCCTCGAGCCGCCGTGCGGGCGGCACCGCGACAACGACGAGCGCGACCGTTCCGCCGACCCAGATCGCGGCGGCAAGCAGGTGCAGGATTCGGATGGTCAGTTCCACGGTGGCAAAGTCGGCGAAACTACCGCAACCCGGACAGACGGAGGAGAGGGATGTCGGACGAGAACAAGCGGATCGTCGGCCGGATCTACGACGAGGTACTGAGCCAGGGCAAGCTCGAGGTCGCCGACGAGCTCGTCGCCGCGGATGTCGTCGAGCCGAACCAGCCTCCGGGTCTGCCGCCGGGCCGGGAGGGGTTCAAACAGTGGACCTCGATGATGCGCGAGATCTTTCCCGACCTCACGGCCTAGGTCGATCTGATGCTGGCCGAGGACGACCTCGTCGCCGCCCGGGCGACCTTGGCGCGGCACGAACACCGGCGGGATCATGGGCCGCGAGCCGACCGGCAAGTCCATCGTCATCACGTCGACGGACATCTTCCGCCTGC
Source organism: uncultured Gaiellales bacterium (assembly GCA_964591295.1). GTDB lineage: Bacteria > Actinomycetota > Thermoleophilia > Gaiellales > Gaiellaceae > VAXT01. Next base: position 4,638 of record CAZQAG010000099.1, on the reverse strand, counting down.
GCGGCGGTGTCTGTGTCGAGCACCTGGGCAACTACGACCAGCTCGGGATGTTCCGGCAGCTCGGCCTCATGCAGCCGTAGCGTGCAGCTCGCCCGGGACGAGCGGCACGTCCTCGAGGCAGGCGACGAGGAGCGCGAGAGCGCTCTCCGGCTGCCCGAGCAGGCGCAGGAAACGAGCCTCGGCCGACCGTCCCTCGAGGAGCAGGGCGAGCGTCTCCCCCTGCCGGAACACCCGCGCATCGAGATCGCCCCTGCCGAGCAGCGCGTCGACCTCGTCGCGGCGCTCGCAACGGACCCGGCCGATGACGAGAACGCTCTCCACGTGCCCAGTCTGCGCAGGCGGTCCCGCGGGCGCCTGAGCAATTTTGCCTCTCCGTAGTTCCCCGCACCGGTTCGTGGGCAAGCACGGATGGCTGGGCTTGCTCGGGTGCCGATACTTCGCGAGATGGAGTTCCGGCTCGCGACGGCGGCGCCCCTCTTCGCCTTCGACGACGAGCTGACAATTCTGACCTGGAACGAAAGCGCCGAGCAGCTGACCGGGATCGCGGCCGCCGACGCGCTCGGCCAGCCGTGCTGGGAAGTCCTTCGTGGCGTAGACGACGCCGGCGGCATGGTCTGCCATAAGCAGTGCTCGCGCGCGCGCCTCGCCCGCCAGGGCTGGCCGCTAGCGGCGCAGGAGATGCACGTCCGCTGCGCCCACGGGCGCCGCCGTGTCGCCGTCGACACGGTCTCGGTGCTCGGCGGCGAGCGGCCCGTCTTCCTCCACCTGATCCGCGCCGCTCCTGGGCCGCCTCCGGCGGAAGAGGCGCTGCCGGAGCTCGGGCCGCCGCCGCACCTCACTCCGCGCCAGCTGGACGTGCTCCGCCTGCTCGGCGAGGGCGTCCCCGCGCGCGCGATCGCGACGAGGCTTGGCCTGACGGAGCCGACGGTCCGAAATCACATCCGCGCCGTCCTGTTCGAGCTCGGGGCACACTCGCAGCTCGAAGCGGTCTTCCGGGCGCGCCGTCACGGGCTTCTGTGACCGAGGTACGGGGCCGAGCGCGAGCAGCAGCCGTGTCCGCCCACCGTGCCCACGAGAACCCGCCCGACTACGCCGTCGTCTGGCGCGCCGGTGAGGACCCGATCGCCAGCGGCAGGCTCCAGCTCGGCGAGGACGAGCTTGTTCTGCACGGCGGGAGCGCGCCGGAGGGGCTCCGGATTCGGTTCGACGAGCTCGCGTCCGTCGAGATCGGCCGCGGCCAGGGCGAGCGGATCAACGGCGACAAGACGCTCGTCCTCGAGCGGCGCTCGGGCGAGCGCGTCCTCGTCGCCGCCTTCGGCGGCGACGGCGTGCTGAGCGAGCTCGTCGATCTGCTCGCTCGAGGCGAAGAGGGGCGCCGCGCTCGCGAGCCTGAACTCCACGCGTAAGCATCTTATTGCGCCGCTTCTCCGGCATCAGTGCTCCGCTGCGGGAGAATACGGAGCCGGACGTTAGGACATCGGGACTTGCGGCACCACCTTCGACCCGATCCGCTCGAGGATCTCGTCGAGGCTCTCTCCGGTGGCCGTGATTCCGTGGTTGCGCAGCCCGACGACCGCATGGTCGGGATCCGGCTCGTCGTCGATCAGGGCGGAGACGCTGCGTGCGAGTTCCTCGGTTCCACAAGGGAAGTTGAGCTCGGTCGCCGCGACGCCGTCCAGCCACGCGTGCACGTGGAGGATCGCGCCCACCCCGGAGTGCGCCTGGTAGATCATCCAATGCTCGATCGCGTCCACAGAGACGCGCCGCGGCTCGACGCCCGGCGGCACGCTCAGGACGATGGCGCCGTGCACTTCGTCGTAGTCGCTGACGAGCAGGATGTCGCGGCCGATTGTCTCGAGGCGCATCTTGTCGACGCCGCTCGCGCTCATCCAGAAGCGGCGCTCGTCCTTCCGCGCTGAGAGGTTGCCGTACGAGAGCCCGCCGATCCCGTAGAGCCGCTTGACGTGGCGTAGGTCACGCTCGTCGAGCAGGTCCTCGATCGGAAACGGAGCGGGCACGAGATGGAGCTCGCCGATGCGCCTGCCCGCGGTTCGAATCTGCTCGGTCTGCTCGTCGCCGCTCCAGAGCTCGGGCTCGAGATCGGCTCGGAACTCGTTGTCGATCACGAGCCGGGAGCCGGCGAGAGGCAGGAGGCGGTCGACGACTCCGTCGGCGACGGCGCGAACGGTGGGTCCGCCGACGGAGTAGACCCCGCGCTCCATCGTTGTGAACCAGACGGAGCCGTCGGGCGCGTAGCAGAGGACGATGTTTGCGAGCGCGCGGACGAGCATCGGATAGGTCGTCGAGAGCACGTCCTCCGCCGTGACGGGCGCCTCCACCAGCGCGGTGACGTACGTTCCGCGCGAGCGGCGGCGGAACGGGCGAGGCCGCGCAGCATCGACGACGTTGAGCACGACATCGGGCGCGTCGCCGTCCGCAGCGGCGCAACCGCGCCGCTCGAGAGACCGTGCGATCTCGAAGACGAGCGCTTTGAGCGTCTCTGAGCGAACGGTGCCCATCACCGCGTACGTCACGCGCGCAAGCTTCTGTCAGGTGCTCCCGCTCGTCTTGACCAATCTTGCTCAGGCATCGGCGAACCGCGCCGTGTACAAGCATGAAGAGGGGCGGTGTTCGTCACGAGCCGAACTCCGTCAGTCTCCGCCGTCACGACGCCGCCCCTGCCCGGACAGCCGCCGGCGCCGTCGGCTCGTAGGCGCAGTCCGGCTCCTCGGCAAGCGGGTCGCCGGTCGCGGCGTATGCCCGCGCGCGACAGCCGCCGCAGAGCACGCGGTATTCGCACGCGCCACAGTCGCCACCGAGGGTGCTCGGGTCACGAAAGGCCTCGAAGAGCGGCGCTTCGGCGTAGAGCTCCGAGAAGGGACGGTCGCGGATGTTGCCGACCGACAGCGGCAGGAAGCCGCAGCCGCAGACGTCGCCGACGTGCGACACGAAGGCGAAGCCGTTGCCGGCGAGACAACCGCGCGACATCGTCGTCAGCCTCGTCGTGACGCGCTGCGGCCGGCGCTCGCCGCGGGCGCGTGCGCTTTGCGCCTCGATCCGGCGGAAGTGTGGCGCACAGATCTGCTTCACTGGGAACGGCGAGTGGCGCTGGAGCCGGTACAGCCAGCGCAGCACCTGCTCCTGCTCGGCGGCCGGCAGCTCCTCGTCCGCCAGCAGCCGCCCGCGCCCGGTCGGCACGAGGAAGAAGAGCTCCCAGGCTCCTGCGCCGAGCTCGTCGACAAGCCGGTGCATCCGTGGGAGCAGCGCAGCGTTCGACCGCATTACCGTCGTGTGGAGCTGGAAATGCTGCCGCACGCCGCGCAGGTTCGAAAGTCCCTCGAGGGCCGCAGCGAAAAAGCCCGGCGTGGTGGCAAACGCATCCGCCCGTTCGGCGTCGGGGAAGTGGAGGCTGAACGACACGGCCGTGATCCCCACTTCGCGAATCGCGGAGCACGTCTCCGGAGTCAGCAGCCAGCCGACGTCGACGGACAGCGCCACCTGCAGCCCTCGCCGCGCTCCCGCCTCGGCGAGCGCGAGCGTGTCCGTCCGCGTGAGCGGCTCGCCGCCGGTGAGGATCAGCACGGCGCCCGAATAGGTGTTCGCAAGGTCGTCGATGAACGCGACGCCTTCCTCGTGCGACAGCTCGGCCGGATGCGGTTCGTGCTGTGCCGTGGCGCGACAGTGGCGGCACGCGAGCGGGCAGGCGCGCGTCACCTCCCAGGCAACGACGAGCGGCGGCCGCCCGTTACCGGGCATGCACCGGCGTCGCGAATGCTCCGGCACGCGCGCGGCCGCGGCCCGGGGGGCCGAGGAAGGCGGCGACGGCGACGAGCGAGGCCCAAACCGCACCCGCGCCCACGATGTGGAGGATCTCGAGTACGCGATGCGCGTGCGTGCCGTCCTCGACGAGCACGAGCGAGATCCCGAAGCCGATCTGCGCGACAACCGCTGCGAGCGTCACCGCGCCGGCGAGCCGCGGTCCGCGACCGCGCCACGCGAGTACCGCAAGCACGACGGCAATCGCGGCGACGGTGTAGGCGAACGAGCGGTGGGCGACCTGCAGCACGGCGAGGCCGCCGCCCGAGGCGAAACCGCCGTTGCACGCCGGCCATTGGCGGCCACACGCCTCGTCGGCGTGGGTCGCGACGACCGCGGCGCCGAGCGACACGAGGACGAGAGACGTCCCGGCGCCGACCCACGCGGTGCGCACGAAGGCCCGGCTCGCCGCAACGGGACGCTGCCAGGCGCGTCCCGCCGCTACGACGGTCGCCGCGAGGAAGAGCATGCCGACCACGAAGTGCACGGCAACGATCCACGGCGGCAATTCGAGCCAGACGACGACGGCGCCGAGCAGCGCCTGGAGCGGGACGAGCAGCGCCGCCGTGATCGCCGGGAGCGTGACGTCGCGGCGGCTCCGATACGCGCGCCACGCCCAGACGGCGGTCGCGAAGACGAGCAGCGTGACGAGCGTCGCGGTGGCGCGGTGGCTGAACTCGATGATCGGCGCGCGGCTCTGCGCCGGGACGACGTTGCCCTCGCAGAGCGGCCAGTCGGGGCAGCCGAGCCCCGACTCCGTGACACGGACGATCCCGCCGACCGCGACCAGCCCCCAGGCGGAGACCGCCGCGAAGAGCGCAA
>CAZQAG010000098.1:0-7918 GCA_964591295.1 uncultured Gaiellales bacterium | reverse complement strand
TGATCACGCTTCGCGACGTGCAGGGCTGGAGCGCCGAGGACGTTCGTAACGCCCTGGAGCTCTCGGAGACCAATCAGCGAGTGATCCTGCATCGCGCCCGCTCGAAGGTGAGGGGCGCGCTCGAGGAGTATCTCGCGGAGGACCGATGACCGAAACCGTCATGGAGATCAGCTGCCAGGAGCTCGTGGAGCTCGTCACCGACTATCTCGAGGGCGCGCTCTCGGCGGACGAGCGGCAACGGTTCGACGGTCACATCGCGGCCTGCGACGGCTGCCGCGCCTATCTCCGTCAGATCGCGATGACGCTCGCGCTCGCCGGGCGACTGACCCCCGAGCAGCTCGACCCCGCGGCGGAGAAGGCGCTCCTCGAGGCCTTCCGAGACTGGAAGTTAGAGCGCAGGTAGTCGCGCGCCCCGGCATCTATCGAGCGAGCCGGGTGACCCCAGGCTTCTTGCCGGCCGGCGCAAGTGCGGCATTGCAGCTACCGGTTTCAGTCCGGGTGTGCGCCCGGCTCGTACCATTCATGCGATGCGTTCGGTTGCTTTGGCGCTCATCGTGCTCGCCCTTCCGTCGCTTGCCGCGGGAGCGAGCGGCAAGTGGAGTCGCGGCGCACCGCTTCCACTCGCGCGTGGCGAGGTGGCGGCTGCCCTCGCCGGTGGGCGGATCTACATCGTCGGCGGCTTCACCGCCAAGGGAGAGAACTCACCGACGGTCGACGCCTACTCCCCGACCCGAAACAACTGGCGCCAGGTAGCCGACCTGCCGGTTTCCGTCGACCATGCGATGGCGGCCGGCTACCGAGGCAGGTTGTACGTCGCGGGCGGCTACGCCCCGGATCGGTCGCGGCTGACGACGCTCTTCTCGTTCTCCGGCGGGGCCTGGACGCGCTTGCCCCCGATGCCCGAGCCGCGCGCGGCCGGCGGGGCTGCGATCGTCAACGGGAAGCTGTACGTCGTCGGCGGCGTCGCCTCGTCGAGGCTCGCATCCTCGACGCTCGTCTTCGACATCGCCCGCCGGCGCTGGTCGACGATTCCCGGCCCGACTCCGCGGGAGCACCTCGGCGTGACCGCGCTGAACGGGCGCATCTACGCCCTCGGCGGACGAACGGCGGGCGCCGACACGAATCTGGCCCTCATCGAGGTCTACGTGCCGGGGGCTAGGACGTGGAAGCGCCTGCCGCGCATTCCTGGCCGACGAGGCGGCACGGGTGCGGCCGGCGCCGGCCGCTGGATCGTCTCTGCGGGCGGCGAGACGACCTCGGTCACGATCCGGACGGTCTACCGGTACGACGTCAGGCGCCGGCGCTGGTCGCGCCTGCCGAACCTCCCGACCGCGCGACACGGCCTCGGCGTGGTCGCGGTCGGCCGAAAGGTCTTCGTGATCGCGGGTGGAACGCGCCCCGGCCTCTCCGTCAGCGGCACGAACGAAGTCCTAACACTTCCTTAACGGGGTCTGACCCCGTAAACCTTTACAGGGTCTGACCCCGTTCGGGGCGCTCGAAGGGGAGGCCGCTCGCGACTGTTCTGCGGCCGCCCGCCTGGTACACGACGTCAACGCTGTCGTTCTGCCGATAGGTGCCGGCGACCCCGAGAAAGAGCGAGAGCCAGCGCCAAAAGCCGAGCTTTCCCTCGCGGGCGAGCGGCCGCTCGAAGACAAGCGCCCGGCCCACGGCGCGGAAGTCACGCCCGGCCTTCTGCGGGACCCCGTTCAGGAAGACCTCGTACGGCTCCGAGACCTCCGGGGGGATGGTCACGCGGGAGTGCTCAGGCATGCCACACAAGGATCAAAGTAGCCGCTCCCAAGGCGCCCTCATAGAATGCCAGCGCCTGTGCGCCGGAAGCTTCCCCTTGCTTGCCTAAGCCTCCTGGCGCTCGCCTTGGCTCTCGCGGGGACTGCTCTCGCAGGCACCGGCGGCATCGCACCCCCGGCGAAGACGCCGAACGCGGAGCGGATCCGGGACCTGTACTGGCTCGTCCTGGCAGTCACGGGCGTCATCTTCGTGCTCGTCGAGGCGACGCTCGTCGTGTTCGTCGTCAAGTACCGGAACCGGGGGCGCCCGCGCGAAGAAGAGGGCCCGCAGATCCGCGGGCATACGCGTTTCGAGCTGATCTGGACCGCGATCCCGGTACTCATCCTCGCCGGGATCGTCGCCGTCGTCTTCTACAAGCTGCCGGGGATCAAGGGCGTGGCGAACGCGGCCGGGCCGAAGATGACCGTGCAGGTCGAGGGTCGCCAGTTCTACTGGCTCTACACCTACCCGAACGGCGCGGTCTCGGTGAACGAGCTCCGCCTGCCCGCGGGCCGGCCCGTCGACCTCGAGATCACCGCTCCCGCGAACGACGTAATCCACAGCTGGTGGGTTCCCTCGCTCGCCGGGAAGATGGACGCGATCCCGGGCAAGGTGAACCACCTCCGCTTCGAAGCTCCGACCACCCGCGGCGTCTACAAAGGCCAGTGCGCAGAGTTCTGCGGCGTGCAGCACGCGCTCATGCTCGTCAGCGTGCGCACGGTGTCGTCCGGCGAGTTCGACACGTGGGTCTCCGCGCGGCTGAAGGAAGGCGGCGACCTCGGCAAGCAGACTTACCAGGGCGCGTGCGCCCCCTGCCACGGCCTCGCAGGCAAGGGCCTGATCGGGCCTCCGCTCGAGGGGAACGCGACGCTTGCTCAGCGTAAGCAGCTCGTCCAGCTGCTCGCGAACGGCAAGAACGCGATGCCGCCGGTCGGGCAAGACTGGAACAAGCGGCAGCGCGACGCCCTCATCCGGTACGTGCAGCAGAGGTTCGCCAGTGGCGGCTAGATCCGAGGCCTATCCGGTCTACCCGGTGCCCTGGCATCGCGGCCGGGTCGCGAGCTGGATCACGACCGTCGACCACAAGCGGATCGGGATCCTCTACCTCGTCACGTGCCTCGTCTTCTTCGGCGCGGCCGGCGTGCTCGCGCTGCTCATGCGGACGCAGCTGGCCCAGGCGAACCAGAGCTTCCTGACGCGCGACTCCTACAACGAGGTGATGACACTGCACGGGACGGCCATGGTCTTCCTGGTCGTCGTCCCGATCCTCGCGGGCTTCGGGAACTACATGGTGCCGCTGATGATCGGCGCGCGCGACGTCGCCTTCCCGCGGCTTAACGCCCTCTCGTACTGGCTGTTCCTCTTCGGAGGGTTGATCCTCTTTGCGAGCTTCTTCGCCTCGGGCGGCGCGGCGAAGACAGGTTGGACGATCTACGCCCCGCTCTCCGAGCGGCTCGGCGGCAACGGGGTGGACTTCCTGATCCTCTCGCTGCACATCCTGTCGATCTCGTCGCTCGTCGGCGCGATCAACTTCATCGTCACCATCCACCGGCTCCGGGCTCCCGGCATGACGTGGATGCGCGTCCCTCTTTTCGTGTGGTCGATCGAGGTCTACGCGGCGATGCTCGTGGTCGTGCTGCCGCCCTTCTCCGCAGGCCTGACGCTCCTGCTCCTCGACCGCCAGGCGGGGACACACTTCTTCGACCCGGCGGGCGGCGGCAACGCGGTGCTCTGGCAGCACCTCTTCTGGTTCTTCGGCCACCCCGAGGTCTACATCATGATCCTGCCCGTGATGGGGATCATCTCGGAGGTGATTCCCGTGTTCTCGCGCAAGCCGATCTTCGGCTACACGGCGATCGTCTTCTCGACCGTGGCGATTGGCTTCTACTCGCTGCTCGTCTGGGCCCACCACATGTTCTCCACCGGGCTCTCCACGCCGCTGCTCGGCTTTTTCATGATCTCGTCGATGGTGATCGCCGTCCCGACCGGCGTGAAGGTCCTCAACTGGATCGCGACGACCTGGCGCGGGAACCTCATCTTCGACACCCCGATGCTCTTCGCGCTCGGCTTCGTCGCGCTCTTCACGATCGGCGGCCTCTCCGGGATCGTTCTCGCCACCTTCCCGATCGACTGGCAGGTGACCGACACGTACTTCGTCGTCGCCCACCTGCACTACGTCCTCTTCGGCGGGTCGATGTTCGGGATCTTCGCCGGGCTCTACTACTGGTGGCCGAAGATCTTCGGGCGCCTGCTCGACGAGAGGCTCGGGAAGTGGCACTTCTGGCTGACGTTCATCGGGTTCAATCTCGCGTTCTTCCCTCAGCACATGCTCGGTCTCATGGGAATGCCGCGACGGATCTACACGTACGGCGAGCGATCCTGGGAGACGTACAACCTCATCTCGACGATCGGCGCCTTCGTCATGGCGGGCGGCATCCTGGTGTTCGTGATCAACGTGCTCTGGACAAGAAGGCGGCCCGGAGTCCGCTCCGGCAACGACCCGTGGCTTGGCGACACCCTCGAGTGGTACACGACCTCGCCGCCGCCCCCGCACAACTTCGACAAGGTTCCGTACGTGACGAGCGCGAGGCCCCTGCGCGACCTCCGACGCCGGATCTGGGAGCGGCGGATATGAGGCCCGGGCCCTGGCTTCGGCTGACCGCGCTCGCGGGAGCGCATGGGACGCTCCTCGCCGTCGTCTCCGGGTCGGCGCACCTCGGAGCCGGTCACCGGGTGCTCGCCGCAGTCGCACTGCCGCCTCTGGCCGCTGTAGTGGCCGCGGCGTGGGTCAGCTACCGGCGCCTGCTGGCTCCGGCCGTCGCCGCCCTCGTCCTGTTCGGCCTCGCCGCGGCAGTCACCGCTCCAGGCCTCCACCTCGCCCTGGCAGCCATGGCCTTTGCAGCCGCACTCGTGACCGCAGCGCTGTCGTGGCGCGGAGCACCTCAGACTTTGCAACAGACTGTTGCTAAGTCTCGAAGGGAGTCTGTTCGCGACTACGTGACGCTCACCAAGCCGCGGATCATGACGCTGCTCCTGCTCACGGGTCTCTGCGGGATGCTGATCGGGGCGCGGGGCCTCCCGCCGGCCTGGCTCGTCGCCGCGGCGATGGTCGGGCTCGCGCTCGCGTGCGGTGGAGCAAGCGCGCTCAACCACGTGCTGGACGCGGACATCGACCGGCTGATGGGCAAGCGCACGCGGTCGCGACCGGTCGCCGCCGGCCGGGTGACGCCGGCCTACGCGCTCGAGTTCGGGCTCGCTCTCTCGGCGCTCTCATTCGTGCTCCTGGCCAGCGTGGTCAACGTTCTGACCGCCGTGCTCGCTCTCGTCGGCAACCTCTTCTACGTCCTCGTCTACACGCGTCTCCTGAAGCGCTCCACACCGCAGAACATCGTCATCGGGGGCGCTGCGGGCGCGGTGCCGCCTCTCGTGGGCTGGGCGGCGGCGACGGGGAACCTGACGCTGCCGGCTCTCGTTCTGTTCGCGATCGTCTTCCTCTGGACGCCGCCGCACTTCTGGGCGCTCGCCCTTCTCATCAAGCGCGACTACGCGGCCGCCGGCGTGCCGATGCTGCCGGTCGTGCGCGGCGAGAACGAGACGGCCCGACAGATCGTGCTTTACACGGCCGCCCTCGTGGCGTTCACCCTCGCGCCCGCTCTCTGGGGCCAGTTCGGCGCCGTCTACCTCGTCGCAGCGGCAGTTCTCGGCGGCTGCTTCCTCTGGCTCGCGGTGCGGCTGCGGCGCGAACGCACGCCTGCCCGAGCCAGCCTGCTCTTCCACTACTCGCTGGCGTACCTCGCGCTGCTCTTCGTTGCGATGGCCTTCGACTCGGTGGTCGTATGAGCGAGCGTTCGCCCGACTATGTCCCGCCGCGCGAGCCTGCATCCGAGGATGCGCCGAGCAACATGCTGTTCGGCCTCGGACTGTTCGCCATCGCCCTGTTGCTCTTTGCAGGGACGGTCGGGATCGCGCTCGTGTACCTCGCCCTCGACTAGCTCCTAGACCTGAGCTGGTTCCGGATCCGGCCGCACGAGCACCGTGTCAGCGACCGGGATGATCTCGTCGACAGGCAGCATGGCGCGCGAGGCGTGCTCCCGGATCGCCTCCGGGCTCGTCGCCTGGTAGATGCAGACGGTTCCGACCGAGCCGCCGTCCTCTTCGAGGACATAGGAACGGATCCACCGGACCTGGTCCGACATCTCCTCGTCGCCGACCTTGCTGGAGCGCCCAGCGGCCTCCTTGAGCTCCTCGGGCGATCGCCAGCCGCTTCTGCGCAGAATCACGTACGTGTTCACTTCCGCCTCCTCCGGTCGGGGATCGACTGATCCTACGACGGGCGATGCCGCATCTCAAGGCATCTTTCTCGCCCAGCCGGCCGGGGTAGGCGAGGGAATCCGGCTCGCGGTCAAGGACATCTTCGACACGGCGGGGCTGGCGACGACCTACGGCTCGATCGTCTACGCCGATCACGTGCCGCAGAAGACGGCCGAGGCGGTGAGCCGGCTCGAGGACGCCGGTTACGCGAACGTGGGAAAGACGAACCTGCACGAGTTCGCCTACGGGATCACCTCCGTGAACCCCCACTACGGAACCGTCCCGAACACAGCGTTCCCCGGCCGGATGGCCGGCGGCTCGAGCGGAGGCTCGGCGGCCGCCCTGGCGGCAGGGCTCGCCGACGCGGCCCTCGGCACCGACTCCGGAGGCTCGGTCCGCATCCCTGCCGCCTGCTGCGGAATCGTCGGCTTCAAGCCCAGCTACGGGCTCGTCTCGCTCGAGGGGTGCTTCCCGCTCGCCCCGACCTTCGACCACGTGGGCCCGATGGCGCGAACGGTCGGCGGCTGCGTCGAGATGCTGCGTGCGCTCGCCGACGGCTTCGAGCCGCTCGAGCTCGAGTCGCTCGAGGAGGTCCAGGCGGGGGTCGCGTGGCTCGAGGACGCAGATCCTCTTGTCCACGCGCGTGTACGCGAGGCGGCCGAATTGTTCCCACGCAGTCGAGAGATCGACTTCCCGTTCCTGAACGAAGTCAGCGTCGTCTTCATGCGCGAGGTCGCAGACGTCCACCGCGACCTCTATGCCGAGTTCAAGGACTCCTACGGCGACAACGTGCGTACGAAGGTCGAGCGCTGCCTCGAGGTGACTGATGCCGACTACGAGCGTGGCGTTCGGGCGCGAGGCGAGTACACCGAGCGTGCCCGGGCCGCGCTGGGCGGTGCGGATCTCGTCGTGACGCCGACGCTTGGTTTCGTCGCGCCGCCGCTGCCCGCGGACGACCTCGAGATCCGGGAGCGAACGGTCCGGCTCACGTTGCCGTTCAACGCCCTGGGCTGGCCGGCCCTCGCGCTTCCGTGCGGCCCCGCCGAGGACGGACTGCCCGCCTCGCTGCAGATCGCCGGCCCGCCCGGCTCGGATGCGCTTGTCCTGGCGGTTGGCGAGCTACTCGAGCGGAAGCTCACCTCCCTCGTTTGAGGGACGCCCGAACGAGTCATTTCTGCCGAAGAACGTCTTGCCATGCCTGTCCGACTCACTGTCGCCGGAGTTCTTGCGCTGCTCGCGCTCACTGTGGGCGCCCAGAGCGCCATGGCCGCGCCGACGCCCAAGAAGCCGACGGGCCTGAAGGCCTTCCTGCTGCGGGTCAACGAGCCCGAGTCGCTCAACAACCGAAGCTTCCCCCGTACGCCTGCCTTCGCCTGGAAGCCCGTTGCAGGAGCGAGAAACTACGAGCTCGAGCTCTCGACGAGCGAGAAGTTCGCCGAGGGCGCACTGATCTGGTCGAGCCAGAGCTCGCCTGTGAAGCTGGCGAGCCCGGCGGCGACCGTGCCGATTTCTCTTCCCTGGATGACCGGCAACCCCTACGCGCTCTATGCGCGGGTTCGCGGCATCTCCCCGAAAGGCCACGAAGGCCGCTGGAGCAAGCCGTACGGCTTCAACATGCGCTGGCGCGACCGGCCGAGGCCGCTCGATCCGCAGTTCCCGGGCATGGTCCGGTGGACGCCGATCGAGGGCGCGACCATGTACCAGGTCTGGTTCGAGGGCTCGACCGTGTCGTTCTTCACGACCACGAACGTCGCCGACGAGCGAGAGTTCTACGCCTTCCACACGCAGCCCTGGTGGATCCAGTCCGTGAACTGGCGCA
>CAZQAG010000097.1:0-8086 GCA_964591295.1 uncultured Gaiellales bacterium | reverse complement strand
GATCCGGGACGTGTTGGGGGAAAACCCGCTTCCGGCGATCGTCCTTGAGATCACCCTCGGTCAGAACCTTCGCGCCCTGCTCCGGGGGGAGGTCCCGCCGCACCTCGTTGAGGGATCCGACCTGGACTTGGAGGTCCCGGACTTCGTGCCGGAGGGGTGGGCAGAGCCTACGGGTGACGAACCGCCGGGCTGAACGTCCCCGCCACCGTGGTCGAGGCGGTGCGCGCCGGAAGCGGGCTCTAAGACGCCGCCTGAACCGCCGCCTACGCGTCCGGCTTCTTGTACTCCTGGATCACTTGCTCGGAGGGCTTGCACCCTGCCAGCCCCGCTCGAACTCCAGGGGATTGGGAAGCGCGGGCAGCCGTTCAGACGCCGGGAGATCCAGATCCGCCTGGCGCGTCCCGTCGTTGTACCTGATCTCAGCCGCGGAGAAGACTTCCTCGTCGGTCGTGGACTTGTCGATGACGGTAAGCGTCGCTCATGCTGCCTCCTCCTCCAGATTACTCGCGGCCTCGCGGAACACGACCTCAACCCGCTCGTCGATCGGCTGCCACCGTCGCCGCTTCGGATCGGCCTTGGCAACGACGACCTTCTCGATCAGCGCGCGGGCGATCTCCCGCCGCCGCACGACCGGCGTCTCGTCTGACGTCAGCTCGGCGGCGAGATCCTGCGGCGCGGCCTCGACGCGGTCGTGGGTCCCGTCCGGTTTCGTGATCGTCTTCCATGCGATCGTCTCGGACATGCGGAGCGCCTCGCTGAATCCGACCTGCGCGGCCTCCGTCGCGGCCTGCTTCTTCTCGACCTCCGTCCAGTAGCGGTCGCCGAGCTTCTCGCGCGTGCTCGCCGGAGCGGAGAGGATGGCGTCCAGGTTCGCCTTCGCGTCCGTGTATGTCGCCGTTGCGAGCGCGATCAGCTCGCCGATCTTCGTGAATGACGCGACGCGGGGATCTCCCGATCGCAGCGCCTCGACGAGTACGGTCTCGACGTGCGCATCGAGCAAGTTCACCTGAGCGACCGCCCGAGCATCGCACTCCTCATCGACCGCGTGATGTCCCCGGCAGAAGTAGCTCGCACGGCGCTGGCCATCCTCACGCTTCGAGCTGGTGCCGGTGACAGAGAGCCTGTGCCCGCACCGTGAGCACGTCACGAGCGTCGTCAGGAATCCCTGCGCGGCGATCGAGCCGGTACGCGGGTTGTAGAACCGGCTCTTGGTGGCGGCCTCGAAGGTCTCCTCATCAACGATCACCTCGTGCGCGTGCTCGTTCACGTATGCGCCGTTGCGGACCTCGCCGCGGTAGACCCTATTCGAGAGCGTCCCCTTGACACCCGTCCGCGACCACCGCCGCGACTGCACGAGCTTGCCGGTCTTCTTGTTCTTGCGCGGATGCGGGAGCACGCCGGACTCAGTCAGGAAGTCGGCGATCTCCAGCCACGAGTCGCCCGAGGCGCGCTTACGGAACGCCGCGAGGATCACCGGCGCGATCTTCGCGTCCACCACGAGCCGCCCGTCCCGGATCAGCTCGCCGGACACTGGGTGGTACGCGGGCTCGACCTCGTCGCGCCGCTGGTAGCCGATCGGCAGTGGGCCGATGTGCTTCCCGTCCTCGATCGCGCCAGCGACCGAGACGTTCCAGCTCGTTCGCCTAACGTCTAGCTCCCACTCGGCGACGGACGCGAGAATGTTCCAGACGAGCTTCCCGTTCGCAGTGCTCGCGTCAAGACCCAAGTCCACGGCGATCAGGTTCCACTTCTCCTTCTCCGCGAGGTCGAGCAGCTTCCCGAGATCCCCGACGCGCCTCGTGAGCCTGTCGAGCTTCGCGGCGATGACGCCGTCGGCCTGCTTCGTCCTGACCAAATCGAGCGCCTCCTGGAAGCGCGGCCGATCGAGCGACTTGCCGGACTCGTCCAGGTCGGGCTCCAGGAACGTAACAGTGTGTCCGTGCGCCTTCACGTAGGCTTTGATGGCGTCACGCTGCTGGTCGGGGCTTCGAAGCGAATCGTCCTGGTCGCGTTCTCCGACCTGGCTCACGCGAACGTAGCCGACGAGCTTCAGTTGCTTCTTCTTCGGGGACATGGTCTCCTCCATTCCAGAGACCGCCGGATGCGGCCACCAGACTCATTCAGAGTGATTAGTTCGCTACCGTCAACTACCCAGACGGCTACCGGATCGAGCTCATCGAGCGGAGCTAGCCGCTAGCGGACGAGATAGGCGACGCGGCCGTTGGCCCCGGAGGCCCAGCAGGCGTTCGGATTCGCGCAGTCCGTCGTGTCCAGGCTTCCGTTGTCGAAACGGCGCCAGGTGTCGCCGTGGTTGGCGCTGAAGTCGCTCCCGGAGGGGCCGACCGCAAGCGCGGTGTTGCCGTTGACCCAGGTCGCTCCCGATCGGTACTCGGGCGGAGCGGTCGGAATGAGCTGCCAGCTCGAGCCGCCGTTACGTGTCGACGCGAAGTTGTTCGGCGAGGCGGTCTCGGCGAGGAAATCTCCACCCACCGCGAGCCCGTGTTGCTGGCCGCGGAAGGCGAGCGCGAAGATGCCCGAGCTCGGGCCGCTGTTCATCGGCGTCGCGCTGACGCTCCACGTGTGGCCGCGATTGTCAGAGCGGAAGACCCGGGCCTGCGCCGACCCACCCGTGCCGAACCAGGCACGATGGCCGTTCGCGGATGTGATGCACTGCCCGCTCGCCGCGAAGGCGAACTCACCGGGGAGCGCAGGCGGCATTCCAGCTGGGCTGAGGACGCTCCAGCTTCGGCCGCCGTTAGACGTGGAGAGGATCCTGAACTTGTTGCCGTCGGGAGGATCGGACAGCGCCAGGCCGCGCCGGTCGTCGAAGAACGTCATGCAGTCGTAGAACGCATTCGGATCCTCATTGACGAACGCGAGCGTCCAGGTTTGGCCTGCGTCGGACGTGACGTAGATTCGCGAGTCGCTGCCGCTGCCGATCGAGAGGATGACGGCGTTGTCGGCGTCGAAGGCCTCGATGTCTCGGAACTGAAGATTTTCCGTGCCCGGCGGGCCGACGTCCTGCCAGGTCGCGCCGCGGTTGACCGTGCGCAGGACCGTGCCCATGCTGCCGCTTGCCCAGACGGTGTTGGCGCTCACGGCGGAGATCCCGCGCAGCCGCGCCGTCGAGCCCGTAGGTGTGTCGTGCCAGCTGTACCCGTCCGACCTGCCGCCGGAAGCCAGAGTCGTCGCCGTGCCGGCGAGGATCAAGACAGCGAAAAGAAGCCCAATGCGCCTCAGCACAGCGCGGGACCTTACCGTGCCTTCCCTTCCCCCGCAAGCAGCTTGAACGGCTAGCCGAGCTCGATGACGAGGTCCGACTCCGACGCCGTCACCGTGAACGGCCGCTCCTCGTCGAGCCCGATCACCCAGGTCACCATGGCTTCGAAGTCGCCGGTCTTGACGACCTGGCGAACGAAGCTTGTTCCCTCGGGCGTCAACTTTCGCGCCCCTGTGTACGTCGGCTGGACCTGCTCGCCCACGATCTCGGCGCCCATCGCGGGCGCGAGCCGAACCACCAGGAACGCCGAGCCGTCAACCTCGACCGGGTTTCCCGAACCGTCTTCTGCCTTGGCGGTCGCGGCCGGCTCGTAGGAGATGTTGTAGCCCGGCCCCGGCGCAGCTTCCCGGAATGAGAACAGGACGCGGTCGGAGCATTCGAGCGCCTCGATGCCGACGTGCGTGAGGTACATCGTCTCACGGGCCTCGATCGCCGGGCTCACCCGCGGCGTGGTGGCGCCGCCTGCGAGCGGCGGGCAATCCGAGCTCCCCTCGGATTGCTTGTCCGAGCTTCCGCAACCCGCGAGGAGCAGCGCGAGGGTGATCAACCCAACGACTCGCACGATTGCCCGAGCTTACCCCTCAGCCAGTCTCCGCTCGATCTCGGCTGCGTCCAGGCCGTCGATCTCGACCACCTTCGCCCGGGCGCTTCCACCCGCGACGACGCGAACCGATCTCCGCGGAAGGAAGAGGGTCGCGGCGAGCAGCTTGCAAAGCGCGTCATTTGCCCGGCCGCGCTCGGGCGGGGCGGCGATGCGGGCCCGCCAGCCGTCTCCATGGCGTCCGACGAGCTCGCTCCGGCTTGCACCGGGCGACACGGTCACGCTGATTCGGGCCACGCGCTAGGCCGTGAGGTCTCGCGCGAGCTCCTCGAACACCGCGATGTACGCGTCGGCCGCCTCTTCGGTGTGTGCGATCGAGAGCGTCCACTCCTCCTCGCGACCCGGCGTCATGAAGATCCCGCGGTTCAGGTTGTAGAGCCACGCGAGCTCGGCCATGTCAGCGTCCTGGTGCTGCTTGAACGTCTTGAAGTCGGTGATCTTCTCGGCTGCGAACGTGACGCAGCCCTTGCTCCCGACCCCGATGCTGTAGCCCGGGAGTCCAAAACGGTCGATGACGCCCTGGCAACCCGCCAGGAGCCGCTCGTTGATCCGGTCGAGGTGCTCGTAGGCATCCGGCGTCAGGACCTCGAGCAAACTGGCCCTCGCAGCCGCCATGGTCAGCGGGTTTCCGTTGAAGGTGCCCACCTGGTAGACGGAGCCGTCTTCGACGACCGACATGACCTCCTCGGTGCCGCCGATGGCTCCCGAGGGAAGTCCGCCGCCGAGCGTCTTCGCCAGCGTGACCATGTCCGGCTGGACGCCGAAGCGCTCCGTGGCGCCGCCGGCGGCGATCGCGAGCCCGGTCTTGACCTCGTCGAAGATGAGCACGACCTCGTGCCGCGTCGTGATGTCGCGCACGGCCTCGAGGTAGCCGTCCGCCGGCAAGATGACGCCGAGGTTCATCATCGCCGCCTCCATGATCAGGCAGGCGGGCTTCCGGCCCTCGCCCTCGAGAACCTCGATGCGACGCTCGAGAGCGGCAGCATCGTTGTACGGGACGGCGATCGTGAGGTCGGCGACGGCCTGGGGGACGCCGCTGCCGTACGTGGTCGAAGGGATGTCGTCCGGATCGACGTCGGTGTCGACGTCGCCGACCCCGACCATGACCCCATCGTGGTGGCCGTGGTACGACCCGAAGATCTTCAGGATCGTGTCCCGCCCGGTAAGCCCGCGAGCGATCCGGATCGCGTCCATCGTCGCCTCGGAGCCCGAGTTGTTGTATCGCCACTTCGGCAGCCCGAACCGGCGGGCGAGCTCCTCGGCGACGACGATCCCGTCCTCGGTCGGCGCCGCAAAATGCGTCCCGAGCCGCACCCGGTCCTCGACCGCCTTGACGATTGCCGGGTGCGCGTGGCCCTGGGGCATGGCGCCGAAGCCGTTGTGGAAGTCCCAGAGGCGCCGGCCGTCCGCGTCCCAGACCGAAGCGCCCTCGCCGCGGTCCAGGTAGATCGGCCAGGGCTCACGCGCCTGATAGGAGGAAGGGACGCCTCCCGGCAGCACCTTCCGCGCGCGCTCGAACATGCGCTTCGAGGCCTGCGTCTGCTCGTCGAGGCGCTTGCCTTCGCGCTCTGTCAGCTCCCTGACGCGCTCCCGGTCGATCTGGGTCGCTGCGACTTCGGTGCTCATGCCCTCACCTGACTCTCTCGACGCCGCTGCAGCACGACGTTCAGGACCATCAGGCTGAGTGCGACCGCGAAGATCATCGTGCCCATCACGTTAACTTGCGGCGGCGCTCCCACGCGCGCCGCACCCCAGACGAAGAGCGGGAACGTAATCTCGGAGCCGGAGTTGAAGTAGGTGATCACGAAGTCGTCGATCGAGAGCGCGAACGAGAGCAGCGCGCCCGCCAGGATCGCCGGCGCGATCAGCGGGAGCGTCACCTTCCGGAAGGTCACCCACTCGTTGGCGCCGAGGTCCATCGCCGCCTCCTCGAGGCTCCGGTCGAACCCGATCAGCCTCGCCTTCACGGTCACGACGACGTAGCTGATGCAGAACATGATGTGGGCGATCAGGATCGTCGCGAAGCCCAGGAAGACGCTGAGGTTGAGGAACAGCGTCAGCAGCGAGGCGCCGAGCACGATTTCCGGCGTCGCCATCGGCAGGAAGATCAGGAGGTTCGTGCTCCCGCGCCCGCGGAAGCCGTAGCGAACCAGCGCCAGCGCGATCAACGTCCCGAGGAGCGTGGCCGCGATGCTCGCGAGCGCTGCGATCTCGATTGAGAGCGTCATCGCGTCCCGTAGGCCCGGGACGCCGTCCCAGTTGCGCCAGTGGTCGAGCGTGAAGCCCTGCCATGTGTAGTTGAAGCGCCCGGCCGGGTCGTTGAACGAGAAGAGGACGACGATGCCGATCGGCACGAGCAGGTAGGCGAACGCGAGGATCGCGTAGACGGTCAGGAGGTGACGTCGAACGAACTTCATCCGGTCAGCTTCTCCGTCCCGACGGCCCTCGCGTAGATCGCGATCAGCACGAGGATCACCGCCATCAGCGTGAAGGAGAGCGAGGCTGCAGCGGGGTAATCACCGAGTTCGAGGAACCTCGACTGGATGACGTTCCCGATCATCGCCTGCTTCGGCGTCCCCAGCAGCTCCGCGTTGATGAAGTCACCCGCGGCGGGGATGAACGTCAGGAGCGTGCCGGCGACGACCCCGGGCAGGGAGAGCGGCAGCGTGACCCGCAGGAACGCCTGCACGCGGCTCGCATAGAGATCCTCCGCCGCCTCGATCAGCCGGTGGTCGATTGCCTCGAGCGAGACGTAGAGCGGCAGGGCCATGAAGGGCAGGAAGTTGTAGGTGATCCCGGCGACGACGGCTATCGACGTAGCGAGGAGGCGTCCGTCGGCGCCGAGGATCCCGACGTCCCGCAGGATGTCGACGACCGGTCCCTGGTCGGCGAGGATCGTCTGCCAGGCGAGCGTCCGGATCAGGTACGTGACGAAGAACGGGGCGATGATCAGGATCAGCAGCAGGTTCTTCCAGCGGCCGCCGCGGAACGCGATCCAATACGCCAACGGATAGGCGATGACCAGGGCGAACAGCGTCGCGAGCCCCGCGTAGAGCAGCGACCGGAGAATCCAGGGGTGGTACCGGTCCAGCGCGTCCCAGTAGTTGCCCCAGGCCCAGTCGAACGAGTAGCCGAGGTCGAAGCTCCCCGACTCGAGCGACTGGTACGCGAGGAAGCCGAGCGGAACCAGGAAGAAGACGGCGAGCCACGCCAGCCCCGGGGCGAGGAGGAGGTACGGCGTGAGGCCGCGATGACGGTGGAAGAAACCCAATGGCGGGGAGTGCTAGGCGCCGAGCACGGCCTGCCACTGCTCGTTGTAGCTCTGGTTCTTGAGCGCAGCCGGATCGACGAGGTGCACCTGAGACAGCGTCTCTTCCGTCGGGAAGATCAGCTCGTTGCCCGCCGTCTCCGGATCGGTCTTCGCGAGCTCTTCCTTGGCGCCCTTCACCGGAGTGACGTAGTTGATGTAGGCGGCGAGCTTGGCTGCGACCTTCGGGTCGTAGACGTAGTTCATGTAAACGGACGCCGTATAGGCGTCGCCGCCCTTCGGAATCAGCATGTTGTCCGTCCAGATCATCCCGCCGTCGGACGGGATGCCCCACTTGAGATCCGCGTTGTCGGCCTGGAGCTGCACGATGTCGCCCGACCAAGCCAGGCACGCCTTGAGATCTCCGTTCGACAGGGGGCCGGTGTAGTCGTTGCCGGTGAACCGGCGGATCTGACCCGAGTCGGATGCCTCCTTGACGCGATCGAGCGCGCTTTTGAAAGCGTCGTCGGTGATCTTGCTCGGATCGTCGCCGTTGGCGAGCATCACGATGCCGAGCGAGTCGGAGAAGTTGTCGAGCATCGTCACTTTCCCCTTGAGGTCAGGATCCTCGAGGAGCTGGTCGACGGAGGTGATCGGCTTCGTCAGCTTCGCGTTGTACGCGATCCCCGTCATGCCCGACTGCCACGGAAGGCTGTGCTCACGGTCGGGGTCGAACCCGGGATGCCTCTGGACGTCGACGAGATTCTCGATGTTCGGGATCGCGTCCTTGTCGAGCTCCTCGGTCCAGCCTCTGTCGATCATCGTCGAGAGGTACCGCTCGTTGTCGGTGAGGACGACCAGGTCGCGGTCGATCGACTGACCCCGCGAGAGCGGGCCCTGGACCTTCCCGAAGTACTCGGAGTTCGAGTTGATGTCCTCCGTGTAGACGACGTCGACG
>CAZQAG010000096.1:0-8185 GCA_964591295.1 uncultured Gaiellales bacterium | reverse complement strand
CGCTGTTCACGATCTTCGCCGGGATCTACTACTGGTTCCCGAAGATGACCGGCCGCATGTACAACGAGCGGCTCGGGAAGCTCCATTTCTGGCTGACGTTCATCGGGTTCAACGCAACGTTCTTCCCGATGCACATCATCGGCGTGCAGGGGATGCCCAGACGCGTGTCCGACTACTCGCCGGAGTTCAGCACGTGGAACATGGTCATCTCGATCTCCTCGTTCGCGCTCGGGGCGTCGTTCATCGTCTTCATCTACAACATGATCGTCAGCTGGCAACGAGGGCCGCTCGCCGGCTCGAACCCCTGGCGCTCGATGACGCTGGAGTGGCAGGTCTCGTCACCGCCGCCGATCTTCAACTTCGACGAGATCCCGCAGATCGTCGGCGGGCCGTACGAGTACGGCGTCGAGGGAGCGCGGCACGCGGTCTTCAACGGCGTGCAGGAGCCCGAGACAGAGACAGAGGAGGTGCGCACGACGTGAGCCACGTCCTCGTTGTTGCAAACGAAACCGTCGCCGGCCCGAGCCTGATCGAGACGCTGAAGCGTCGCGCCGCCGACGGCGTGGATCTGATCACCGTCCTCGCTCCGGTCAGCCATCCGCACACGGCGTACGTCGTCTACGAGGACACCCGGCGCGCGGCAGCCGGCAGGCGCCTCGATCGGACGTTGTCCGCGCTGCGAGAGGCCGGGATCGCCGCCCAAGGTCTCGTGGTCGAGGCCGACCCGGCCGACGCCGTGCGCGACGCGATCGCGATGCTCGAGCCGAAGCCGACCGAGGTCGTCGTCTCGACGCACCCGAAGGAGCGCTCGGCCTGGCTGCGGCGGAAGGTAATCGATCGCATCCGCGACGCAGCTCAGGGCTTGCCGGTCGAGCACGTCGTCGTCGATCTGGCGGCCGAGGGAGAGGCGAACGTGCTCGTGATCGCAAACGAGACCGTCGTCGGCGACCCGTTGCTCGCGCGCATCCAGGAGCGGGCGGCGCGCTCGCCGGCGAGCTTTCTCATCATTTGCCCCCAGAGCGACTCGAACCAGGCCGACCACCCCGAGGCGGAGCGCCGCCTGCGGCGGGCGCTCGCGGTCCTGCGCGGCCAGGGGATCGAAGCCCACGGCCAGGTCTCGCACCCGGACCCGTACACGGCCGCCATGCAGGCTGTCCACGACGAGCGCATCGACGAGATCATCGTCTCGACCTTCGCGCCCGAGCGCTCCCCGTGGATGAAGCGCAACCTCGTCCAACGGCTGCACAACGACTCGAAGCTGCCCGTCGAGCACGTCGTCCTCGCCGAGGAGCCGGTCGGCCACTAGTGACCGTTCACGCCGAAGCTCACCACGGCCCGCCCACGGCGAACCAGAGCTCGCGCGTCGACTCGACGACGCTCGGAATGCTCCTGTTCATCGCGTCGGAGATCATGCTCTTCGGCTCGTTCTTCACGGCCTACTTCCTCGTTCGGGTCGTGAACGGAGCCCCCGAGTGGCCGCCGCATCCCTTCCACCTGCCCGTTTACGTCGCCGGGGTGAACACGGTGATCCTCCTCACGTCCAGCTTCACGATGCACTGGTCGCTGCAGGCGATCAAGCGCGGCAACCGCGCGGGCATGAAGGCGGGTCTCGTGCTCACGTTGGCTCTTGGGCTGGTCTTCCTGCTCACCCAGGCGCGCGAGTACTCCCGGATCGGGTTCGCGCCGCACGACGGGGGCTTCGGCTCGGCGTTCTACGGCCTCACGGGCCTGCACGGAGCGCACGTCTTCATCGGGCTGACGCTGCTCGCTTTCGCCACGGTGCGCGCCTTCCGGGGGCATTTCACGCCCAAAGAGCATTGGGGCGTGGAGATCCCAGGGATCTACTGGCACTTCGTCGACGTAATGTGGATTGTGGTCTACACAACGGTGTACATCCTCTGATGCCCAGCCTCTTTCGCGCTTCTGGGGCGTCGCTGGCGGTTCGGGGCCGGAGGGGACAGTGTTTGTCAACACGGCCCCGGAGAGCACCGGGCCGCCTGCGACGTCAGGCCGCCGCGGAGCCCGGCTTCGCCGGGCGGGAGCGGTGGCCGGCCAGGAGTGCGAGATGATCAACCCTCTCCGTAGTGAGGCGGAGGCGTATCGGTTCCTTCTACTGACGGTGGGGTACTTCGCTGCGATCGCGATCGCAGCGCTGACGCTGGGGAAGTGGGTAGGGCTCGCCGTCTTCTCGCTGCTCACCCTCGCCGGCCTCGTCTACCTCGTTCGCGGACGGCGCGTCGAACCGCCGAGGCAGGCGGTCTCCTCCCGGCACAGCAGCGAGAACGAGCACCGCATCCTCGTGATCGCGAACGAGACCGTCGGCGGCGGTCCTCTCCGCGAGGAGATCCGCCGCCGCTCCGAGGGCTTCGACGAGCACGTGCTGGTCGTTTGCCCTGCGCTCAACTCCCCCATGCGGCACTGGGCGTCAGACGAGGACGACGCGCGCGTCAAGGCCCAGGAACGATTGAACGCGAGCCTCGCTCGCCTACGCGAGGCGGGTGTGGACGCAAAGGGCGAAGTGGGCGACGCGGAGCCGCTCCAAGCGATGGAGGACGCGCTCCGACTCTTCGGCCCCGACGAGATCATCATCTCGACCCATCCGGTGGGCCGCTCGCACTGGCTCGAGCGGGGTATCGTCGAAGCGGCGCGCGAGCGCTTCGCGGTTCCGATCACACACGTCGTCGTCGATCTCGAGGCCGAAGAAGTCCCCGAGACCCGCCGTACTTAGCAACAGACTGTTGCTAAGTCCGTTAGGGCTCTATTTCTGCTTCTTGATGAAGTCGACGAGCAGCTTCGCGTCGGCTTCCGAGACCTGGCCCTTCTTGATCACGGCGCTCATGACGCCGGGCTGGTAGCCCGCGACGACCTGCTTGTCGGGGTCGAGGATCGAGGCGAGCAAGTACTGCTCGTCGGCCTTGATGGTCTCGCCGTTGGCGAGCTTGCTGGTCGACCCGAAAAGGCCCTTGAATGTCGGGCCGCTCGACTTGGCGCCGTCGAGAGAATGGCACGACGCGCACCCGAGAGAGGCATAAAGGCCTTCCCCGCCGGTACCGGCCGCGGCGGTCCCTGGGCACGCCGCCTCGTCCTTGCTCGCTGCGCACTTCGCGACGTAGGCCGCCACGTCCTCCGCGTCCTGACCGCGGAGCAGGTTGGCCGGCATCAGGCTGCCCTTGGTCGGAAAACGAATCTGGTCGAGGACGACGTTGCGTACGGTGCTCTCCTTGAAGCCCTCCTCCTTTGGGCGGGCGAACGCCGAATCGAGGTTCGGGCCGACCTGTCCTTTCGAGCGCGCGTCGGCCAGCGTGTGACACCCTGCGCACTTCCCAGTCGTTAGGAAGAGCTCCCTGCCCGTGCTCGGGTTGCCGCCCTTCGCGGGCCCACCGGTGCCGCAGCCGCTCGCGACGAGGACGATCAACCCGGCCAGGAAAGCGCCCGGGACCAGCCGCAAACTAGGAAGGCTGGCTGGAGGCGCCGGTCTTGGCGAGCGCCTCGTCGCGGGTCGGATAGATCATGAAGACGCGGTCGAGCCCGGTGATCTCGAAGATCTTCGTGATGTTGCGGTCGCTGCAGACGAGCGCAAGCCGGCCCTCCTGGGCGCGCAGCCGCTTGACGCCACCGACGAGGACGCCGAGGGTCGTCGAGTCGATGAACGTCGTGTTGGAGAAGTCGACGACGACGTCCTTGCCGCCCTGGGTGATCACGTCGAGCAACTGCTGTTTGAAGTCGGGCGCGGTGTATAGGTCGACCTCCCCAGTCAGCGAGATGACGTAGGTGGCGTCGTCGACCTTGTCGGTCTTCACGTCGAAGTTCACAGGCCCCTCCAAGTCCGGAGGAGTCTAACCAGAGGGGCCATGGCCGGCTTCGGTCTCGTCATGGCCGTCGGTTTCGTCATGGCCGCTTTCGACCTGTTGCCTGAGCTGCTCGATCTGCTGCGCAGCTTGCTGCGCCTCGGCGCTGTCCGGGGCGAGCTCGATCACCCGCGCGTAGGCCTTGACCGCGACGGGCACGTTCTGGGCCTGGTAGGCCGCCTGCGCGAGCAGGAGCTGCAGGAGCACGTCGTCGGGATCGGCGGCGGCGAGCTTCTGGTACAGCTCCGTCGCGCGCGAGTAGGCGGTCTGGATCCCCGAGTACTGCTCGGTCAGCTTCTGGTTCGCCGCAGTGGTCAGCTCCTGGTCGATCTTCCCCGTGCCGAGCGCGCGCCCGAGGAGCGTGTTCTGCGGGAGGCCGAACACCGTACCGCCCGTCGTGGCCGTCAACTCCTCCTGAACGTGTGCCGCCTCTTCGCGGAGCGTCGTTGCCTTCCCCTCGTAGTCGCTCGCGAGCGTGCGCATGAAGTCGTAGTCCTTCGGCCGCGCTTCGAGGTAGCTCTCGCCGGCTGCGATCGCCTCGTCCGGCTTGTTCTGGCTTCGGTAAGCCTCGGACAGGTCCTTGTACGCGGCAAGGTTGCCGTCCTCGATCTTTTCTCGAGCGTCGCTGGCCGATGGGCCGCCGGTCCCGCCATCGGCGCGCTGGAAGAGGTCGCTGATCCCGCTGCCGCCGGTGCCGCCGATGCCGAAGGCCACGAAGCCGATCCCGAATGCGAGTGCGAGGAAGACGAACATCCACTTCGCCTGGCGTCGGAGCTTCGGGAAGAACATCTCGGCCTCGACTGCGCTGAACTCGGGCCGTGCGCTTGCAGGCGCGGCCGCACCGCGCGCTTGCGGCTTGGGCGTCGGACCTCTATTGCGACGGGCGCCTGACCTGGCCATACGTTCTTAGACTAGCTCCGCCTGGGCCAGTTGGGTCCAGTCGAACTCTCTGCCGACCTTTCGGAGCCGTCTGCGAGTCGCCTCGTCGCAGAGCGCGCCTGCGACTCCTGCCGTGTAGACGGAGCGTGGATCGATTCCGAGAGAACGCGCGGCGTCGTAGTCACCCGTGAGATCGGTGTCGAACATGGCGGGGTCGTCGGTTGAGATCGAGCAGCGCACGCCTGCTGCTACGAGCTTCGGCAGCGGGTGATCGGCCAGAGAACCGACCGCGCCGGTCCGGACGTTCGAGACCGGGGAGACGTCCAGGACGATCCCCCGCTGCGCCAGCTCGGCGACCAGCGCCTCGTCTTCGACTGCGCGGAAGCCGTGTCGAATTCGATCGGCGCCGAGGGCATCCAGTGCGCCGCGAACCGAAGCCGGCCCCGCCACCTCTCCGGCGTGGGGCACCGAACCGAGGCCTTCGGCCTTCGCGAGGCCGAACACGGACGCGTACGGCTCCGGCGGATACTGGGCCTCGAGCCCGCCGAGGCCCACCCCGACCACGCCGCGATCCCTGTACTTCGCCGCGTAGCGCACGACCAACTCCGCCTCGTCCAGAGGAAAGCCTCTGACGATGTCCGGGGTCAGCCTGACCTCCACGCCGTGAAGCTCCCGAGCCTCCTCGGCGCCCTCGCAGTAGCCGGCGAAGATGTCGTCCCACTCGACGCCGCGCCTGACCCGCTCGGCCGGCGAGAAGATCGCCTCGAGGTAGACCGCTCCGTGTGACGCGGCCTCTGCGGCGTAGTCGACCACGACCTGTCGGAAATCCTTGCGCGTCCGCAGAGCGTTCGTCGTCAGCACCCAGACCTCGATGAAATGTTCGAAGTCCCGGAACTCGTACAGCTCGCGCAGGCCCTCGACGGTGTCCGTCGGAAGCGCGTAGTCGTTTCGGCGAGCGATCTCGAGCAGCGTCTCTGGGTGGACCGTGCCCTCGAGGTGGACGTGCAGCTCGATCTTCGGGTACGTCACGGCGCGGAGGCGAGCCCGGCGGCTCCCGCCCGTTTCCAGCGGCGTTCCATGAACACGGCGAGCCAGATCGAGAGCTCGAACAGGATGAGCAGCGGAATCGTCTCGAGCACGAGCGACACCGGGTCCGCCGTCGGGAGCAGGACTGCGACGACGAACATGATGATGAAGCCCGCTTTGCGGTTTCGGCGCAGGACGT
Organism: uncultured Gaiellales bacterium; assembly: GCA_964591295.1. Classification (GTDB taxonomy): domain Bacteria; phylum Actinomycetota; class Thermoleophilia; order Gaiellales; family Gaiellaceae; genus VAXT01. Next base: position 2,233 of record CAZQAG010000096.1, on the reverse strand, counting down.
CGGTCGAGAGGACGCCCAGCCGGACGAGCGCCAGCACGAAGATCGGCAGCTCGAAGACGAGCGCGAGCGCGACGAGCATGAAGGCCGCGAACGAGTAGTAGTAGCTCGCCCTGATCTCGATGTCGTACAGGTGGGAGTCGTAGTTCGTCAGGAAATTGATGGCGGGAGGGAGAACGACCCAGTAGGCAAAGGCGAGGCCGCCTGCGAAGAGGACCGTGGAAATGGCCACGAAGATCGCGACGATCCGCTGGGCGTGCTCCTCGACCGCCGGCGCGAAGAAGCTCCAGAGCTGCCAGAGGATGATCGGGAGCGCGAGCGCGAAGCCTGCCCAGAGGCTGACCTTGATCGACGTCGTGAGCGGCTCGAGCACGCCGAAGGTGATCGGCTTCTTGTCGTCGGGCAGTGGCTCGCCCAGCCACTCGATCAGGTGTTCGTGAAAGATGAAGGCGACGACGAAGCAGGCCGCGAGCGACAGGAGCGCGATCAGGAGGCGGGTGCGGAGCTCGTCGAGGTGCTCGACGAGTGACGCCTCCTCGCCGTGGCCAAGGCGCCGGGGCAGCCTCACGCGCGAGCCCTAGGTAGAGGAGTCGTCGCGCCGCTGAGCGGCGGGGACCGGAGTCTCTTCGCGCGCAGGCGGGATCTCCGCGGGTCGGTCGTCGTTGCCCGTGATCGAGTCCTTGAACTCGCGCATCCCCCTACCCAGCGAGCGCCCCATCTCGGGCAGGCGCTTGGGGCCGAAGACGAGCAGCACGACCAGGAGGATGAGCAGAAGCTCCCACAGTGGGATACCAAAGGGCACGTTCAGAGAGTAGCACTGCGGGTAGGGAGGAAAGGGTCAGCTACCATGGGCAAAGCGGAGCGAAAACCCGCTCCGGGAAAGGGTTAGGGACCGCACAAAGTGGCACTGCTAGAGCTGAAAGACCTGCACGTCGCCCTCGAAGACGGCACCGAGATCGTCAAGGGCGTCGACCTCGCCGTGAACCCGGGTGAGATCCACGCGCTCATGGGCCCGAACGGATCGGGCAAGTCCTCGCTCGCCTACGCCTTGATGGGCCATCCCGCCTACGAGATCACCGGCGGAGAGGCGCTCTTCGACGGCCAGGAGATCGCCGAGATGGGCGCCGACGAGCGCGCGCAGCTCGGCCTCTTCCTCGCGTTCCAGTACCCGCACGCGATCCCGGGCGTGACGGTCACGAGCTTCCTGCGCACGGCGCTCAACGCGATCCGGAAGGCGCGGGCCGGCGGCGAGGACGACCCGGTTCCGGTTCCGCAGTTCCGCAAGGACATGCTGGCCGCGATGGAGCACCTGAAGATCCCGCGCGAGCTCGCGCAGCGGTATCTGAACGACGGCTTCTCCGGCGGCGAGAAGAAGCGGGTCGAAATCCTCCAGATGGCGATGCTGAAGCCGCGCGTCGCCGTCCTCGACGAGACCGACTCGGGGCTGGACATCGACGCCCTCAAGATCGTTGCGACCGGGGTCAAGGAGCTCGTCGGCTCCGAGACCGGCGCGCTCATCATCACGCACTACCAGCGGATCCTGAATTACGTCCAGCCCGATTTCGTGCACGTCTTCGTCGACGGGCGTATCGTTGAGGAAGGCGGTCCGGAGCTCGCGCACAAGCTCGAGGCCGAAGGGTACGAGGCATTCATGCCTGAACCAGTTGTGGGAAGCGAGGCCTAGTGGCCCTAACAGAGACCGAAGTCGTCGGCGGGATCAAGACCGAGTACAAGTACGGGTTCCACGACCCCGAGGACTACTTCTTCAAGTCGGGCCGAGGGCTCTCGCACGAGCTCGTCGCAGCCATCTCCGAGCACAAGAACGAGCCGCAGTGGATGCGCGACTTCCGGCTCAAGTCTCTCGACTACTTCCTCGCACGCCCGCTCCCGGAATGGGGCGGCAACGTCGCCGAGATCGACTTCGACAACATCTTCTATTACATCCGCCCGACCGAGAAGCAGGCGAAATCCTGGGAAGACCTGCCGCCGGACATCAAGAACACCTGGGACCGGCTCGGCATCCCCGAGGCTGAGAAGAACTATCTGGCCGGTGTTGGTGCGCAGTACGAGTCCGAGGTCGTCTACCACAAGCTCAAGCAGGAGCTCGAGGACCAGGGCGTCCTCTTCCTGGACATGGACTCCGGCCTGCGCGAGCACGAGGAGCTCGTCAAGGAGTACTTCGGGACGATCATCCCGCAGAACGACAACAAGTTCGCGGCGCTGAACTCGGCCGTCT
>CAZQAG010000095.1:0-8226 GCA_964591295.1 uncultured Gaiellales bacterium | reverse complement strand
TCGTCGAACGCTACGGAGCTCGTACGAGATCACTTTCGCGAGAAGGCGTCCTCGTTTGACGCGCTCTACGACGAGGAGCATCCGCTCCAGCGCGCTGTCCGCCCCGGACTGCTGAAGCGCCGCGACTTCGCCATAGGCGTCGTCCGCGAGTACGCCGCACCGCGCGTGCTCGACATCGGGGGCGGCTCGGGACGCGTCGGCGAGCTCGTCCTGGAGGCGGGTGCCGGCGAGTACGTGAACGCCGACATCGCCCAGGAGATGCTCGACCTCTCGAAGCAGCGCCTCGCGCGCTTCGGCGACAAGGTCAAGCTCGTCCACGGCGACTTCCTGGCGACGCCGCTCGAAGGACCCTTCGACGTCGTCCTCGCGCTCGGCTTCTTCGACTACCAGTCCGACGCGCACGTTTTCGTCCGCCGAATCGCGGACTTGATGTCGGGAAGCACGGTCGCGAGCTTTCCCCGCTGGAACTGGCTCAAGGGCCCCGTGCGAAAGCTGCGCTACGAGGTGATCAACAACTGCCCGATCTTCGACTACACCGAGCGCGAGCTCAGGTTCCTGTTCGGCGGAGCAGGGTTCAGCCGTGTGCTCATCAAACAAGGGCGCAGTGGCTTCCTCGTACGAGCAGATCGGTAGCCTTTCACCGGTGAAGCGGCTCCTCGTCGTCCTCCTCGGCTGCGTCGCGCTATTCGCCGCCGCCCCTGGGCAAGCGGAAGCCCGTCCGTGCGGGCTATCGAACGCCTCGCCCCTGTGGATCGACTTCGCCGACGGCTCGGTCCCGTACTGGCCCATGTTCGCGCGGCCCGGAGTCACTGCCGCCGCGGCCAACTTCCTCTTTCCGCCGCAGATACGCGCTCTCGGTGCGAAGACCGTCTACTGGGACATGTACCTCAAGCAACGGGTCGGGACGCCGAACAAGCCGAAGGACCCGGCGGAGGTCGTCGACTGGGCTCACCGGGTCTTCTACCGCGCGGTCGCCTCATCCGCCTGCGCGACGCCGTGGATCGCGCTGAACGAGATGTGGGGGTCGAACCTCCCGACACCGTGGTCACCGACGAATGCACAGTACCGCGAGAACATCATCACCTTCGTCCGCCACCTGCGAGCGCTGGGCGCGCACCCCTTCCTCCTGCTCTCGAATCGCCCGTTCACGGACGGCGAAGCGGGCGACTGGTGGCGGGAGGCCGCGCTCTACACCGACTTCGTGCGGGAGATCTACTTCGCGTCGCCCCAGATCCACGCCCAGGGACCGACGCGTGGCTCGCGCACCCTGCGCAACGCGTTCCGGCAGGGCGTGATCGACCTCACCGAGATCGGGATTCCGCCCTCGAAGATCGGAATCTTCCTCGGCTTCCACACCGGCCCGGGCCAGGGCGGGCGCGAGAGGCTGAAGCCCGCGAGCGCCTGGTTCAACACGATCAAGCTCCAGGTGCTCGCGATCAAGCAGGTGCGCCGCGAGATCGCCTTCGAAACCGTCTGGTCGTGGGGCTGGGGCGAGTGGACCGCGGCGGATCGCGACCCGGACAAGCCGGCGGCAGCATGCGTCTACCTCTGGACGCGCGACCCCAGCCTGTGCGCCGGCCCCGCCATGGCAGGCCCCGGGTTCGACCCGTCGCTCAGCGTCGGCCAGCTCGTCCTTCCGGGCGGTGTCCAGTGCGACACGCCCTGGGGCACGATCCGAAACGGACAGATCTCGAGCCTGACCGGCGTCACCGGCGACCGCGAAGTCGCGTACAGCTCGCTCTTTGCGAGGCTCGTGCTCAAGGGCCATGTGCAGATCAAGCCCGAGGACCTGAAGGCGGCAGAGCGCGCGATCGTCAGGTACCGCTTCGGCGGCAGCGGCGCCGCGTACCGGGCGGCGCTCGCGCGCGTAGGAGCGACGCGGGCGATCGCGCGGGGCGTCATCGGCGACGAGCTTCGGCAAGCTCGAATCGAGCGCAACTTCCGAGTGGCGTCGCCTTCGCACGCGGCGATCGTCGAGTACCGCAGCTCGTACTCGAGCACCTCGGCGCGGCTCGTCCAGGCGACTCCCGCTCCGCCGTGGCTCGGACGCCGGGGACGAGGAGTGGCGATCGAAGGAATGGCGCCTGCCGCCGTGTTCCGGATTCCCGTCGGCCGCTCGGCCACGCTCCACACGCGCAACAAGACCATCGACGTGCGCGTGCTCAGCCCCACGGCCCCACTCGGCGCGTTCTCGCTCCCCGAGGCAAGCGCTGCGATCCGCGCGGCCCTCGTCCAGATCGCCCAGGACCAGGTCTTCGACAACTGGCTCATGCGCCGCGAGGCGAGCGCGCTCGCCTCGACGACCTGCCGGCGGGACTGGCTGCCGTCCTTGGGAACACTCGAGCTGGCGAGCGAGCTTCCCTTCCTCAAGCTCGCCGAGTAGCGCACGTCCGTCAGGGCTTCCTGAAGACGACCAAGTCCTGGCGAAGGCTTCCGATCGTCCCACCCTCCGGCACGAACTCGAGCAGCTCCAGCTGGGGAGCGAGCCGCTCTCGGACGTAGGCCTCGGGATGAAACGTCGTACAGAGGTTCGTTCCGGCGACGCTCGCCCAGCGAACGGTCGCGTCTCCGGCGAGGTACCGCGCGCGCTCCTCGGCGGTCAGGCGCTCGAGGTAGGAGTTTCCGTGGGTCGTCAACACGAGGAGCCCTCCGGGCTGGAGGGTCCGGCCGAGCTCGTCGATCCAGGCCTGCTCCAGGCTTTCCGGGAGATGCGTGAAGACGGAGATCGCGTAGACGAGGTCGAAGAAACCCGATTCGTACGCCAGGGGCGGGTCGAGCTCGTTCACCGAGAACTCGGCGAACGGCAGGTTCGTCTCACACCAGCGGACGAGGCGGCGGTTGTAATCGCTCCCGTGGATCTTCGGCCCGGCGAGACCTGACCAGTGCCGAAGCACGCGGCCGCAACCGCAACCAAAGTCCAGCATTCGTTCGACTTCGTCGACGCCTGGGCCGTGGCGCCTCACCGCCTCCCGGATGATCACCGCCTGCTGCCGCCCGCTCTCCAGGAACCACTCGACGCCGGGGGTTCCCGCGACGACGGTTCGCAGGCTCGCCGGCGGGAGCGCGAGACCGTCCGCGTCGAGCGTCCCCGCGTCGGCGCCACCGCGTGCGGACTGAAGCGCCTCATAAGCCCGATAGGCCGGTTGGAGCAGCGAGATGCGGTCAAGCGCCTGCAGCGCCCGGGAGCGAGCTGTGTGGAGCCACCGGCCTCTCATCCTTGCTCCTACGGTGCTGGGCGGGCGTGCATCCGTCGCACCTCCGCCACGATTGCGAGGACTCCACCCGCGACAAGCAGCACCGGCACGATCATCTCGTAGCCGGGCACCTCGAGCAGCCGGACGCCGCTCGCGGTGAGCACGGCGCCGAGACCAACCCGGAGCGCGCCGTCAGGGAGACGTACGGTCAGCTTGCTCCCGAGGAGAACGCCTGGGATCGAGCCGAGCAGCAGCCAGGCCATCGCGCCAAGATCGACGTTCCCGTGCAGGAGGTGGCTGATGCCGGCCACCCAGAGCAGTGCCGCTGCGTGGAAGATGTCGGTGCCGACGATCTTCGCCGCCCCGAGTGGGAAGACGAGCAGCATGACGAGCCCGAAGAACGTACCGCTCCCGACCGAAGTCAGCCCGACGACGAAGCCGCCGCTCGCACCGAGCGCCAAGCAGATCACCCGGTCCCGGTCGGCGAGCAGGAAGGGCGCATCCGACGGCTGGACGCCGCGCTTGACGAACGTCTTGGCGAGGAAACCGAGGCCGCCAACGACGAGCGCTCCGCCGATCACTTTGGCAGACGCCGACTCGACTCCGCTCCCGTACTGGCGCTCGAGCCAGTCGGCGAGCTCGACCCCGAGCAGCGACATCGGGGCCGACCCGAGGAACATCCAGAGCGTGATCCGGGCGTGGACCGTCCCAAGCTTTCGATGCCGGACGGCGCCGAAGGTCTTGAAGACGGCGCCATGGAGGATGTCGGTGCCGACGGCGAGAGTCGGCTTGAAGCCGAAGGCGAGGATGAGGATCGGCGTCATCAGCGAGCCGCCGCCCATCCCCGTCAACCCCACGAGCGCCCCGATCAGCAGGCCGGTAATCGAGAGCTGCCACGTCATCTAGCGGTACGCGTCGATCAGCACCTCCGCGACCTCGGGACGCGAGAACTCTGCGGGCGGCAGCTCGCCGGCCTCGAGCAGCTCGCGAACCTTCGTCCCCGACAGGAAGACGTGGTCGTCGCCACCGTGCGGGCAGGTCTTCGGCGTCGCCATCGAGCCGCAGGCCTTGCACCAGAAGGCATGCTCGAAGAACATCGGCTCGATCCCGAGCTCGTGCGGCTCATACTCGTCGAAGATGAGCTGGGCGTCGTAGGTGCCGTAGTAGTCGCCGACCCCGGCGTGGTCGCGGCCGACGATGAAGTGAGAGCAGCCGAAGTTCTTGCGGCAGATCGCATGCCAGATCGCCTCGCGAGGCCCTGCGTAGCGCATCGCCGCCGGAAAGGCGGAGATCACGACGCGGTCAGCAGGGTAGTAGCCGTCGAGCAGGACGCGGTAGCACGCGACCCGGGTTGCGGCCGGAACGTCGTCGGACTTCGTATCGCCGACGAGCGGGTGGATGAGCAGGCCGTCGACGGTCTCCAGCGCGACCTTCGTCAGGTACTCGTGAGCACGGTGGATCGGGTTGCGGGTCTGGAAGCCGACCACTCGGCGCCAGCCGCGTTCTGAGAACGCGGCCCGCGTTTGGGCGGGATCCATTGCGAGCTCCGGGAAGGCCGGCTCGGGCCGGTCGAAGACCGTGACCCGCCCAGCGAGGTAGAGCGGATGCTGTGCGAAGAGCCTCTCGACACCTGGGTGCGCTTCGTCGGTCGTGCGGAAGCAGTTCTCTGCCTCGCGCTCTCTGTCGTACTCGTAGACCCCGTCGACCTCGAGCGTGGCCAGTGCGCGACCCTCCTCGTCGGCGAGGCAGACGCGGTCACCCTCCGGGGCCCCGTCGACCGCCAGGCAGACCGGCAGCGCCCAAGGAAGGCCGTTCGCGAGACGCATGTTCTCGACGACCCGCTCGTAGTCTTCGCGGCCCATGAAGCCTTCGAGCGGCGAGAGCGCGCCAGAGGCGAGCATGTCCAGGTCGGACACTTCGCGCGACGTCAGCATGATCGTCTCGAGCGACTCGACGTCGGCCGGCCGCTCGCCCGTGCGATCGACGAGGGAGCCCCCGTGCGGCTCGATCAACGACTTGGCAACAGTCTGTTGCAAAGTCCCGTTGGCGCCGGTCACGCCGGGACCTCGTCCTGGACGAGGCCGAGCTCGGCGAGCTTGCCGAGGACGAGCTGAGCGCTCTCCTCCGGCGTCGAGCTCTCTGTGTCGATTCGAAGCTCGGGGCTCGTCGGAGCCTCGTACGGGTCGGAGACGCCGGTGAACTCCGTGATCTCTCCGGCGAAGGCCTTCGCGTAGAGACCCTTGACGTCGCGCTCGGCGCAGGCCTCGACGGAGGCGTCGATGTGCACCTCGATGAACGTGCCGAACTCCTCGATCATGTCGCGGGCCTTGCGCCGTGTCTCCTCGTAGGGCGAGATCGCCGAGACGATCACAGCCGCTCCGTAGCGTGTCAGCCGGGAGGCGACCCACCCGACGCGCTCGATGTTCGTGTCGCGATCCTCCTTCGAGAAGCCAAGGCCCTTCGAGAGATGCTGGCGGACGGCGTCGCCGTCGAGATACTCGACGAGCCGGCCACGGCGCTCGAGCTCGGGACCGACGATCTCGGCGATCGTTGTCTTGCCCGCGCCCGATAGACCTGTGAACCAGAGCGTGAAACCGTCAGACATGAGCCTCCTTCAGTAGTGGTTTTTCGTCGTGGATGCCGCACTCCAGCTTGTCAGAGCCGGCCCAACGACCGGCCCGCTCCTCCTGGTCCGCGGTGATCGGCCGGGTGCACGGAATGCAGCCGATCGAACGGTAGCCAGCCTCGTGCAGCGGGTTGTAGGGAATGTCGTTGACCTTGATGTAGGCCCACACGCGCTTCTCGTCCCAGTCGGCGAGCGGGTGCACCTTCCAGACGCCGTAGCGCTCCGACCACTGGAGCTTCGGCGTCTCTGCCCGGCTCGGTGACTGGTCGCGCCGGATGCCCGAGATCCAGGCGTCGTAGGGCTCGAGGGCGGCCAGCAACGGCTCGACCTTCCGGATGTGGCAACAGCGGTCGGGGTCGCGCTCCCAGAGGTTCGGGCCCTCCTGGCGATGCTGCTCTGCGACGGTGAGCATCGGCGTCGAGATGAGGTCGAGCCCATAGCGTGCGACGAGCCGGTCTCGCGTGTCGTAGGACTCGCGGAAGAAGAGCTGCGTGTCGAGCTCGATCACCGGCAGGCCGAGGCCGAGCTCGGAGACCATGTGCACGAGCACCGACGACTGCTTCTGCCACGAGCAGGTGAGGCAGAGCTTGTCGCCGTACTCGCCGTAGACCCAGATGAGCAGCTCTTCGGCGGACATCGTCTCGAAGTCGAGATCAGGAAGTGCGGGCGCGCTCGTCAGGGAGCAATACCTCCTTCAGCGTGTCGCCGCGGAGCCCGAGGCGCAGGGTCTCGAGCGGGATCACCTCGTCGGGCGGGATGTTCCCGAGATTGACCGTCGGGCCGAACTCCTTTACGAACCAGGCCTGGGCGCTTTTCGCGGGCGCCTCGAAGATGAGCTCGGCGACGTCGATCTCGTGCGCGATCTCGTCGATCAGGCCCGTCCGCATCTCGCCGGTCGGACGGAAGATCCCCGCCGTGCCGCTCTCGCGGGCCTCCGTGACCACCTTCCACGCGCCGGCCTCGAGCTCTTCCTTGATCCACTGGACCCAGAGGTACGGGGCGAAGTTGACCTCGGTGTCCTTGGAGCCGACCTCGGAGAAGACGGTGAAGTCGCGGGCGAAGTCGGCGATCAGCTCGAGCTTCTCCTCGCGCGGGATCTCGACCGTGCCGTCGGAGATCTCGACGTGCGTGAGGCCGAGGTCGGTCAGCCAGCGCTTGTACTCGTCGACCTTGCCCTTCACGTAGACGACCTCGAAGAACGTCCCGCCGATCACCACGGGCTTCTCGCGGAGCACGTCGAGCTTGCGGCGCAGGTTCGGCGTGACGTATGCCGTGCCCCAGCCGAGCTTGACCACGTCGATGTAGACGCCGGACGTCTCGAGGACGTCTTCCCAGGCGTGCGGCCCGAGGCCTTTGTCGAGGACATGCGTCAGTCCCCCGGATCGCGGCTCAAAGTCCAGCAATGAGACCCTCCAGCTTCTTCGTCGCCTTGGTCTGTACGTCGTGGTACATCGAGTTGCCGTGCGAGTCGATCCCGACCCAGAGGGGCCCGAAGTCCTTGACGCGAAACTTCCAGAGGCACTCCGGCATGAGCTCCTCCCAGAGCACCTCTTCGATCGCCTCGATCTGCGTCGTCTCGAGCGCCGCCGCGCCGCCGACGAGCGCGAAGTAGACCATTCCGTACTTGGCCATCGGCTCGATCGCCTCGTCGGGGAGGCCGCCCTTGCCGGCGATCGCGCGCACGCCGTAGTCGCGTCCGAGCGGCTCGGTGAAGCGCACCATGCGCGCGCTCGTCGTCGTCCCGATGCACATCGGCTCGTACTTGCCCGGGCCGAGCTTGCGGACATTTGGCGCCGTATGCAGGAGAAAAGAGCCGTTCAGATCCATCGGCGGCTCGACCCCCTCGTCGAAGATCCGCATCTGCGTTCGGTCGCGGATGCCGATGATGTGCCCGTCGACGGTGACGAGGTCGCCCGCGCGGAGCTTGCGGATGTCCTCCTCGGTCGCCGGAAATGTCAGCTTGTGCTCGGCCATCAAAACTCTCGGTCGAAGTCGACATGGCCGTCGGGGTCTATGTGGGCGCTCGCGCGCCTCGCCGCCCAGCACTGGTAATTGACGGCGACGGGGTTCAAGGTCATGTGCGTGTCCGCGTGCTCGATGTGGCACTGGAGAACGGTGACGTCGCCGCCGAGCCCCATCGGACCGATGCCGGTCTGGTTCAGGAGGTCGTAGAGCTCCTCCTCGAGCTTCGCTACGTGCGGATCCGCGTTGCGCGTGCCGACCGGCCGGGCGATCGCCTCCTTCGCGAGGTACATCGCGTAGTCGGCCGAGCCGCCGATCCCGACGCCGACGATCCCGGGCGGGCACGGCTTGCCGCCCGCGCCGACGATCGACTCGAGGACGAACTGCTTGATCCCCTTCACGCCGTCGGCCGGGACGCACATCTTGAGGAAGCTCATGTTCTCG
>CAZQAG010000094.1:0-8249 GCA_964591295.1 uncultured Gaiellales bacterium | reverse complement strand
GCTCGGCGCTCCAGAACGCCGCTTCGATCGCGAAGAACATCCTCACGACCGAGGCAATCGTCGCCGAGGCACCGGAGAAGGCCGGCGCCCCAATGGGCGGCGGCATGCCCGACATGGGCGGCATGATGTAACGAGTCCCTTGGGACTCAGCTGTACGAGGGGGGCCGGCTCAGCCGGCCCCCCTCTGTTTCTCCCCAGGAATACAAAAAGGGCCGACTCAGAGAGCCGGCCCTCTTGTTCTCAAATGCGACTTGGAAAACCAATTCGCATGAGGAGGGGGGAGGTGGGTGCTTCCCGTATCGGCCCTCGGTCCAGGTGGGTGATCCCTCGTTTGAGTGAACTAGAACTCGTACCTTTCTTCCTTCCAGTAGTCCGCTTCGTTGTGGTAGCCGTAGCGCTCCCAGAAGCCCGGCTGGTCGTGGTCGAGGAGCTCGATGCCGCGGAGCCACTTGGCGCTCTTCCAGAAGTAGCGGCTCGGGACGACGAGGCGAAGCGGCCATCCGTGTTCTGGCTCGAGCGGCTCGCTGTCGGCTTCGTAGGCGATCAGCGCCTGGTCGTCCTCGAGGGCCTCGAGCGGCACGTTCGCGGTGTACCCCTGCTCGGCGTGGGCCACGACATAGCTCGCGTTTGGCTTCGGGCGGGCGAGCTTCGCGAGCTCGGCCCAGCGCACGCCTCGGAACCGCGTGTCGAAGCGGCTCCAGCGCGTGACGCAGTGGATGTCGATCGTGATCTCGGTACTGGGCAGTGCCTGGAGCTCGGCCCAGGTCAGCGTGACGGGCTCCTCGACCTCACCGAAGACCTTGAAGTCCCACGTCGCAAGGTCCGTGCCGGGAATAGAGCCGGCGTGGAGAACAGGCCATTTCTCGGTCAGGTACTGGCCCGGCGGCAGGCGCGCGGGGTCGTACCCCGCGTCGGCGACCTTCTGCTCTGCCTTGGACCTGAACACGATTCCTAGACTATTGAGCGTGGTGACGGCAATGCGCAGAGTGGCCGCCCGGCCTCGCGACTACGTTCGCGTCGCCGGCGCGGACGCAGAGGACTTCCTCCAGCGGATGCTGTCCAACGACGTCACGACCGCCCCGTGTCGGGCACTGCTCCTGACCCCGAAGTCCCGCGTGATCGCGCCGCTCGTCGTTGTCTGTCGCGAGCAGGGCGACTTCCTCCTCCTCACCGAGCCCGGTCTGGGTGAGCCGGTGCGCTCGACCTTGATGCGAGCACGCTTTGCGGCGAAGGTCGAGATCGAGCTCGAGGCGCACCGGTCGTTCGTCGTGTTCGGCGAGGACGGCGGGATCCCGAACAGGGAATACGGCGAGCCTGCCTCCGAGATCCTGGACGAGGACGTCGAGCCGACGCTCTCCCGTGAAGAGCTCGAGCGGCTGAGGATCGAGGCAGGCACTCCCGCGTGGGGCAAGGAGATCGACGACACGATCCTGCCCGCCGAAGCGGGCCTGCCGGAGACCCACGTCTCATTCACGAAAGGCTGCTATCCGGGCCAGGAGCCGATCGCGAGGCTCCATCATCGCGGCAAAGTGAAGCGGCGCCTACGCGTGCTCAAGGTCGAGTCGGCGCAGCCGGGAGATGAGATTCGTTACGACGAGAAAGTGGTTGGGCGGGTGACGAGCGCGGTCGAGGGGCTCGCGCTCGGTTTCGTCCGCACGGAAGTTCCAGGCGCGGCCCGACTCGACGTCGGCGGACGGCCTGGTCGGCTGCGCTAGCGGCTACTATGTTCCGCGCCGAATGAAGGCCGTCGCACTTCTCGCCGTCGCAACTGGGCTTCTGCTCACGATGCTTCCGCGGGCCGCAGACGCGGCTCGCCCCAAGTGCAAGGGCAAGCGCGCGACCATCGTCGGGACATCTCGCGCCGACACGATCCGGGGGACGAATCGGCGCGATGTGATTGCCGCGCTTGGCGGCAACGACCGCATTGTCGGGCGAGGCGGCCGCGACATCATCTGTGGAGGTCCCGGCAACGACACGATCGACGGGGGAGGGGGATCCGACACCCTCGTCGGCAACGGCGGCAACGACGTCCTCCGCGGCGGCTCGGGACTGCTCGACAAGCTTGAGGGGAGCGGCGGCAACGACCGGCTCTCCGGCGGCGGAGGCGTCGACCATTTGCTGGGTGGCGGCAGCGCCGACCGGCTAGACGGAGGCGGGTTCCCCGACAGCCTGTTCGGTGGGCCGGGCAAGGACCGTCTGCTCGGCAAGGGCGGCCCCGACCTTCTCGACGGCGGCGGCTCGGCCGATCGCATGAGCGGGGGCACCGGCTCGGACACGGTCAGCTACGCAACCAGGCGCAAGGGCGTGACGGTCGACATCAGCAGCGGCCGCTTCGCCGACGACGGGGAGCTCACCGAGCACGACACCGTGGGCCCGGACGTCGAGAACATCGTCGGAGGGTTCGGAGACGACCGCCTGCGCGGAAGCGACCTGAAGAACCGAATCCTCGGCGGAGCGGGACGGGACACGGTCAACGCGGGCGCGGGAGACGACACGATCTACGGCAACGCGGGCGACGACAACCAGGGCGACTCGGCACTGAACGGCGAAGCCGGGAACGACTCGATCAGAGGGGACTCCGGGAACGACAACCTCGGCGGCTCCGAGGGAAACGACGAGCTCCTCGGAGGGGAGGGCAACGACTATCTGACCGGAGACGAGGGTGACGACAAGCTTTACCCAGAGGCAGGGGACGACATCGCTTCGGGAGGAGGCGGAAACGACCTCATCGAGGCGCTGGCGACGACGGACGGCGCCGACTCGTTCCGTGGAGGTGACGGCGGGATCGACACGATGGACTACTCCAAGCGGAGCGCGAGCCTCTTCGTCACGATGTCCGGCTCGCCGCTGAACGATGACGGCGAGGCGAACGAGCGCGACAATGCCGGCGGGTTCGAAATCATGCTGACGGGCTCTGGCAACGACACGATCGCGGGCACCATCGGCAAGCAGACGATCAATGCGGGGGCAGGGAACGACCTCGTCTATCCCAGTAGCGCAACCGAAGGAGCTCCGGACGCCATCGACGGCGGAGAGGGCTCAGACACGGTCTCGTACGGCCAGAACTACGGTCCTCCGACTGGCGACTACGACGTCTCCGTTGTGATCGACCTGCTGAACGGCTTCGCCGACAGTCCGCTGAACCCGAATAACGTCAACGCGACGCTCGCCTCCGTCGAGAATGGAATCGGCGGCATCTACGCCGACAGCCTGTTCGGGGGCCTGGCGGCGAACAGGTTCGAAGGAGGAGCGGGGAACGACACGCTGACCGGCAGTCTCGGCTCCGACGAGCTGCGCGGCGGCTTCGGTGACGACCGGCTGACGGGTGACGAGGGCAACGACTTCCTTTATGGAGACACGGAGGAAGACATGCTCACCGGCGGCGCCGGCGCCGACATGATGGACGGCGGGTCGCCGGTCGACGACGGGATGGGCGGGCCCGATCCCGACTCCTGTGTGAAGGACGATGACGATCCCCAGCCGGTGAACTGCACCGTCAGCGGCTGAGCCGAGCATTACGCAGGCGCACGGTCGAAGGCCGTGCGGAAAGTGCGACCGGGCTGATTATCGTTGCGGGCTGGTCGTCAGACGCTTCAGGCCACGACCGCTCGGCGCTACGCGGTAGATCCGCGTCTCGTCCGCCTGCCGCCGGTAGCCCGCGAACACGATCCACTGACCTTCGGGGGACCACGCGGGACTGAGGTCCGGTCGGGCCTGACTCGGAGTGCGGGTAATCCGGCGGATTCCGGTTCCGTCCGCACGCATGACGTACAAGCCACCGAGCTCGCTCCGGAAAACGATGCGGCGGCCGTCCGGCGACCAGGTTGGCTCGTAGTACGAGTCGGGCGATGCGCGAGTCAGCCGGCGCACATTGGAGCCGTCTGCGCCGGCGACATAAACATCGAGCGCTCGTGTAAACAGCAGGCGCTTGCCGTCGCGAGACCACGACGCACCGTGGTCGACGTCTGCGACGATCCGCCGGAGGCCGGAACCGTCGGGGCGGACCGCGTAGATCGCGCCTCGGTTGCCCCCGCTCCCGGGTCGCCAGAAGGCGATCTCCTTCCCGCTCGGAGACCACGCGGGTGCACCCGCTCCGAGGGAGACGCCGCGAACCGCCCGCGCGCCGGAGCCGTCCAACCGCATCACGAAGAGGCGGTTCCGCAGGGCCGGCGCTCCCCGACGTAAGAAGGCGATCAGCTTGCCGTTCGGCGACCATGCGGGGTCGAAGTCGAGGTCGCCTCGGATGCGGCGAAGGCTTCGGCCGTCGGCGCTCATGACATGGAAGGTTGAGCTGTTCAGGAGACAGCACCTTCCGGTTGACGGGTCGACCTGACCGCGCGCCCGCGCGAAGACGATCCTCTTCCCGTCCGGTGACCAGTTCGGCGAGAAGTCCAGGACGTAGATCCTCGCGCTCGTGCTCTGGCGCTGCGCGGCTGCGCTGGAGACCAGCACAACAGCGAGTGCCACCAGCACACAAAGAACGAGTCGTTGAGGCTTCATGCTCATAGGACGGTTCCCCCAACCGCATTGTTGAGCGTGTCCACAGCATGATGCAAACCCGCGTATCTGGTGCACCGTGAGCTCGACGCCCCCGCCGCACGCCTTCGTCATGCCCCTCGGTTTCCTGACGCGTCGCTCAGACCCCGTATGCGAGTGGAACAGTGCTGGATCGCACGGGCCGCTCGCAGGAGGGGGCTGAGCGGCGCGAGGCGGGCCCGGAGCCGGGCTCTGCCCGGCGGGAGGGCCCGCCGGTCAGGGAAGCGAGGGAGGGAAGCGAGGTGCGCCCGGCATGATTCGAACATGCGACCTCTGCCTCCGCAGGGCAGCGCTCTATCCCCTGAGCTACGGGCGCAGGGCGACCCAGTGTAGCGACGACCGGCAGGGAATCCGGGCGGCCCCGGCGAATCCCGGCGCGTGGCCGATACGCCGCAGCATCTGACGCTGAACGTCAATCGCGACCGCTCGGAGCGGGTCGAACTCACGCTCCGGCGCTCGTTCTTCGGTCTCCTCACGATCATCCTCCTCGCCGCGCTCCTGAACGTATTCGGGCAGAGGCCCACGAACACGCTCGCGGCTTCCTCCGCAGCCGACCTGCACGTCTTCGCCCCGGCAGCCCTGCGAGGCGGCCTCTACTACGAAGGTCGTTTCACGGTCGAGGCCAAGCAGGACATCGAGAAGGCGACGCTCGTCCTGGATTCCGGGTGGACCGAGCAGATGCAGATCACACGATCGAGCCCTCGCCCGTGGGCGAGGCGAGCCGGGACGGGAAGCTCACGCTCGACTTCGGGCACGTCGGTGCCGGCCACAAGCTCGTCGTCTACCTGCAGTTCCAGGTCAACCCGACGAACGTCGGGCGCCGCTCGCAGGACGCCGCTCTCTACGACGACACGACGCTTCTCGCAACAGCGAACCGAACAGTGACGGTCTTTCCCTAATGGACATCGTCGTCAGAGCTTTGGTCGCCTTCTGCTTCGTCTTCCTTCTGACGAGGCTGATCGGTCGGCGCGAGCTAAGCGCGATGCAGCCGTTCGATCTCATGCTCTTGATCGTCGTCGGGGACCTCATCCAGCAGGGCGTCACGCAGAACGACCTGTCCGTGACCGGGATCGTGCTCGCCGTCGGCGTCTTCGGCCTGATGACGCTCACTGCGTCCTACCTCGGCTTCCGGTTTCCGCGCGTGCGGCCGATCCTCGAGCCCGAGCCCTTGATCCTGATCGAGGACGGCAAGCTGATCGAGAAGAACCTGCGCAAGGAGCGAATCACGCAGGAAGAGATCGCCGGCGAGGCACGGCTCCAGAAGATCGACTCGCTGGACAAGGTCAAGTGGGCGGTACTCGAGTCGGGCGGGCGGATCAGCTTCATTCCGAAGTCGCCCTAGACTCCGCAGACTCTGGCGCTCTATCTGACCGAAGCGAACGTCAAGTCGCTCCTGAAGCCTGCCGACGCGCTAGCTGCGATCGAGGCTTGCTTCGAGCGGCTCGCGCGTGGGGTGATCGAGAACAGGCCGCGGACCCGGACGCGGCTTCCCGACGGCGTCTTCGCGGTCATGTCCGCCGCCGACAGCGAGCTCGGCCTCGCGGGCGTGAAGTCGTACGCGTGGCTCCCCGGCGGGACGCCGTTCGTCGTCGTCCTCTTCGACACTGCGAAGGCCAAGCTCGCAGGCGTGATCGAGGCCGACCGGCTCGGCCAGCTGCGCACGGGGGCCGCGAGCGGAGTGGCGGCGAAGTTTCTCGCGAAGCCCGAGGCGCGGACGCTCGGCATCATCGGCTGCGGCTGGCAGGCCGAGAGCCAGGTCGCGTGCATCCGCGAGGCGCTGCCGGGGATCGAGCGCGTCGTCGCCTATTGCCGCACGCCGAAGACTCTGCGCGCGTTCTGCAAGAAGGTGGGCGCCGAGCCCGGCGAGACGCACCGTGACCCGGCGGAGCAGGACGTCGTCGTCACCGCGACGACCTCGAAGGATCCAGTGCTGCGCGGAGAGTGGCTGCAGCCGGGGGCGCTCGTTTGTGCGATCGGGGCAAACGAGCCCCGCGCGCGCGAGCTCGACAACGTCGTCCTCGAACGAGCGGTCTTCGTCTGCTGCGACTCGGTTGAGCAGTCGAGGCTCGAGTCCGGCGACCTGGTCGAGCCCGTCGAGCGCGGCGTCCTCGACTGGCTCGAGGTGCACGAGCTCCAGGAGGTGGTCGCGGGCGAGATTGCCGGGCGGAGCTCCCCCGACGACATCGTCGTCTTCAAGTCGAACGGGATCGCGGCCTGGGACGTCGCGATCGGCGCCGCGGCGCTCGAACGGGCTCGTGAGAAAAAGGTGGGTGTAAAGCTCTAGGAGGGTCTCCTAGCGGTCAACCCGCGCGGCTGTGACGGTGTCGTCGCCGAGCGCACGGATCAGTTCCGGCCGGTCGAGCAGTCGCGCTTTCTCCTCCGGCGTGCAGCGGTTGCGCACATACGGGTCTTCCAGAATGTCGTCGAGCGAGCGGCCGCGCTCGTGCTCGCGGATCACATAAGCGGCGACCCGGTCCATGTGGCTGGAGCGGGTGAACAGGAACGAGAAGGGATTCCGGAAGAGAGCGGTGAGCTTGCCCATCGGGCGATTGTATCCTGGCCCCATGCGGAAGCTGTCGACCGCCTCGCGTTTCGCAGAGCGTGAGCTGCACGGATTCGACGAGACGGGCGGCGAAGAGCGGATCGTCGTCTGGATCGAGCGCATGAGCGGCGGGACCTGGGCGGTCGGGCGCGCCGTGAACCCGCAGCACCGGCCGAGCGACGAGCCGCGACGAGACGACTACGTCTTCGAAGGCCATGAGCTCGAAGACGTCCTCGAGCAGGCGAACGGGATTCTCGATGACGACGCCCGCGTCTCCGAGGACGACGGGCGTCCGGAGCACGTACGGCCGTTCACGCGCAAGGAGCTCCTCGGCCCGCTCGAGCGCTGGTTCTTCGGACGAGGCCAGCACTGAGGCGGCGCTTGCGACGCCGACCAATAGGAGGGCGTGCCGGCTTTGCCGGCGCGCCCGCTAGCACAAAGATCAGGCTCGGCCACAGCCCGGATCCCGACGACGCGTTCATGTTCTGGGCCCTCGCCGTGGGCGAGGTCGATGCGCGCGGCTTCGAGTTCGAGCACGTGCTGCGCGACATCCAGACGCTGAACGAGTGGGCGCTCGAAGGCCGCCTCGAGGTGACGGCGATCTCGCTCCACTCGTACCCGTTCGTCCAGGACAACTACGTCCTGCTCCCGCACGGGGCGAGCATGGGCGCCGGCTACGGGCCGATCGTCGTCGCGCGCGAGCCGCTGACCGAGGACGATCTGCGTCGCGTCGAGCTCGCCGTGCCGGGCCGAATGACGACCGCGTTCCTCGCGTTGCGGCTCTGCATCGGCGAGTTCGCCTGGCGCGAGGTTCCCTTCGACCAGATCATGGACGAGGTTTCCTCGGGCAAGGCCGAGGCCGGGCTGCTCATCCACGAGGGACAGCTCACGTACGCCTCCGCCGGGCTCCACAAGGTGCTCGACCTCGGCGAGTGGTGGCTCGCGGACACGGGCCTTCCGTTGCCGCTGGGGGCAAATGTCGCCCGGCGCGACCTCGGGCCTGAGGTCCTGCGCGAGCTCTCGGCCGTCCTCGCCGCGTCGATCCGGGCCGGGCTCGACAACCGTGATCAGGCGCTCGAGTACGCGTCACAGTGGGGCCGAGGCCTCGACGACGAGCTCGCCGACCGCTTCGTGGGCATGTACGTCAACGAGCTGACCGAGGACTACGGCG
>CAZQAG010000093.1:0-8339 GCA_964591295.1 uncultured Gaiellales bacterium | reverse complement strand
GCACGCGCGGCAGGCGATCTTTCCGAGCGTACACGCGGCGGCCGGGCTTCGAGACCCGCTTGAGGTCGGTGATGATCCGCTCGCGGTTGCGACCGAACTTCAGCTCGACGACGAGCGTCCCGTAGGCGCGGTGCTTCTTTACGTCCTCCTGCTTGCTGTTGTGCTCCTCGGCACTGACGACGCGGAAGTCGCTGATGTAGCCCTCGTCCTTGAGGATGCGGGCGATCTGCTCCTTCAGGCGCGAAGTGGGCATCTCGGTCGTCTCGTGCATCGCCTTGTTGGCGTTGCGGATGCGCGTGAGCATGTCTGCGATTGGGTCTGTATGCACGTGTTTTCTACCTACCTATCTCTTTCCCAGTCTCCCGAGCGGAGCGACGGGACTTCCTATTTCCGCGAAAAATGTGAAGCATTTTTCGCGGTTCACCAGCTGCTCTTCGTCATGCCGGGGATCGCGCCCTCGTGTGCGAGCTCGCGCAGGCAGATCCGGCAGAGGCCGAACTTCTTGTAGACCGCGCGCGGCCGGCCGCAGCGGTTGCAGCGGCTGTAGGCGCGGACCTTGAAGCGAGGCGTCCGCTTGGCCTTGGCGATCAGGGACTTCTTAGCCACTCGTCTCGTCGCTCCCTTCAGGTGCTTTGAACGGCAGTCCGAGGCCGCGCAGGAGCGCGAAGCCCTCGTCGTCGTTCTGAGCCGTTGTCGTGATCGCGACGTCGAGGCCGCGGATGGTCTGGACGTCGTCGTAGTCGATCTCCGGGAAGATGATCTGCTCTCGAATGCCGATCGAGTAGTTGCCGCGCCCGTCGAACGACTCGGGCGCGAGCCCGCGGAAGTCGCGGATGCGCGGCAGGGCGATCGACACGAGCCGGTCGAGGAACTCCCACATCTTGTCGCCGCGGAGCGTGACCTTTGCCCCGATCGGCATTCCTTCGCGCAGCTTGAAGCTCGCGATCGACTTGCGCGCCTTCCGCACCTGGGCGCGCTGGCCGGCGATCATCGTCAGCTCCTCGATCGCGCTGTCGAGTGCCTTCGTCTCGACCTTCGCGTCGCCGACGCCCATGTTGAGCGTGATCTTCGACACGCGCGGGACGCGCATCACGGACTTGAATCCGAGCTCGTCCTTGAGCGCAGAGCGCAGCTCGTCCTCGTAGCGCTCCTTCAGTCGTGGCACGTATCCGTTCTTGCCGGCCATTACTTGTCGATCTCCTGGCGACAGTCATCGCGCTTGCACACGCGCACCTTGCGGGTGTCCTCGCCCTGCTTCTCCTTGATGACGTAGCCGACCCGGGTCGGCCGGTTGCACGTCGGGCAAACCAGCATCACGTTCGAGATCTGGATCGGAGCGGCCTTCTCGATCACGCCACCGGGCGTAACCTGCTGCCCGCCCATCCGGCTCGGGTTCTTGATCGGCTTCGGACGAGAGTGCCGCTTGATCATGTTCAGGTTCTCCACGATCACGCGCTTCTCGTCAGGGCGCGCCTCGAGCACGCGGCCCTGCTTGCCGCGGTCCTTGCCGGCCAGGACGTGCACCGTGTCGCCCTTCCTGATCTTCATCGCCTTCATAGGTCACCTTCCGGTCGGCTCGTGCTCTCCGGCCGCGAAAAGCAAGCGTCGCAAGGACGCAGGGAGCGTTCGTAGCCAGAGGCTACGGGCGCGACTGAGGACGCCGCGAGGCGCCGCTTTGCAGCGCCCCGGAGGGCGCGAGACGGGCGGAAGGGGGCCGTAACCACTAGAGGACCTCCGGCGCGAGGCTGACGATCTTCATGAAGTTCTTCTCGCGAAGCTCACGCGCGACTGGCCCGAAGATGCGCGTGCCGCGCGGGTTGCGCGCGGGGTCGATGATCACGGCCGCGTTCTCGTCGAACGCGATCATCGTTCCGTCGTCGCGGCCGTAGGGCTTCTTCGTGCGGACGACGACGGCCTGCACGACCTCGCCCTTCTTGATCGCGCCCTGAGGGGTCGCGGTCTTGACCGTGCCGACGATGACGTCGCCGACCCGGGCGTACCGTCGGTGCGAGCCGCCGAGCACGCGGATGCAGAGGATCTCGCGCGCACCCGTATTGTCGGCAACCCGGAGTCTCGATTCCTGCTGGATCACTTCGCGACCTCGAGCACCTGTGCCAGGCGCCAGTTCTTGGTCTTCGAGAGCGGCCGGGTCTCGACGATGAGGACGACGTCGCCGACGTTCGCAGCGTTCTGCTCGTCGTGGGCGTGGAACCTCGCAGAGCGGCGAACGACCTTCTTGTAGCGCGGGTGGGCCTTCACCGTGTCGACGCGAACGACGATCGTCTTGTCCATCGCGCTCGAGACGACGACGCCGCGGCGCTCGACGCGCCGGCCGCGCTCGCCCTCGGGCTTCGGGAGCCGCGTGATCGGCTTGCGCCCATCGACCTGCTCGCGCTTCGGCTTCGAGCGCTGCCTGCGCTCGCTCCGGGGCCTGGGCTTGCGCTTTGGCTTCCTCGGAGAGACCGCGGCCTCGGCTCCGGGAGCCTCTTCACTTTCGGCGGCGGGTGCCGTGTCTGCCTCCGCGGCGGGCGTCTCGTCAGGCGGATCCGCCTCAGGCGCAGGCTCGCCCTCGGCGGGCGCTTCCTCGACTGGAGGTGCGGGCTCTTCCTCTGCCGGCGGCTCCTCGGCGACGGGCTCCTCTGCGGGCGGCTCCCCGGCGACGGGCTCCTCTGCAGGAGCCTCCTCGGCCACAGGCTCCTCAGACGGAGTCTCCTCGGCTACGGGCTCCTCCACAGGAGTCTCGTCCTTGGTCTCGTCTGCCTTGACTTCTACGTCTTTCTTCTCTGGCACCTAGATTTTCTCCTTCGCGAGCTCGCGCTCGTTTCTGATGGTCAGGATGCGAGCGATCTCCCGTTTCGCGAGCTTGAGGCGCGCGGGGTTTTCGAGCGCGCCGGTCGCCGACTGGAACCTGAGGTTGAACAGCTCCTGGCGGCGCTCCGCAAGCGCCTCGTCGAGCTGATCGTCGTTCATGTTTCTCAACTGGCTAGCGCGCAAAGAGATCAGCCTCCCGTTTCACGAACTTCGTCTGGATCGGGAGCTTGCTGCCGGCGAGGCGCAACGCCTCCTTGGCGAGGTCCTCGGGTACACCGGCGAGCTCGAACATCACGCGGCCCGGCTTGATGACGGCGACCCAATGTTCCGGAGCGCCCTTGCCCGAGCCCATGCGCGTCTCGGCCGGCTTCTGGCTGACCGGCTTGTCCGGAAAGACGTTGATCCAGACCTTCCCGCCGCGCTTGATCTTTCGGGTCATCGCGATGCGGGCCGCCTCGATCTGGCGGTTCGTCACCCAGGCCGCTTCCATCGCCTTGAGGCCGTAGTCGCCGAATTGGACGCGTGTCTGGCCCTTCGAGACGCCTGCGCGCCGGCCGCGCTGCTGCTTGCGGTACTTCGTCTTCTTGGGTAGGAGCACTTACTTCTCCCCTGCGTCTTCCAGCTTCGTCGGGTCCTCGACCTGCTTCTTCGTGGTCGTCGTATCGGGCGCGTCCGCGACGGGTGCTGGCACCACTTCAACCTCGACGTTGTCCTGCTTTGCGGTGCGCTTCGCGGGCTTCTTGGCGGGCGCCGCCTCGGCAGCCGGGGCCGCCTCGACGTTCGCGTCGACCTCAGCCTCGACGGGCGCGTCGATCGGAGTGCCCTCGTCCTTCGGAGTGGTCTCGTCCTTGCTCGCAGGGCGCCGGCGGGCGCCTCGCTTGGGTCGCCGCTTCTGCACGGGGCCGAGGCCCTCACGGTCGGCTGCCCTGCTACGGCCGCTCTCGCGGGACGCGGACAGGCCTTCCGTTCGGCCGCCCAGGCGGCGCGCAGTGTCCTGATCGCCCAGGCGGGTCTCCTTCTGCTGGGCAACGCTCTCGAAGCCCTCGGGCATGATCTCGCCCTTGTTGATCCAGACCTTGACGCCGATGCGGCCGTAGGTCGTCTTCGCCTCGACGAAGCCGTAGTCGATGTCCGCGCGGATCGTGTGCAGCGGAACACGGCCCTCGGAGTAGCTCTCCGAACGGCTCATCTCCGTTCCTCCCAGCCGGCCGCCGCACTGCACCTTCACGCCGTGCGCACCCGAGCGCATCGCCGAGGCGAGCGAGCGCTTCATGGCGCGGCGGAAGCTGACGCGGTTCTGGAGCTGCTCGGCGATCGACTGAGCGACCAGCTTCGCGTCGAGTTCGGGACGCTTGATCTCGTTGATGTTGATGTGCACGTTCTTGTGCGTCATGCCGTGAATCTCTTTGCGGAGGGCGTCCACCTCGGCACCGGACTTGCCGATGACGATTCCCGGGCGAGCGGTGTAGATGTCGATCGTGATCCGCTGCTTGTCCTTGCGGATGAGCACGTCCGAAAGTCCCGCGTGGGAGAGCTTGCTGTAAATGTGCTCGCGGATCTTGATGTCCTCGAGCAGCGCCTGCGGGAACTCCTTCGTGCCCGTGTACCAGTTCGACTTCCAGTCGTGGATGACGCCGACGCGCATCCCGCCGGGGTGGACTTTTTGGCCCATTAAGACTCGCTCTCTTTCTTCTTTGCGGGTGCCTTCTTCTTGGGGGTGGTCGCTTTGGCCTTGGCTTTGGGCTTGTCCTCGGAGGCCTTGTCCTTCTTTGCAACAGACTGTTGCTTGGCCTCGATCTTGGCCTTCGGAGCGGCCTTGCGGCGCGGCGCCCGCTTCGGCTTCTCCTGGGTCGCGGCCGGCTCGGCGCGGGTGACGGTCGCGGTCATGCCCGGAACGAGCGTCATCGTGATGTGACACGTCCGCTTGCGGATCCGGACTGAGCGACCGCGCGCGGCGGCTCGCCAGCGCTTGATCACCGGCCCCGCGTCCACGAACACGGCCTTCACGACGAGGTCGTCGCCGATCAGGTTGTGATTCGCCTCGGCGTTCGAGACGGCCGAGCGGAGCAGCTTCTCGACCTCGCGAGCGGCGGCGCGATCGGTGAACGCGAGCACGGTCCGAGCCTCGGGCACGGTCCGCCCGCGGATGTGCTCCACGACGAGCCGGGCCTTTCGCGGCGAGATCCGCAGGAACTTCGCAGCGGCGCGCACTTCTTGAGTTGCCGGCGTGCTCACGCGGTGCGCTTCACCTCCACCTTCCGGTCGCCCGAGTGGGCGCGAAAGGTCCTCGTCGGCGCGAACTCGCCGAGCTTGTGGCCGACCATCTGCTCGGTGATGAAGACGGGGACGTGCTTGCGACCGTCGTGAACCGCGATCGTGTGCCCGACCATCTCGGGGAAGACGGTCGAGGATCGCGACCAGGTTCGAATCATGTTCTTCGACCCCGAGGCGTTCATCGCCTCGATCCGCTGGAAAAGCCGCTCTTCCACAAATGGCCCCTTTTTCGATGATCGGCTCAAAGCAGTCCTCCATTCACCCGAGCGAAGCGACGGGTCAACATAGTCACGCTGAAAATGCGCAGCATTTTCAGCGTTTATCCTTTCCTCTTCGGCGGCCGCGGACGATCAGGCGGTCGGAGTCCTTGTGCTTGCTACGGGTGCGCTTGCCGAGTGTGGGCACGCCCCAGGGGGTGACCGGGTGGCGGCCGCCCTTCGACTTGCCCTCGCCGCCGCCGTGCGGATGGTCGACCGGGTTCATGGCCGAGCCGCGGACGGTCGGGCGCTTGCCGCGCCATCGGCTGCGGCCAGCCTTCCCGCCCGTGATGTTCTCGTGGTCGGCGTTCCCGACCTGGCCGACGGTTGCCCGGCACGTGAGCGCGACTCGACGAAGCTCGCCGGAGGGTAGGCGCAGGACGCCATAGCCCTCGTCCTTCGCGACGAGCTGGATGCCGGCGCCGGCGCTTCGCGCCATCTGGCCGCCCTTTCCGGGCTTGAGCTCGACGTTGTGAACGAGCGTGCCGGTCGGGATGTTCTCGAGCGGCAGCGCGTTTCCGGGCTTGATGTCCGCCTTCGGGCCCGACTCGACGCTGGCGCCTACCTTCAGGCGCGCCGGGGCGAGGATGTACGCCTTCGCGCCATCGGCGTAGTGGAGCAGGGCGATGTTCGCCGAGCGGTTCGGGTCGTACTCGATCGCAGCGACCTTCGCCGGAATCCCGTCCTTTTGCCGCTTGAAGTCGATCTCGCGGAAACGGCGCTTGTGGCCACCGCCCTTGTGGCG
The DNA here is from genome assembly GCA_964591295.1 of uncultured Gaiellales bacterium. GTDB lineage: Bacteria > Actinomycetota > Thermoleophilia > Gaiellales > Gaiellaceae > VAXT01. The sequence continues at coordinate 2,252 of CAZQAG010000093.1, read as the reverse complement.
CGTCGTGATGCGGCCCTGGTTGTTGCGGCCACCCGTTTTCTTGACGGAGCCGGTCAGGCTCTTCTCGGGCTTGCCCCGTGTGACCTCCTCGAACTTGGAGACCGTCATGAAACGCCTACCGGGGCTGGTGGGCTTGAACTTCCTGAGGGCCATCAGACTTGTGCCCCCTCAAAGATCTCGATCGAGTCGCCTTCCTTGAGCTGGACGATCGCCTTCTTCCAGCCCGGGCGCCGGCCCGCCCTGTAGTTGCGCATCTTGGGCTTCGACGGGACCTGGACGATGTTGACGGAGAGCACCTTGACGCCGAAGAGCTGCTCGACGGCTTGCCGCACCTGCGTCTTGTGCGCGTCCTTGTGCACCTTGAACGAGTACTTGCGGTCCTCGATCAGGCTGTAGCTCTTCTCCGAGACCACGGGCGCGAGCAGCACTTCGTTGGGATGCAAGCTCATGATCCGGCCCGCTTCTGAACCATTTCGAGGGCGCCCTCGGTGACGAGCAGCGAGCGCGCCCAGACGACGGCGGCGACCTCGAGCTCCGACGGCGGCACGACGACCACGTGCTCGAGGTTGCGGAACGATTTCACGAGCCCAATCTCGTCCTGGTTCGCGACGAGCACCAGCGGGCGCTCCTGACCCCACGCCTCGAGGAAGGAGACGGCCTTCTTCGTCGAGGGCTCGTCGAAGGCGGAACCATCGACGACCGCAAGCGTGCCGTCGCCGGCGTGCGCGCTGAGCGCGCCCCGCAAGGCGGAGCGATACGCCTTCTTGTTCACCTTGACCTCGTAGCTGCGCGGCGTCGGAGGAAACGCGAGGCCGCCGCCCGTGAACTGGGGCGCTCGAATCGTCCCGGCGCGTGCCCGGCCGGTGCCCTTCTGGCGCCACGGCTTGGCACGGCCGCCCGCGACGAGCCCGCGGCTCTTCGCAGACTGGGTTCCAGCCCGGCGAGCGTTCTGCTCGGCACGCACCGCCTCGTGGAGGAGATGCGGCTTCACCTTCACGCCAAAGACGCCCTCGTCGAGAGTCGCTTCCTTGCTCGACTTACCGCTGATTCCGAGGAGAGGAGCCTTAGCCGCCACGCTTCTCCTCCCGGATCTCGACGACGCCGTTCTTCGGGCCCGGAACCGCTCCCTTGACGAGGAGGAGGTTGAGCTCGGGATCGACGGAGTGGATGACAAGGCCGACCTGCGTCCTGCGCTTCCCGCCCATCCGGCCCGCCATGCGCATGCCCTTGAACACGCGCGAGGGCGTCGCGGACGAGCCGATCGAGCCCGGCTTGCGGATGTTGTGCGAGCCGTGGCTCTTCGGGCCTCGCTGGAAGTTGTGCCGCTTGATCGTGCCGGCGAAGCCCTTGCCGATCGAGATCCCCGAGACTTTGACCTTGTCGCCTGCCTCGAAGACCTCGACGGTCACCGGCTCGCCGAGCACGGCTTCGCTCGTCCCGCGGAACTCCACCAGATGGCGATGCGGAGCAGCCTCCGTCTTCTTCAGATGACCGAGACGTGCCTTCGTCACCTTCCGCGCGGGGACCTCGTCGAACGCGAGCTGGACGGCCTCGTAGCCGTCCGTCTCCTCGGTCTTCAGCTGGACCACGGGGCAGGGGCCGGCCTGGATCACCGTGACCGGCGTCACCTGGCCGCTCTCCTCGTCGAAGAGCTGCGTCATCCCGAGTTTTCTGCCCACGATCCCCTTCATGACTACAACTTGATCTCGATGTCCACTCCCGCAGGCAGATCGAGCCGCATCAGCTGGTCGATCGTCTTCGGGGTCGGACTGTGGATGTCGATGAGCCGCTTGTGCGTGCGCACCTCGAAGTGCTCACGCGAGTCCTTGTCCTTGAACGGACTGCGGATCACGCAGTAGATGTTCCGCTCCGTCGGCAGGGGCACGGGTCCAGTGATCGTCGCCCCGCTGCGCTGAGCGGTGTCGACGATCGACTGGGCCGACCGGTCGAGCTGCTGGTGGTCGTACCCCTTGAGACGGATGCGGATTTTCTGTTGCGCCATTGCCTACGGCTCCTCTGTACTACTGCTGGATTTCCGTGACGACACCTGCGCCGACGGTGCGGCCACCCTCGCGGACGGCGAAGCGCAGGCCCTGGTCCATGGCGATCGGCTGGCCCAGCTCGATCTCCATGTTCGTGTTGTCGCCCGGCATGACCATCTCCTGGCCCTCCGGGAGCTTGATCGCGCCGGTCACGTCCGTCGTGCGGAAGTAGAACTGCGGCCGGTAGCCGTTGAAGAACGGCGTGTGGCG
>CAZQAG010000092.1:0-8747 GCA_964591295.1 uncultured Gaiellales bacterium | reverse complement strand
AGATTCACCGCGTGATCGAGGAAGCCCACGTGACGGCACGCAAGGTGCTCGAGGAACATCTCGAGGAACTGCACAGACTGTCCGCGATCCTCGTCGAGCGCGAGACGATCGACAAAGACCAGTTCATCAAGCTGCTGGAGGGAGCTTCGGACGAAGAGGTCTTCCCGGAGGAGGTCTCGCAGGGCTCCGAGGCGGCCAAGCCGAAGACTGAGAAGGGCCGCACGAGGGTGCCGAAGCCCAAGCCGTTCCCGCTGCCCGGGCAGGCGATGCAGCCTCCGCCGCCCGAGGGCGCCAAGGGCTAAAACACTCCAATAGCAGCACTCTTTACGCTTTAGTTACCGCACGCTTTCCGCATGATGAAAGCGTAATGATGTTCTGAATTTTTCGGGAAAACCATTGCGCTGAATTAACCGAGGGAGCACGATCGAGCGGCTTTGCCCCCCGACTCGAAAGGCAGGACGATGGGCACTCTCTCTCGCCGCACGGGCGCAACGCTGTTCTTTCTAGCGATCGCGCTCGTCTCAACTGCTTCCGCCGGAGTCAACACGCCGCATTCCGGCTGGTACTCCGGCAATCCAATCCTCGGCCCGAACACGCTCACGGATCTCGCGTGCTCCGGTTCGACCTGTTACGCGTCCGGTCAGTTCGGGACGCTCCTCAAGAGCAAGGACGCCGGCGCCACATGGGTCGGAATCGTTACGGGACTAACGCTCGATCTCAATCGAATTCGCCTTGCAGGCGGATCCGGCGATCGCGTCCTCGTCGGCGGCGGGTGTGCTCTGCGCCGATCTGACGATGGTGGCGACACATTCTTCCGGCTGCCCTTCACTGCTCGCGATACCGGCTGCAGGGATCCCCTGACCTCTGTCTCGTTTCCGACGGCCGGCACCGGATACCTGCTCTTGTCGGGCGGCAAAGTGCTCTCGACCGCGGACTCCGGGCATACGTTCACACGTCGCACCCCTGTTCCAGGAGGTGCGACCGACATCCTCTGCACCGCCGAACGAACATGCTTTGCGAGCGGGCCTAGCGGATTGATCGAGCGCACGACCGATGGCGCGGTTTCGTGGACGCAGGTCGCAAGCTTTCCCGGTTCGAACCTCGTCGGTCTCGAACGGGCCGACCCCGCCACCCTCTACGCCGTCGGCTACAACCTGACCCTGGTGAAGAGCGTCGACGCCGGCGCCACGTGGATGCGGAAGACGGTCCGTGACGTCCCGGGCGCGAACCTGACGTCGATTCGTTGCGGGGACGCGCTTGCCTGCCTGATAACGACACAGGGGGGAAACCTCCTCCGAACGACGGACGGAGGTGAGAACTACACGTCGGTCGTGCCTTCGAGTGACCAGACGCTCGCCGTCTCGTTTGCCGGACAGACGCGGGCAGTCGCAGCCGGGGCGTTCGGCAGCGCCGAGGTCTCGAACGATCAAGGGGAATCCTGGGCTCCAGTCGGTAGTCGCATCGGCGGTGCTTTTCACGCGCTGACGGCTGCATCCGACTCGGTCGCTTACGCTGGTGGAGAGCAGGGCGTCCTCGCGCGGACCAGCGACCGCGGGCAGACCTGGTCGAACGTCAGCCCTCCGACCGACGCCACGATCCTCAGCCTCGCCGGCGTCGGGCCTGATCGTCTGTATGTGCTTGCCAGTGACCGCTCGCTTCAGCGTTCGGACAACGGGGGCGGAAGCTACAGCCTTCTCGACCCGGGCACTACTGCCCCGGTCTCGGTCGCGGCGGTGGACGTCGACCGGCTGCTTCTGATCGGCCCCCGCGGTCTGGTCTACTCGGCGGACGGCGGAGAGACATTCAGTCAGGTGCAGGACCGAGCGGTCCGGAACGCGCAGCTCGTAGCCGTCGACTTCGGGGCCGGCTCCGTAGTCGCCTACGGACCGCGCGCGGCCGCCGTCTCCGCCGACGGCGCTCGGAACTGGCGCAAGGTGCCGCTGCCTCGCATGCGGATCGTTCGGGATCTGGATTTCGCAAACCCGCGCCTGGGCTTCGTGCTCGACACGCGCGGCGCGTTCTGGCGTACTGCGAACGGAGGCCGTAGCTGGGGACGGGTAAGCGCCCTCGGCACCTCCGCCGGGTACGCCGTCTCGTTCGCCGACAGGCTGAACGGCTACGTCGCAGTGGCTGGATTCGGCAGCGTGCAGGGAGGCTTCGTCCTGCGAACTGGCGACGGAGGTCGGAGCTGGCACCCGCAGCTCGTGAGCAGAGCGCTCGTAAACGCCATGACGTCGTTCAATCTCGGCTCGACGGACTACGCGCTTGCGGTTGGCAGCTTCCTCTACGCAACGACGACGCGGGGGGACACCGGCGCACCGGCGAAGTTGACGATCTCGGCCAAGCCGAGGTCGCTTCGCAAGGCCGGGCCCGTACGCGTGAGCGGGAGGCTGCGCCCAGCGGACGGCGGTGAGGAGATCGTCGTGGCGCGGCTTGCGGGCGGACGGTGGACGACTCGAAGGGTGACTGCCGCCTCGAACGGCACGTTCGTCGCTCGCTGGAGCGTCAGTGGCCCGTCGGTCTTCGTCGCCCAGGTTCTCGGCGACGCCGATCACGTGGGAGCCGGGACGCCGGCGATCACCGTTCGGGTCGGCAAGTGAGTCCCTAGCCACGAACCTGCGCGGGGTCGGGTCTTGCGTTGCGACACTTGCGTTTCAATGCAAGACCTGACCCCTCTCGAGGAGCGGTTTGCGCGGCCGTCTGTGATGGGCGTTGTCAACGTCACGCCCGACTCCTTCTCGGACGCCGGGATCAACTTCGAAGCGACCGATGCCGTGGCGGCAGCCCGCCACATGGCCGAGGAGGGCGCGGCGATCGTGGACGTCGGAGGCGAGTCGACCCGGCCGGGCTCCGAGGGCGTTTCGCTGGACGAGGAGCTCCGCCGCGTGGTTCCCGTCCTCGAGGCTCTCGAGGGTCAGGTGCCGGTCTCGATCGACACGGCCAAGGCTGAGGTTGCGCGCCAGGCGATTGCGCTCGGCGCCGAGCTCGTGAACGACGTCACGGCGCTTCGCGGCGACCCGAACCTGGCCGAGGTGGTCGCGTCCTCGGGCGCTTACCTTTGCCTGATGCACATGCAGGGAGAGCCGAGGACGATGCAGTCAGATCCGCAGTACGGCGACGTGGCCGGCGAGATCGCAGCCTTCCTCGAGGAGCGGCTGACCTTCGCCGTGGCCGCGGGAGTTCCGGAAGAGCGGATCTGCCTCGACCCGGGGTTCGGCTTCGGGAAGACCGTCGAGCAGAACTTCGAGCTGCTCGCGCGGCTGGGCGAGGTCGCTGCGCTTGGCCGCCCTGTTCTCGTCGGCCTCTCGCGCAAGCGCTCACTCGGGCGCATCCTCGGCGACCCCGAGGCGACCACCGGGCCCCTGTCGGCGAGCCTCGCCGCGGCTGTCGAGGCCTACGAGCGAGGCGCGACGATCTTCCGGGCGCACGACGTCCGCGAGCATGTTGAGGCGCTGACAGTCGCTGCCGCGGTCGCGCGATGATCGTCGTCGAGCTCGACGGCCTGGAGGTCTTCGGCCGGCACGGCGTCCTCGAGGAGGAGCGGCGCGACGGCCAGACCTTCCTCTACGACGTTCGGCTCGAGGTCGGCGACGGGGCGCTCTCCGACCGGATCGAGGACGCGGTCGACTACCGCGAGGTGGCGGAGACCGTTCGCGAGGTCTCGGACGGGCGCCAGTTCAACCTAATCGAGGCCCTAGCGGCTGCCGTCGCCGATGCCCTGGTCGCGCGTTTCGAGGTCGAGCGCGTGCGCGTGCGAGTGCGCAAGCCGCAGCCCGCCGGCGTACCGGCGGCCCACTCGGCCGCTACCGTCGAGCGGGTTTCTTCTTCTTGACGAGCGAGACCGAGAGGCGATATCCGAGCCCGGCTGCCTTGCGGACGACCGTGCCGCTGCCCGTTCCCACGGATGCCTCGACGTAGTAATAGGCGCCGCGCTTGGCCGTGTTCCGCACCCGCAGCGACTCACGTCTTGAACCGAGCCGCTCCGAGAGGCCCTTGAAATCTCGCTTTCGCGCCGACCCGACCTCCAGGACGCTGAAGGTGCGCGGGCCCCACAGTGCGAGGTCGACGTCGCCGCCCGAGGGTTGCAGCGCGACGACCGCAGTGCGACGGCCCGGAACCCAGATGCGATAGACGTCCCGTGGGTCCTCGGCGAAGTCGAGCCGGGCCGCGATCGATCCCTTCAAGCGACCGGCATTCGTCAGCGGAACCGAGGATTTGTGGAGTAGCCCGCTCTTCTTCAGGTACGTGACGTCCTCGTTCGGCTCCTGCGGGTCGGCGGCCGGCGGCGCCACGGTCAACGCCGTCGGGATGTCGAGCCGGCCGAAGCCCGAGAGGGGGTCGTAGCCAGGGCTGTAGATGTCCTGGGCGGAAAGGCGCAGGACCTCGAAGAGTTGGGTCACGTGCAGCGTCGGCCGTACCGTCCAGACCCACGCGGCGGCGCCGGCCACGATCGGCGAGGCGAAGCTCGTGCCGCTGAACGAGCTGTAGTGGTCAGGATCGGGATAGGTCAGCGGGACCGCGACGGGAATCGACATGCCCGGTGCGGCAAGGTCGACGTATTGCGATCCGCTCGAGAAGAACGCGGGTTGGCCCGTCTGGTCGATCGCGCCAACCGTCAGGACGTGGGGCAGGCTCGCGGGATACTCGAGCGGGCTTCCGTTCGTCCGGCTGTTTCCGGCAGCGGCGACTACGAGGGTTCCGGAGGCGAATGTGACCGCCACCATCGAGTCAAGCAGCGGATTGCGTACCTGGGAGCCGAGACTCAAGTTGACGATTCCCTGCCCGCTGCGAATAGCGGCATCCAAGCCCTGGACGACGTCGCCGGCCGTGATTCCGTCTCCGAACGGGCTCGCGTCCCAGGCCTGGAGCACGGCCTGCGGATAGACGCCGACGAGACCGAGGCCGTTGGTCGGCGCGGCCGCAACAGAGGCGACCGCCGTGCCGTGCTCCTCGAACTGGGCGGAGGTGGTCTGCGGGTTCAGAGCCGTCGTCGACGGGCGAGTCGTAAATTCTTCGTGGGTTAGGTCGACTCCGGTGTCGATGATCGTCAGCGGCTTGCCGGGGCCTGGAGGCTCTGCGCGATCGAGGCCAACGGGGGCGATCCACCATTGCTGGCCGACCAGGGGATCGGTGACGTGGTTGACGAGGCGCAGCGGATGGTCCGGAGCTACCTCGGGAACGAGACCGGCGCGCATCAAGGCTGGGAGTGCCCGCAGGGCGGGACCGCTGGGCAGCCGCCAGATCGGCAGCGCGCTCGCGAGCTTGACCCCACCCGCTCGGCGGAGGGCCGGGCCCGCTCCAGGCCGGGCGAGAACGAGCGTGGAGTCATACAGCCCAAGCTCTTTCGCCTGTTCCTTCGAGAGGGTCGAGCTCGCCCACGCAGAGCCAGACCCGGCGGCAAGCGCCAGGGCGGAGAGCGCGAGGACGACCCCAAGACGCCTCAAGGCAGCGAACATAGCAATAGTCATGGCCACAGCTTTCGTCGGTATCGGCTCAAATCTCGGCGACCGTGAGACTCATTTGCGCGGGGCGCTCGAGCTCCTGGCTGCGGAGGAGGGAATCGAGATCGTCGCGGTATCGGTGCTGCGTGAGACCGAGCCGATCGGGCCCGTCGAGCAGGGGACCTTCTTGAACGGGGCCGTCCACGTGGAGACCAAATTGCGACCGCGGGAGCTTCTGGAGCGGCTGCTCGACATCGAGCAGCGACTCGGACGCGTTCGACGTGAGCGCTTCGGCCCGCGGACGATCGACCTCGACCTACTGGTCTACGGCGACGAGGTCCTCGACGAGCCCGGCCTCACGCTGCCCCATCCACGTCTGCACGAGCGCCGGTTTGCGCTGGAGCCGCTCGCGGAGCTGGCTCCGGGCCTCGTCCTGCTCGGGCGGGGCCCGGTGTCGGCCTTGCTCGCAGAGCTAGAATGATGTTATGTCGCACATCGACGAGCTCGACGAGTTCGAGGCTCAGCTCGAGCTCCGGCTGAAGCGCGAGTACTCCGACGTCTTCGAGTTGTTCCGGTGGTGCGTCCTCACCCAGGATGCGACCTACCTCTGTAACGACCTCGAGTTCAAACCACTGCCGCAGGCGAGCTATCCCTTCTACCACCTGAAGATGGAGGACGTCTGGGTGTGGGACAAGAACCGGCCCACCCGGCTGATCCCGAAGGCCGAGATCTACACCTCCAGCGACGTCACTGTCGAAGAGCTTCGCGCCGAGGGCGACGGGCCCAAGCTGACGGCGGAGGCACTCGCCGAGCGAATCGGCGAGTCGCTCGGCTCAGACGACGAGCTCTGAGCCCGTTCAAGTCCGGCGCCGGCTGCGCCGGCACCATGACGACTTGAATGGGTGGGATTTTTGCCTAGCATGCCGTCGGCTGTGAGCAGTGACGGGGAAAGCCCGCCACTGCGGCCCACTCAGAGGAGGGCGTACCGGTGCTTCTCGCTGTAGATGTAGGGAACACGCAGACGGTCCTGGGGCTCTTTGACGGCGACCGTCTGGCGGAGCACCGGCGCTTGGCCAGCATCGCAACTCGCACGGGCGACGAGCTCGGCGCGCTGATCGGTGAGATGTTCGACCTGGAGACGGTCGACGGGATCTGCCTCTCCTCGACGGTGCCGGCGCTCGTGCGCGAGTTCGAGATCTTCGCCGAGCGCTGGGCGGGCGCGCCCATCCTCGTCGTCGGTCCGGGCACGAAGACGGGAATGCCGGTCCGCTACGACGATCCGCGCGAGGTCGGTCCCGACCGCGTGGTGAACGCCGTCGCGGCGAAGGAGCGCTACGGCGCGCCGTGTATTGCCGTCGACTTCGGCACCTCGACGAACTTCGATGTCGTTTCCGCGAGTGGCGAGTACATCGGTGGCGTGCTCGCGCCGGGGGTCGAGATCTCCATGGACGCGCTCTTCGCCCGGGCCGCGCGCCTGATGCGCGTCGACTTCACAGAGCCGCCGGCTGTGATCGGCAAGACCACGGTGCAGAGCCTCCAGTCCGGTCTCATCTACGGCTTCGCGGGTCAGGTCGACCGGATCGTCGAGGAGATCCGCGGCGAGTTGGGCGTCGAGGCGCGCGCGATCGCGACCGGCGGGCTGGCCGACATCGTCGTCCCGCACGCCAGGACGATCGAGCGCATCGACCCCGACCTCACGCTCGAAGGGCTACGCCTCGTCTGGGACTTGAACTAACCGCCGCCGTAAATGGAGATTGGGAGGTCGAGCAGCACCTCGTCGCCCTGCGGCAGCTCGTCCTCGAGCTTTTCGAGCACGAAGCGCGCTCCGGGCGCCGCCGCAAAGAGCCGTTGCTCGACCTCGGCGAGGGTCTCGAGTTGCACGAGCTCTTGCTTGAACGGCCTCGGAAAGCGGCCCCGGCCGAGATACCAGCCGTAGAACTTCTTCAGGAACCCGGTCGCGCGCTGCTCGCCGAGCTCGCGAACGGTCTCGCGGATGAAGAGGACGAGCTCGGCGACGACTTCCTCGCGGGATGGATCAGCGCCCTCGCCCATGATCTCGCGCAGCGCCCACGGGTTGCCCTGGGCCACGCGGCCGACCATGACCGCGGCAGCGCCCGTCGTAGCCAGCACCGTCTGCGCCTTCGCGCGCGACGTGATGTCGCCCGACGCGATGACGGGGACGTCCACGAGGTCGACGAGCTCGGCCGTCAGCGAATGGTCGGCCTCGCCCGTGTACATCTGGCGCGCCGAGCGTGGGTGGAGGGTGAGCGTCGCCGCGCCCGCTTCGACCAGCTGAGGCCCCACATCGAGGCACGTCCTCGAGCCGTTCAGGATCCCGCGGCGCATCTTCACCGAGACCGGGATCGAGATCGCCTCCGCGACAGCCTCCACGATGCGGCACGCACGGTCCGGCTCGTCGAGACAAGTGGCACCGGCGCCGGTCTTCGTCACCTTGCGCACCGGGCAGCCGAAGTTGATGTCGACCAGGTCGGCGCCCGCGTCCTCGACCATCCGCGCCGCCTCGGCCATGACTCCCGGCTCGCCGCCGAAGATCTGGACTGCGAGCGGGTGCTCGTCGGCGGCGATTCGCAGGTAGCCGAGCGTTTTCTCGTTTCGGTGGGAGAGCCCGGCGCAGCTCACCATCTCCGAGCAGACGAGCCCCGCGCCGAAGCGGCGGCCCTGGCGGCGGAAGGCTTGCACGCTCACGCCGGCCATCGGGGCAAGCACCAGCCGGGTCGGAATCTCGACCGGGCCGATTGACCAGGATTCTCGAAGATCTACCTGCATACAGGCTAAATCGTAGACGCGATGGCGGCGTTTGACGTTGTCCGTAACCATAGGTACTATGCCTGCCCGCGACGGCGCCTTTGCGCCGCGCGTTCTTATTTGAGGAGGCAGTGACGTGAAGGAAGTGATCCTCACTCCTGAGGGCTACAAGAAGCTCAAGGAGGAGATCGAGCACCTGTCGAACGACAAGCGCCGCGAGGTAGCGGAGCGCATCCGCGTCGCGCGGCAGTTCGGCGACATCACCGAGAACTCCGAGTACGACGACGCCAAGAACGACCAGGCGCTGCTCGAGCACCGCATCGCGATCCTCGAAGAGCGGATGGCGAACGCGCGCGTCATCACGAAGAAGGACGTCGCCAAGGACGTCGTTTCGGTCGGCTCGCACGTAAAGCTCCGGGACGTGTCCGCGAAGGAGACCGTCGAGTACCACATCGTCGGCTCAGCCGAGGCGAACCCGTCCGAGAACAAGCTCTCGAACGAGTCGCCGGTCGGCAAGGCGATCATCGGCCGCAAGAAGGG
>CAZQAG010000091.1:0-8804 GCA_964591295.1 uncultured Gaiellales bacterium | reverse complement strand
GTCAGCCGATCGTCCTGCTCTCGCTGACCGAGGGCGGCGCGGAGAAGCTCCGCGCGCTGGGCCGGAGCATCGCCCAGGCGGGACGAGCCTCGGGCTCGCCGCATCGCATCGCGGTCGTCGTGGAGGGCGAGCTCGTCGCGTGGCCGGCGCTGGACTACCGGGCCCTCCCGAACGGCTTCGAGGACACGTCGAACATTCAGCTGGCGTTCGCCGACGACGCCGCGGCGAAGCGCCTCGTGAGAAGGGTGCGCGGGTAGCGGGCTAGTGGCTGCAGCCGCTGCCGCAAGCCGCTGAGGCCTCGGGGGCCTCGCCCTCCTCCACCTGGAAGGAGTGGCCGCAGCCGCACGAGGACGTGGCCTGCGGGTTGTCGACCTTGAAGCCGGACTCCTGGAGCCCGTCGAGCCAGTCGATCGTCGCGCCCGTGAGGTACGGCGCGCTGAACGGATCGACGACGATCGTCACGCCGTGCTGCTCGAGCTCGTGGTCGCCCTCGAGCGCGCCGCGGTCGAAGCCGAGGCCGTACTGGAAGCCGGAGCAGCCGCCGCCCTGGATCGCGATACGGAGCACGCTCGCCTCGCCCGCGGGCTCGGTCGACTGAAGCTCGCGGACCTTCTCGGCCGCGCGCTCGGTCAGGTCGACGAGGGTCTCGACGGTTGCCATGGCCCCATCGTACCCCAGGGCCGGGACGCTGGAATCCCCCGACTTCGTGACACCCGCTACACGCGTGGTTGAGCCGTTTCTCGGCCCGCTCGTAACCACACCTGTTAGCGTTCGCCGCCGGGTGGTGGTCGCGGCGACGCTGGAGAGCTGGCTCCCGTTCCTGATCTACGGGTCGTTGGCGCTGATCATCCCCGTCTCGATGATCGTCATGTCGTTCGTGTTCGCGCAGCGGCCGGCGCGGCGGGTCAAGGCGCGGACGATCCCCTTCGAGTCGGGCGTGAGCACCGGGCCGCCGCAGCAGCAGCGCTTCACGGTGAGCTTCTACCTCACGGCGATGCTCTTCATCGTCTTCGACATCGAGATCGTCTTTCTCTACCCGCTCGCCGTGATCCTCGACCAGCTCGCCTGGTTCGGGCTCTTCGAGTTCCTCTTCTTCATCGGGATCCTCGTCGTCGCCTACGTCTACGTGTGGCGGAAGGGAGCGCTGGACTGGCAGTGAGAGCTCTGTGAAGCCGCTCCGCCAGTACGGCCTCCAGTCCGAGCGCGTGCTCGGCGTCGGGAAGCAGCCAGGCGTCTTCGAGCAGGAGGTGTCCGCGCTCGAGGACCGGCTGATGATGACGACGATGGAGAAGGCGGTCGCGTGGGCGCAGACGAGGTCGATGTGGCCCGACACGTTCGGGCTCGCGTGCTGCGCGATCGAGATGATGTCGATCGTCTCGTCGCGCTACGACATCGCGCGCTTCGGGATGGAGGCCTTCCGCTCGTCGCCGCGCCAGGCCGACCTGCTGATCGTCTCGGGGCGGGTCGTGCACAAGATGGCCGCGCCGCTCCGCCAGATCTACGACCAGATGCTCGAGCCCAAGTGGGTGATCGCGATGGGCGCGTGCGCGAGCTCCGGCGGGATGTTCAACAACTACACGACGCTCCAGGGCGTCGACAAGATCGTCGCCGTCGACATCCACGTGCCCGGCTGCCCGCCGCGGCCGGAGGCGCTGATGGAGGGGATCGTGCGGCTGCACGAGAAGGTGCTCGCCGGGATTCCGCCCGCCTACGAGATCCGCGGGGTCGCGGAGTGACCTACGAGGGCGTCCCCGGTGTCGTGCGGACGAAGGAGCAGCACGGCGAGACGACGCTGATCGTCGACACGCCGCGCCTGCGCAGGGCCTGCCTGCACCTGCGCGACGAAGAAGGCTTCAACATGCTCGTCGACATCGCGGCGGCCGATTATCTCGGCTGGCCCTCGGGGCCGGAAGACGTCGCCGGCTACATCGGCGACGCGCGCGGGCGAAGCGTCACGTCCCCGGGCTCGTGGGGCCTCGAGCGGCTGCCGGAGCCGAAGCCGAAGCGCTTCTCGGTCTCGTACCACCTACTCCGGCTCGGCGCCGACCCAGCGCGCGTGCGCGTCCAGGTCTGGCTCGACGCGGCGGAGCCGGTCGCGAGCGTGATCGACGTCTGGCCGACCGCCGACTGGCACGAGCGCGAGGCCTACGACCTGATGGGCATCCCCTTCGAGGGGCACCCGAACCTCGTCCGGATCCTGATGGACGACGACTGGGTCGGGCACCCGCTGCGCAAGGACTACCCGATCGGCGGCGAGCCGGTTCGCTTCTCGAGCGAGGAATAAGTGGCTCTCCGGGCAGCGCCGCAGCCGAGGATCTACGAGGGCACACGCATCCCGTTCCCGATCCCGACGGTGATGCAGGTCGACGACCGGCTGCGCGAGCGCGGCGACATCCTCCAGATCAACTTCGGGCCCAACCACCCGTCGACGCACGGCGTGCTCCGCCTGATCGTCGACCTGAGCGGCGAGGAGGTCGTCGGCCTCTCCGCGGTGATCGGCTACCTGCACACCGGGTTCGAAAAGTCGATGGAGCAGAAGACGTGGTGGAAGGGGATCACGTACCCCGAGCGGATCGACTACGTCGGCTTCCAGAACAACGAGCTCGTCTTCGTGCTCGCGATCGAGAAGCTGCTCTCACTCGAAGTCCCGGAGAAGGCGACCTGGATGCGGATGCTCCTCTGCGAGCTGAACCGCATCCACTCGCACCTCGTCTACCTCGGGACGGCCGCGCTCGAGCTGGGTGCGATCTCGATGTTCTGGTACTGCTTCCGCGAGCGCGACCTGATCCTCGACCTGGTCGAGATGGTCTGCGGGACGCGCATGCACACGCGTTACTTCCAGGCCGGCGGGCTCGCCGAGGACATCCCGCGCGGCTTCGCACCCGAGTGCCGCAAGTTCGTCGAGTGGATGCCGAAGGCGATCGACCAGTACGAGGCCATGCTCTCGCAGAACGAGATCTGGCTCGCGCGCACGCGCGGCATCGGGCTCCTCTCGGCCGCCGACGCAATCGCGCTCGGGCAGTCTGGCCCCGTGCTGCGTGCCTCGGGGGTCGACTGGGATCTGCGTCGAGACAGGCCGTACCTCGCGTACCCGGAGATCGACTTCAACGTCCCGGTGTTTCCGAACGGCGACGTGTACGACCGCTACCGGGTGCGGATCGACGAGATGCGCGAGTCGGTGCGGATCGTCGAGCAATGTCTGGAGGGAATGCCCGAGGGACCGTGGATTGCGGACGACAGAAAGGTCGTGCTGCCGCCCCGCCACGAGCTGCACACCTCGATGGAGTCGCTCATCCATCACTTCAAGATCGTCACCGAGGGCTATCGCGTCCCCGAGGGCGAGGTCTACGTGACGGTCGAGTCGGCGAGGGGAGAAATGGGCTGCTACGTCGTCTCGGACGGGGGCCCGAAGCCGTGGCGCGTGAAGTTCCGGGCGCCGTCGTTCGTCGCGCTCGAGGCGACGGCGACGTGCATGACCGATGCGCTCATCGCCGACATGATCGCGATCGTCGGTTCCCTCGACTCGGTCATGGGAGAGGTCGACAGGTGAGCCTACGAGACGAGATTCGCGAAGCCGCCGCCCCGTACCCGGATCCGCGCTCGGGTGTGATGAGCGGGCTGAGGCTTGCGCAACAGCAGTACGGAGGGTGGCTGCCCCCGGAGGCGCTCGCGGAGGTGGCCGAGGCGCTCGACCTGACGCCGGCCCACGTTCAGGCCGTTGCGTCGTTCTACGACATGTACCACCTGGCTCCCGTAGGCGAGCACCTGGTCGAGATCTGCACGAATATCTCGTGTGCGCTCGTCGGGGCGCAGCAGGTCGTCGAGGCGTTCGAGCGCGAGCTCGGCCTTCGCGCCGGTGAGACGAGCGAGAACGGCAAGGTCACGCTGCGCACGATCGAGTGCGCCGGGGGTTGCGGCTATGCGCCTGTCGTCGTCGTCGACCATCGGTACCGCGAGCCCACCCGGCCCGAGGACGTGCCGGGGATCGTCGAGGAGCTGAACGGTGGCTGAGGTTCAGGCCATGGTTCTCGCCGGCGCGGACGACCGCGACCTGACCCGGCTCGCCGAGTACCGGGCGATCGGCGGCTACGGCGCGCTGGAGAAGGCGCGCGGGATGACGCGGGAGCAGGTGATCGAGGAGATCTCGACGGCGGCGCTGCGCGGCCGCGGTGGGGCCGGATTCCCGATGGGACGCAAGCTGAGCCTCGTTCCGCAGCCGGAGGTGGTCGGCAAGCCCACCTACGTCGTCGCGAACGCCGACGAGTCGGAGCCGGGGGCGTTCAAGGACCGGGAAATCATGCGGCGGGTGCCGCACAGGTTCATCGAGGGCTGCCTGATCGCGGCACACGCGATCGGCTCGAAGCACACCTTCATCTACATCCGGGGCGAGTACGCAGCCGAGTACGAGGTGCTGAAGGCTGCCGCCGACGAGGTGCGCGACGCGGGGTTGCTCGGCGACGTCACGCTCGTCCTGCACCGCGGCGCCGGCGCGTACATCTGCGGCGAGGAATCCGCGCTCCTCGAGTCGCTCGAGGGCGACCGCGGCCAGCCGCGTCCGCGACCGCCGTTCCCACCGGTGTCGGGGCTGTACGCGTCCCCGACGCTGATCAACAACATCCAGACCCTGACGACCGTCCCGATCATCATCGAGCGGGGTGGAGCCTGGTACGCGAAGCTCGGCCCCGAGGCCTCGCCCGGCACCGTCGTCTACTCGATCTCCGGGAACGTCGAGCGGCCGGGGAACTACGAGCTCCCGCTGGGAACGACGCTGCGCGAGCTGATCTACGACGTCGGCGGAGGCATCCCCGGCGGACGCAAGCTGAAGGCGGTCATCCCGGGGGGCTCGTCCGTCCCGGTCTTCACTCCTGACCAGCTCGACACACCCGCCGACTTCGACTCGATCCAGGCGGCGGGCTCGTTCCTCGGCTCGGCGGCGATCATCGCGGTCGACGACCGGGCCTGCATGGTTCAGCTCGCCCTCCGGGTCGAGAAGTTCTACATGCACGAGTCGTGCGGCAAGTGCACGCCGTGCCGCGAGGGCACGCGCTGGATGGTCAGTCTGCTGGAGAAGATCGAGTCAGGCCAGGCGGAGCACTCCGATCTCGCCCTGCTGCGCGACGTGTGCGACCGAGTCCTCGGAAGATCCCTGTGCGCACTCGGAGACTTCGCCGTCTACCCGGTCGCCAGTTACATCGACTCCTACCGCGAGGAGTTCGAGGCGCACATCGACCAGGGCGGCTGCCCCTTCCGCGGCGAGTCGTCGATCGAAGGCATCGTCGCCCCGGTCGACCAGCACACCCATTCCCCGGTAGCCGAGGTGCCCGCATGAGCCATGTCCGGTGTCAGACGCCCGCCATGGCCACAAGAGACGGGTCCGGCCGCAACGCCGTGGCTCATGGTGCGAATTCCGGAACTCTTCGAGACGTGTCCGGTGTCAGACGCCGGACAGGGGGGAAATGAGCACGCCGGAAATCGTCACTGTCTCGATTGACGGGCGCGAGGCCCAGGTGCCGAAAGGGACTGGGCTCGTGGAGACGGCGCTGGCGGCAGGGATCGAGATTCCGGTGTTCTGCTACGAGCCCCGGCTCGGGGCTCCGATCGGCGCCTGCCGGATGTGCCTCGTCGAGGTCGAGGGAATGCCGAAGCTCCAGGCCGGCTGCACGCTGACCGCGACGGACGGGATGATCGTGCGCACGGCTCAGACCTCGCCTGCGGCGGCGGACGGCCAGAACTCGACACTCGAGTTCATCCTCGTCAACCACCCGCTCGACTGCCCTGTTTGCGACAAGGGCGGCGAGTGCCCGCTCCAGGACCTCACGTTTCGCTGGGGCCCACCGGTGACCCGAAACACGTTCCCGAAGCGCACGTTCGAAAAGCCGATCCCGATCTCGCCGACGATCGCGCTCGACCGGGAGCGCTGCATCCTCTGCTACCGCTGCACGCGCTTCTCGTCCGACGTCGCCGAGGACAGCCAACTCGTCGCGCGCGACCGCGGCTCCCAGTCGGTGATCGCCACTTTCGAGGACGAGCCGTACCGGGCTCCGTTCTCGGGGAACGTGATCGAGCTCTGCCCGGTCGGCGCGCTCACGTCCACGCAGTACCGCTTCGAAGCCCGCCCCTGGGAGATCCAGGACGTCCCGACCGTCTGCGGCCTCTGCCCGGTCGGCTGCAACATCGAGTCCACGACGCGCGAGGGGAAGGTGAAGCGAATCGTCTCGCGCAACCACCCGGAGGTGGACGAAGGCTGGCTTTGCGACAAGGGTCGCTTCGGATTCGCGCACCTGCGCGCCGACGACCGCGTCGTCGACCCGCTGCGGCGATACGGAGCGCGCCGCTACGAGCAGCTCTCCTGGGACGCGGCGCTGGACGAGGTGGAGCAGATGCTGCGCAGCGCTGGACAGAACGTCGTCACCGCGCTCTCCGGCTCGGAGACGACGGAGCAGGCCTATGCACTAGGCAAGCTCATGCGCGAGGGAATCGGCGCGCACTGTGCCGTCATGCCCGAGGACGTGAGCCCGGCGATCGACGCCTTCCGCCTCCCGCTCTCGGCGATCCGCGACGCGGAGCTGATCGTCGTCCTCGGGGACGACCCGGTCGTCGAACGGGCCCCGATCGTCGACCTCTGGCTGCGCGCGGCGCGCAGAGCGGGCGCGGACGTCGTCACGACGCCGATCGGAGCCGCGGACCGCGGCGTCGGCGACGTGCGCGACGGCGAGCTCGGCTCCCGGCTTCGCAAGAGCGAGCGCGCGATCCTGATCTGGTCAGGCCCGGGAGGCCGAGGCGGCGCAACGGTCGCCGGCCTCGCAGCGGAGCTCGGCTTCGCCGACAAGCCGGGCTGCGGCGCCTTCCAGCTCCTCGAAACCGCGAACGGGCGCGGCGTCGCGGACGCATGGGCGGCCGCCGCCGAGGGGGAAGAGGCCGATCCCGAGCCGATCGAGCTGCTAATCGTGTCCGGCGACGAAGCGGCGGCGAATCCCGACGTGCGTGCCCTGGCCGAGCGCGCCTCGAAGGTGCTCGCAGTGTCGATGTTCCGCTCTCCCGTCGCCGGTTGGGCCGACCTCATCCTTCCCGGCACGAGCTACCTCGAGCGCGACGGCACCTACATGAACCTCGAAGGCAGGCTCCAACGCCTTCGCCGGGCTGTCATCCCACCCTGCCCGGACGAGCTCGCCTGGATCGCGAAGCTCGCGGAGCGCTTCGGCGTCGAGGTCTCGCCCCATGCGCCACAGGTCTTTGCCGAGATCTCGGAGCGTTGCTACGGAGGGCTCGACTACACCGGGATCGGCCAACGGGCCTCGTTGCCTGCGCGCACCTCCGTGGTGGACGTGCCGTCGGCTCCGTCGCCGCCGAAGCGAAACGGGAAGGGGAGCGGTCTACGCCTCATCACGTATCGCCCGCTCTTCTCGGGGCCGGCCGTGGAGCGCGTCGCCGAGCTCCAGTTCCAGCGGCCCGCTCCGGAGATCGAGCTCTCACGCGAGGACGTGACCAGGCTCGGCCTCGAGCCCGGCGGCCCCGTCAGCGTCCGCTCGAACGGAACCTCCGTGGAGCTTCTCGCGCGCGTGAACGGCATGCTCGCCTCCGGTGTCGCCCGAGTCGCAGCCGAGCACGCGCAGGGCCTCGGCACGCACGTGGAGGTCGGCTCGTGAATCTCAACGAGCCGTGGTGGATCGACCTGATCAAGGCCGTGGTGATCGTGAACCTGCTGCTCGGGATGTTCGCGTACATGACCTGGGTCGAGCGGAAGCTGATCGGGCGCATGCAGCAGCGCTACGGCCCCAACCGGGCGGGCCCGTTCGGGCTCCTCCAGCCGATCGCCGACCTCGTCAAGCTGATCCGCAAGGAGAGCTTCTACCCCGCGACCGCCGTCGAGGTCCTCTACATCGGAGCACCGCTCATCTCCGCCGCGACAGCGCTCGCGGCGTTCTCAGTCATCCCATTCGGTGAGGGCTGGCACGTCTGGCGCTACGACATCACCGGTGTCATCGTGGACGTGCCGATCTCCCTGATCTTCATCTTCGCGCTCGGCTCCCTCGGGGTCTACGGCTTCATCGTCGGCGGCTGGGCCTCCGACTCGAAGTACGCGCTCCTCGGCTCGATGCGCACCTGCGCACAGCTCGTCTCGTATGAGGTCGCGCTCGCCCTGTCCGTGCTCGGCGTCGTCCTCATGGCCGGCTCGCTATCACTTACGGACATCGTCGCATCCCAGCAGGAGACGATCTGGTTCGCCGTCCCGCAGTTCATCGGTCTGCTCGTCTTCTTCGCCGCCGGAACCGCCGAGACGAACCGGCCGCCGTTCGACCTGCCCGAGGCCGACACCGAGCTCGTCGCCGGGTACCACACCGAGTACAGCGGCATGCGCTTCGGGCTCTTCTCGATGGCCGAGTACGTGAACATGATCACGCTTTCCGGCCTCTGCGTGACGCTCTTTTTCGGCGGCTGGCTCGGGCCGTGGGCGCCGCTGGGCCCGCTCTGGTTCCTGCTCAAGGTCCTGGTGCTGATCTTCCTCTTCATCTGGCTGCGAGCAACGCTGCCGCGCCTTCGCTACGACCAGCTGATGGCCTTCGGCTGGAAGGTGCTCCTTCCGGTCGCGACCCTGAACGCCCTCGTCACCGCCGCGCTGGTGGTCGCTCTGTGAGTCCGCAGCCCGTCGACTCTCTCCGAGGCTTCGGCGTGACGCTGAGGCAGATCTTCAAGAAGCCGATCACGGAGCAGTACCCGGAGTACAAGCGCCCGCTCTACCCGCGCTTCCGCGGGCGCCACCGGCTCTGGCGACACGAGAACGGGCTCGAGAAGTGCGTCGGCTG
>CAZQAG010000090.1:2891-8910 GCA_964591295.1 uncultured Gaiellales bacterium | reverse complement strand
CGAGCGACCCGGGACCGGATCCGATCCACAACTTCATGGACTACTCGTACGACTCTTGCTACACCGAGTTCAGCGCCGGCCAGGCGGAACGCATGCAAGACGCATGGTTCCACTGGCGGGGCATGCGAACGCGCCTGGCAGGAATCGAACCTGCGACCTCGCGCTCCGGAGGCGCGCGCTCTATCCCCTGAGCTACAGGCGCGGAGCTTCTAGTCTAGCCCTGTGCAACTTTCGGCCCGGACCGCCACGCTCGAGCTCGCGGAGACGTTCACGATCTCGCGCGGGAGCCAGGACACCGCCGAGGTCGTCTACGTCGAGATCGAGCACGACGGCCTCTCTGGGTACGGCGAGGGGAACCCGATCGAGCGGTACGACGAGTCGGTCGAGTCCGCCGTCGGCTATCTCGAAGCGCACGCCGACGAGCTCGGCGACGAGCCCTGGGCGCTCGAAGAGATCGAGTCCCGTCTCCCACGCAAGGAGTTCGGAGCCAGATGCGCGATCGACGCTGCGCTCCACGATCTCCAGGGCAAGCTCGCGGGCATCCCCGTCTGGCGCCTGCTCGGCCTGCGCCGCGCCGGCCCGCCCACCTCCTTCACGATCTGGCTCGGCGATCCGGACGACATGGCCCGCCGCGCCGAGGGCGCGAGCGACAGGTTCAAGCGCCTGAAGCTGAAGATCGGCGGGGGAGACGGCCTCGACGTCGAGCGCGTCCGTGCCGTTCACGCGGTCACGGGCCTCCCGCTCCAGGTGGACGTGAACGAGGCGTGGTCGCTCGACGAGGCGCTCGAGGCTCTTCCGCAGCTGGCCGAGCTCGGCGTGGAGTACTGCGAGCAACCGCTCGAGGCCGGCGACTCGCACGGGCCGGCGCTCAAAGGGCGCTCGCCGATCCCGATCTACGTGGACGAGGACTGCCACACGCTCGAGGACGTCGCCGCCTGCGCCGAGCGCGCGCACGGGTTGACGATCAAGCTCGCGAAGACCGGCGGGATCCGCGAGGCGGTCCGGATGGCCGCTGCCGGGAGGGCCCTGGGTCTCGGGCTCATGCTCGGCTGCATGAACGAGTCGGGACTCGCGGTTGCCGCCGGCGCGCAGATCGCGAGCCTGTTCGACCACATCGACCTCGACGGGAACCTCCTGCTCCGGCACGACCCATGGCCGGGTGTGGAGCTCGTCGACGGTGTCCAGCTCCCTTCCGAATCGCCGGGACTCGGTGTCAGAGAAGCGGTATCTGATCCTCGCTGAAGGAAAAAGCGGGGACGCCCATTACGGGAAGACGATGCGGGGCGTCGTCGCGTACAGCCCGCACCCGACTGTGGCGATCGTCGACTCGGAGCGGCCCGGGGAGAGCTACGAGGGGATCCCGATCGTCGCTTCCGTCCGGGACGGCCTCCAGTACGGGCCGACGACGGCGCTCGTCGGCGTCGCCACCCAGGGCGGACGCTTCCCGCCCGCCTGGCGCGAGCTTCTGACAGCGTCGATCGAAGCCGGTCTCGACGTCGAGAGCGGGCTCCACGAGTTCGTCTCCGAAGACGACGAGCTGATCGAGCTCGCGGTGCAGCACGGCGTCGAGCTCCGCGACCTCCGCAAGCCGCCCGCGGATCTGAGCGTTCCGACAGGCGAGAACCTGCAACTCTCCGCGAAGACCGTGCTCACGGTCGGCTCCGACTGCGCGATCGGCAAGAAGACCGTCGCGATCGAGCTCGACCGCGAGGCGCGACGGCGCGGCCTCAGGTCCCAGTTCGTCCCGACCGGACAGACCGGGGTTGCGATCGCAGGGTGGGGGATCGCGGTCGACGCAGTCGTCGCGGATTTCATCGCCGGCTCGGCCGAGCGCCTGGTCGTCGAGGGAGCCGAGCGCGGGGGAGAGCTGCTCATCGTCGAGGGCCAGGGCTCGCTCGTGCACCCGGCTTACTCCGGCGTCACGCTCGGCCTCATGCACGGCTCGGCGCCGCACGCGTACGTCCTCTGCCACGTCGCGAACGCGACCCATGTCGAGGGTTACCCGGATCATCCGCTTCCGCGGCTCACCGAGCTGATCGAGCTGCACGAGCGCGCTTCGCTTCCCGCGCGCCCGGCCAGGGTGGCCGCGATCGCTCTCAACACCCGCGACCTCGACGACAACGAGGCCCGCGCGGCTGCGAGGGCCGTGGAAGCCGAGACCGGCCTCCCGGCCGACGACCCGGTCCGCTTCGGGGCCGGGCCGGTGCTGGACGCCGTCCTACTGGTCCTGCAATCCTGATGGGCGAGGGCCTGATGGGAAACCGACTCACCACAGCCGTGCGGCTGACACTCGCATGCGCCACATTCGCGCTGGTGCTTGCGCCTGCTGCGGCCGCGGACATCAAGGTCGGTGTCTCCGACGACCACCCGAAAACCTCCCCGGAGATCGCTCAGCGGTTCTTCGACACGATGAACGACGTCGGCCTGACCGAGAACCGGATCACGATCCTGTGGGACTCCGCCAACCCGACGACCATCCCGCTTCGCGAGGAGACCGCCCACGCCGTCGAGGCTGCTGCGGCGCACGGCGTGGGCGTCACGCTGTCGATCTATCCGGACCGCGCGCGCGCGATCACGGAGTCGCCCGCGGCGCCCGGACAGTTCGCCGCCTTCGTCGGGCTCGTCGCTCGGACCTATCCGCAGGTGAAGGACTTCATCATCGGAAACGAGCCGAACAAAGCGCGCTTCTGGCAGCCTCAGTTCAACCCGAATCGCACGGCGGCGGCCTGCGCGGCATACGAGGGGCTCCTCGCGGCGTCGTACGATGCCCTGAAGGCCGTCGATCCGAGCAACATCGTGATCGGCGTCGGGCTGGGCCCGCGCGGGAACGACAATCCCTTCGCCATCGGGAACCTCTCGATCTCCCCGGTTCGCTGCATCCGCGACATCGGCCGCGCCTACCGCGCGAGCAAGCGCAAGCAGCCGATCATGGACGAGCTCAGCCTCCACCCGCACCCGAACGCCGACACGGACAAGCTCGAGACCGGCTATCCCTGGCCGAACGCGGGCATCCCGAACCTCAATCGCCTCAAGCAGGCCGTCTGGGACGCGTTCTTCGGCACGGCGCAGCCGACCTTCGAGGAGGCGGGGATGCCTCGCGGCCCCTTGCGCACGCTGAAGCTGCGGTTGAACGAGGTTGGCTGGCAGGTCGGTATCCCCGAAGGCTCGCGAGGCGCGTACTTCGGGCGCGAGAGCGTCGTCACGACCGACGAGGGAACGCAGGCGGCGATCTACGGAAACCTCATTCCGCTGCTTGCATGCGACTCGGCTGTGAAGTCCGTCCTGTTCTTCAACCTCGTGGACGAGGCGAACCTCGACCGCTGGCAGTCGGGGTTGATGCGCGCGGACTGGACGCTGCGACCCGCCTACGCGGTCGTCAAGGGCGCGATCGCCGCCGGGCAGACGCGCTGCGCCGGCCGACGAGTCGCGTGGCGGCATGCGTTCCGACCCGTCGGCGTCCGCCTGGGCTTTACCGGAAGCACACGAGCCCGGTCGGCACGGAATCGGTCCTGGGGCTTCGCCGGCCGCTCGGAGGAGGGGACGCTCTACAAGGCCGCCCTGTTCCGCGTGCGTAAGCCCGGAAAGGTCTCGGCGGCAGTTCGCGCCCGGATCGTTCGCTCGCTCCGGTCGGCCCGAATCCGCGGTGCCGCGCTGAGGTCCTCCGGCAAGCTGACCGGAAGCCTGGGCAAGGTGATCAGGTTTCCCGCCAGGAGGCTCAAGCCGGGGTTCTACGTCTATGCCGCGGAGGTCGTAGCGGAGCTGAACCCGGCCCGTAAGGCGACGTATCTAGGTCGAGTGTTCAGGGTTGGCGAGGCGGCTCCGCGGACGCGGTGAGGAAAGCCCCTTGACACGAACACCTGTTCGCTCTAGTATGGCGAACACATGTTCGTTCGCATCGTCCTGATCGCGCTCGTGGCCACGCTTCTCGGCTGGAGCCTCCTGACTCGCCCCTCTGTCGGGGCGGGGAAGGCCGAGCATTACGTCGTCCAGCCCGGAGACACGCTCTGGTCGATCGCCGCTTCGCGCTATGCGGGCGATCCGCGCGAAGGCGTCTGGAAGCTCCAACGCAGGAATGATCTCGGCGGGACGACGATCACCCCGGGCGAACGGCTCGTTCTTCCCTAGGCGGGGTAGAAACTCCAGCGGGCGGTGGTGCTTAACTAGCCGCGTGGACCTCGATCTCTTCTTTCTCGGAACGTCCGGGTCGATGCCGACCGCACAGCGGGCGCCGGCGGCGTTGCTCCTGCGCCGCGGCGGCGAAAGGCTGCTCTTCGACTGCGCCGAGGGCACGCAGCGGCAGCTCCTGCGCTCCAATGTCGGACTGATCGAGCTCCGCGAGATCTTCCTGACGCACTACCACGCCGACCACTACCTCGGGCTGCCCGGGATGCTGAAGACCTTCGCGCTGCGCGGACGGGAGGTGCCGATCACGGTGTACGGCCCACCGGGGCTGCGCGATCTGTTCGAGGCGCTTCGCCGTATCTTCGGGCGGTTGACCTACACCGTCGAGCTGAAGGAGCTGCGACCCGGCGACGAGCTGATCCGCGAGGACTACCGCCTCGTCACCTTCGCGGTCGCGCACGGAGTCTCCGCGGTGGGCTACTCGCTCGTCGAGGATCCGCGACCGGGACGCTTCGACGTGCAAGCGGCCGACGCCCTCGGCGTCCCTCCGGGCCCCGAGCGCGGCGCGCTCCAGCGCGGCGAGTCGGTGACGCTGTCCGACGGGGAGACGATCACTCCGGACAACGTCCTCGGCGCGGCGCGCCCCGGCCGAAAGGTCGTGATCGCGGGCGACGGATCGCCGTCCGAGACGGTGATCGAGGCGGCGTGCGGGGCGGACGTGCTCGTGCACGAGGCGACCTTCTGCGAGGACGAGCGCGATCGTGCGCGGGAGACGGCGCACTCGACGGCGCTGGAGGCAGCCGGCGTCGCGCGGGCGGCGGAGGTGCAGATGCTGGCGCTGACGCACCTCTCGAACCGGTACTTCGGCGGCGAGGTCGCTCGTGAAGCGAAGACGATCTTCCCGAACGCGGTCGTCCCGAAGGACTTCGATACGATCGAGGTCCGCTTCCAGGAGCGTGGAGGCCCGCTGCTCGTCAAGGGCGGGGCGCTCCCTCAGCGGGTTGAGCGTGAAACCGTGCCAACGGCCGAGGAGGCCCCGGAATGACGCAGATGGTTCAGGTGGCCATGGCCGGAGACGTCGCGGAGGCCGAGGAGCTGCAGACGATTCTTCGTTCGGCCGGGATCGAGTCCCAGCTGGAGGTCGCCGTCGACCACCATCCGCGGGAGACGGAGGACGCCCCGCAGAAGGTGCTCGTCCCGGAGAGCTCGCTCGAGGCGGCCCAGCATGCGATCGAGGCGCTCACGGAGCCTGAAGAGCTCGTCGACGGAACCTGATTTCGGCCGCATCGCGGCCCGCTACGACGAGCTTCGGCCCACCGACGACAACTGGTGGGCCCTTTTCGAGCTGATCGCCCGCGAGGGGGATCTCCTCGGTCGGCGGGTGCTCGACATCGGTTGCGGCACGGGCCGTGTCGCCGCGGCCTTGGCCGAGCGCGGGTCGCGCGTCTGGGGCATAGAGCCGTCGCCGGAGATGGCCGCCCTGGCGCGCGAGCGGGTGAGCACGGTGAAGGTCGCTCCTGCGGAGCGGCTCCCGTTCAAGGACGGGTGGTTCGAACGAGCGGTCATGTGGCTCGTGATCCACCTCGTCGACCGGCCGCAGGCCTTCGCGGAGGCGCAGCGCGTGCTCGGTCCCGACGGGCGGCTTGTCGTCGCCACCTTCGACCCGTCGCACTTCGAGCGGTACTGGCTCAACCGCTTCTTCCCGTCACTCGAGTCGATCGACCGCGCCCGCTTCCCCGAGCCGGCGCACCTCCAAGATGAGCTCGGGGCCGCCGGCTTCGTCTCCGTGCGGCTCAACCCGTTCAGTCAGCGTGGCGAGATCGGACGCGAGGCGGCGCTCGAGCGCGTGCGCGGCCGCTTCATCTCTCCGCTCCAGCTCCTCGACGAGGAAGAGCTC
>CAZQAG010000090.1:0-2791 GCA_964591295.1 uncultured Gaiellales bacterium | reverse complement strand
GCGAAGCGACCCGGATGGTGGCCGAGCAGCCAGTTGGTCATGTAGCCGCCGTAGGAGAGGCCGAGGAGCCCGACGTGGTCACGGTCTGCGATCCCCTTGCGGACGGCCCAGTCGACGAGCCGCATGCAGTCCGAGGCATCCGCGTCGCCCCAGTTCCCGTCGATCGCCTTGGCGAAGCTCTCGCCGTAGCTCACCGAGCCCCGCGGATTCCCGTACAGGACCGTGAACCCGGCGTCCGCGAGGGCGATCATCTCCAGCCAGGGAGTTGACCCGTGCGCGAGGTGCGGGCCGCCGTGGATGTGCAGCACGAGACCGCGGCTGCGGCGTCCCCGTGGGCGCACGAGCCAGGCGTCCAGCTCGTGACCGTCCCGGTGAGCTACCGAATGGCGCTCGGGATCGCGACGGTAGGGAGCAAACCAGCGGCTGCCGTTGCGGGAGAGTTGCCGAAGCTCGCCGTCCTCGACGGTATGGACCTCAGCGCCCCCGCCGTCGACGGTCGCGATGGTGGCGATCTTGCCGCCCCCTTCGGCAAGCCACGCACAGAAGGCGTCGTCGCGGTCGACGAGACGCTCGACGGCGCCGTCGAGCCCGAAGCGGTACGGCACGCATGACCCGCGGTCCGCGACGAGGCAGAGCGCGTTCGCGTCGTCGAGCCAGATCAACGGTGGCGGGAAACGGGCGCCGAAGTCCTGGAGATCGGTGACGACCGCGCCCCAGAACGTGCGGTCGAGCTCTTTGCCGAGTCGGCGTTGCGAGCGGCCATCCTTCACCCACAGGCCGATGTTCTCCCAGCCGCCCGGCCTCCGGTTGTCGAGGCCGAGGATCGCGAGCCGCCCTCGAGGCGACCACGCGCCAGCTGCGATCTCGCCCTTGAGCTCTGCGAGCTTTGACGGCCGTCCGCCGTGCGCCGGGATCGCCCAGGCCTGAGGCTCTTCGACCATTGCCGCCTCGGGCCGGAGGTCGGCGATGAAGCCGATGCGCTTGCCGTCGGGCGACCAGAAGGCCTGCGCGACCTCGTAGCGCGGTTCGGTGAGCCTCTTCGGCGTGCCGCCCCGAGCGGGGACGACCCACAGGCTCGTGAACTGGTCGCGAACGCCGACGAGATCGAGCCGCCAGTTCAGATCGCGAATCTGTCGAGCGGTGGGGCTCTTCCGGTCGCCGACGACGAAGCGGTTTTCGCCACTCTCCGCGAGCGCGAGCACGCTCGAGCCGTCAGGTGCCCATTCCGCCACGCCGGCGCCTCCTTCGAATTCGGCCAACTGGGTCGGCTCCCCGCCACCGAGCGGAAGCAGCCATGGCTGGGACTGTCCCGAGCGGGTGGAGAGGAAGAGGAGCGTCTGTCCGTCCGGCGAGAAGCGAGGACGTGTGTCGTAATCGCCGCTCGTGATCCGCTCCGCACGCCCTCGTGTCATCGGGACCCGCCAGAGCCGGACGCGATATTCACCTTTCTCGATCGTGCGCCTCGCGTACACCGCCGACGATCCATCAGCGGCAACCGCGAGGTGGCGGAGCTGGGTTTCGCGGAGGACGTCCTTACCCGTGAACCGAGGAGCCACGGGGACAATCATGGACTCCGTCCGCGTCACCCGCTACAGTCCCGCCCGACCCGAACCCCTTTAACTCGGTCCTGAGAGGCCGGAAAGGAGTCCGATGTACACGCACGCCCCTGTCCGCCTCCCAAGCCATCGCTTGCGATGGCGCGAAGAGGACTCGGCGGCTTTGCCGCGAGTCCATTGGAACGGTTGAGCCGTTGAGCCAGGCGGGCATCTCCTCCGAGAAGATCCTGCTGGACGGCGAGGCGATTCAACGGAGCCTGACCCGGATCGCGCACGAGATCGTGGAGGCGAACCCCGATCTCGAGCGCGTCGCGCTCGTCGGCATCCAGACCCGCGGAGTACCGCTCGCGCATCGCCTGCGGCGCCTGATCGCCGAGTTCAGCGGCCAGGAGGTTCGCCTCGGCTCGGTGGACATCACGTTCTACCGGGACGACGTCCAGGTGCGTGGGGGAGAGGCGCCGATCCATCCGCAGCCGGTCGTCCGCGCAACCTCTCTTGCCTTTCCGCTCGAGGGGATGACCTGCGTGCTCGTCGACGACGTCCTCTACACGGGGCGCACGATCCGAGCCGCGATCGAGGCGCTCTTCGACTACGGCCGCCCCGCGCGCGTGCAACTCGCCTGCCTGGCCGACCGCGGCCACCGAGAGCTTCCGATCCGTCCCGACTACATCGGCAAGAACCTGCCGACCGCCCGCGAGCAGCGGGTCCAGGTCCAGCTCGTCGAGGTCGACGAGGTCGACCAGGTCCTGCTCATTCCAGCTCCCGAGGAGAGTGCACATGGGTGACCTGCACGTCATGCGGGACGACCTGCGCCCGCCCGCGCCGCCGCCCAGGCGGCACCTGATCTCGATCGCCGACCTGACGCGTGAGGACGTCGAGCGGCTGCTCGGCACGGCGCGCACGCTCGAGCGGTCGTTGGACCGCGAGATGAAGAAGCTGCCGACGCTCCGCGGCAGGCTCGTGATCAACGTCTTCTACGAGTCGTCCACCCGCACGTCGTCGAGCTTCGAGCTCGCCGCCAAGAGGCTCTCCGCCGACACGATGTCGATCAAGGCCTCCGGCTCCGCGGTTGACAAGGGCGAGTCGCTGAAAGACACGGCGATCACCCTCGGCGCCTACGACCCGGACGTGATCGTGCTGCGCCATCCGCACATCGGCGCGCCCCAGCTCGTCGCCCGGGTGACCGAGGCCTGCATCGTCAACGCCGGCGACGGAAAGCACCAGCACCCGACCCA
>CAZQAG010000089.1:0-9043 GCA_964591295.1 uncultured Gaiellales bacterium | reverse complement strand
CGCGCGAGGACGATCGCCGAGCGGCTGCTGCCGTGTCGCTCACGCGGTGGGGTGCAAGAGCTACTAGCTGTGCGCGCCATTTCAGTCGCGTGCATCCGCGTCGATGAGTTCTCAGCAGGCCTGGTCACACTGCGATCTCGACGGGCTCGGCGGGCCAACGGCTTCCATCCACGAACTCGACCACGATCCGGTCGCCGGGTTTGCCGCGACCGGGTGATAGGACGACCTGCTTCACGATCTGCTGCAGGATGCGCCGCTGCTCGGGAATCGGCAACTTCTCGAACTCCTGCCTCACACCGACCGGCGTTAGGAAGTCCGATAGCCCGAGCGGAGCGTTCGCCCGCGCCTCGAACTCCGCCAGCGCGGCCTCGGCGTCCGTCAACGCCATCGCCTGCTTCGAGTCCTGCGGAGGCGTCACACCGAGAAACTCCTTTGCGCGCTCGAACTCCGCCTGAGCCTCCTCGACGGCCAACCGGGGTGTCTCGCGCTCGGCCTCGTCGCCGCCAGGCTCGCGCTTCAGCATCGGCCCGACGTGGGAGAAGGCAAGCGAGAGGATGAAGTCTCGCGCCGTCTCATAGGAGATGGTGGGGTGTCCGCCGCCGCCCGTGTCGCATCGGAGAAACTGATACCGCTGGCCGTTACTGCTCTTGTGCATCCCCGCGCTGCATACCGAGCAGCGCACGAGCCCCTGCCCAAGAACATGCCCCTCACCCCGCACGCGCGCCTCGCCCTTCTTCGGTTGCGCTTTCTCCCACTGCCAGACTGGGATCGGCCCGCCGCCCTCGTCCTTTCGATACGCCCGGTTCTCGATCACGTTGCGGGTTGCCTGCCGCGTCCAGGGCTTCGCCGTCCCTTTCGACTTCGAGGTCGGGACGCACGCTGCCGTGAGCAGATCCGCCGTCTCCTTCCACGAGCCACCGCGAGCGCGGAGCGAGAACGCCTGCTTGATCGTCCCGATGTAGTCGGGGTGCTCGGCCAACGTGCCATCCGCCTGCCGGACGTAGCCCGCGCGCGCAGCACCGATGTGGACGCCTCGCGCCCGAGCCTTCGCCTTCGAGACTTCCCATCGCTCCCGCGACTGCTCACGCTCCAACTCACGCAGCGCCGCGAACAGCGTCAGCACGAATCGGCCTGTCGCGGTGGAAGTGTCGAACTTCTCGGCGCAGGTGATGAAGGCGGCATCGTGCGACTCGATGAAGTCCACGCCGTCGAGGACGTGGCGCGTGTTGCGCCCGAACCTCGACAGGTCGTACACGATCACCCCGCCCGACTCGCCGGACTCGATCCGCGCCATCGCCTTGTCGAAGGCCGGGCGGGATACCTTCGCGCCGGACTCGTCGAGGTCGATAAAGATCTCTCCGACCTGCAAGCCATCCGCCTTCAACTGCGCGCGGCACCGCTCCTCCTGTTGCTCGGGCGACTGGAACGAGACGCCTTCGCGCCCGCCGACGCGCGAGACGCGGACGTAGATGTCTACTGGCTTCGTCGGCTTCTTATCGGGGCTCAATCGGTAACCTCCTTCTCGCCCCGGTGCTCATTCACCGGGGCTTATGGACTCAGGATGAGCACCACACTGCGATCTGTCAAGTTCCATCACTGGTTCCTCCAGGAGCAACGCGAGGAGGTGGCGAGCATGTCCGACCTCCTGAAGATCGTCGAGCGCGCGTCGGAGTCGAACATCATGCTGGCGGAGGACTACCTGGCCCGGAACCCGGTCGGCGACCAGGGCGTGGATGCGAGCGCACCTCCCGCCGCCGGCGGCGCGCTCTAGCTCACGAACGCGTCGACGCGATCGCGACCGCGACGAGGACTGCACAGACCGCGAGGACCCCGGCCAGGCCGACGAAGATCGCGGCCATGATTCGGTCATGGAACGTGAGTGCTATCCATCCGCCTTCTGCGCATCTCTTTCCAAGTCATTCATGGTCTGCTCTAGGCGAGCCAGCTGCTCATCAGCACTTGGCGGATCGGGGTAGATGACGCAATTGACGTTGAGCAGTCGAAGATTCGTTTCTTCGTCGCCGGGATAACGGATGCGTTCAACAGTGGATCCGAACTGTGGGGTAGCGCTTAGCGCACATATGACAAATCCCTCTCGTTGCTCGATCTCACTTTGCTGCGCCACATTTGTGTGAGGGCCATAGAGCAGGATGTTCGACGCTTCCCGTTCGATGGTTGGTTCCGGTGTGCACGCGGGATCGTCGTAGAGCGTTATGTCGTGTTGACGGGCAGCTTCGATAACGGCTCGGATCGTGAGCGGCCGCGTCTTGCCTCCCGGGCACCGATCCTGCGGCGCAGGCGCATCGTCATCGCTCGTGGTCGACGCCGTCGGAGGACTCCCGTCGGAACGAGGCTCAGCGGAGCTCCCACACGATGTAAGGAGCGCCAGGACGAGGATGACTATCCCAAGAGCGGGCCAAACCAGCGCGTGGCTTCCGTCGTAACTGCTCGCCGCGCTGACCTTACGACCGACGATCATTCTCAAAGGCCGGGAACATATTCCTTGATCTTCCTCGATCGCAAACAGTGGAACCGAGATCGCCATTGCGCCCATCACCATTTCCTTCTGGTGCTCGCGCTTGGCCTTGAGGGCCTCCTCGCTTTGAACGCCACGGTGCTCGAACCGCCGCTCGATGCGCTCGACGAAGGCGTCGATCAATGCCGGTTCCATGTCCTCGCCGACTTCCTTCCTCGCCTCGATGGCGGCTTGCAGCTCGTCTCGCGGAACCTCGGTCACGGTTCGATTGTGCGCACGGCGCGCATCAGCCGCAAGGGGTCAGCCTGACCCGGTCCTACGAGAGCGTCTCGCGCGTGAGCTGGGCGCAGGCGTCCATGTCGATCTCCTGGCCCGTCACCTCGTTCAGCATCTCGTCCGCGGTCATGCTGTTGCCGGTCTCCCAGAGCTCCCGGACGAGCGATCCTGCCTCGCGCTTCGCGAACCACTCGCTGCCGTAGCGCTCGCGCAGGTGCGTCCGGAACTGCGCCTCGAAGGCCCACGAGCGCAGGTAGCCGGTGACGTAGAAGCTCGAGTCGATGTCGGCGAGGTAGTCCGCCGCGGACGGCTCGATCTTGAGCGCGTCGCCGAGGATCTCGACGTAGCGGTTCGACAGCTTGGTCGGGTCCTCCGCCTCGTGGAACTCGAGCTCGTAGAGGAGCTTCGCCGAGTAGCGGCGCACCATGTAGAGGAGCTGCGTGACTCCCTCGATCTCGAAGTCGTGCGGCTTGGGGAAATCGAGCCGCTTCGAGAGCCAGGCCGGGTCGTCGGTCAGATGCTGCATCAGCATCGCCCAGCCCTCGGTCACTGCGACGTCGCCGAGGCGCTTGTCTTCCATGGGCAGGCTGGCCGACGTGTTCGCGTAGTGCTCTGTATGGCCGGCTTCGTGGAAGAGCGCCCGCCAGTCGTCGGCGCCGCCCATCGGCTGGATGACGAGCACGACGCGGCCGGGCACCTCGATCGGTGCGCAGAAGGCGCGCGGGCTCTTCTTCGGGCGCTGCTCGACGTCGAGCTCGACGTTCTGCTGCGACTTGAGATCGATCCCGAGGTCGGTCAGCGTCGCCTCGAGCGCAGGCATCATCTTCTCGGCGGGGAATTGCGGATCCCACTCGGGGGCTCGGAACGTGCGGATCACGTCCCAGCGCTGCGCCTCGTCGAGGCTGACACCGACCCGGGCGCGGAAGAGCCTGTCGGCGGCCTGCTCGAAGACCTTCTCCGTCGAGTCGAGGAGTGCGCGGCACTGGTCGGCGAGCTCGTCGAGGCGGAAGCCGAAGCGCCGGTACAGGTCGGCGTAGTTCGGCGCCTCGAGCTGCTCGACTCCGTCACGGACGATGTGCACGCCCTCGGCGTAGAGCGGGTTCAGATGCTCCTCGGTCAGCTCGACGCGGACGCGGTCGATGCGCTCACGCTTGTCGCGGTCGGGCTCGTTCGCCATCGCCGGCCGCAGCATCCGGAAGGGGATCGTCTCACCGTCGACGGTCGCCTCCAGGCTCGCCTCGAGCCTTGCAATCTTCTCCGCCTGGTCGCGGGTGAGATCGCTCAAGTAGCCCTCCGCGGAGAAGCGCCAGAGCTCGCGGACTCCCCGGTCGCCATTCGCGGTCTGACCCAGTGCCTGCGCCTGCTCCAGGCGGGTGAGCTCGGAGTAGCGCTCGTAGATCGGCGCCAGCTCGAAATCGTCCTTGAGACCCGCGTAGTGGAGGTAGAATTCCTCGTCGAGCTCGGCGATGAACCGGTCGGCCCGGTCGCGGAAGCGGTCGAGGTCGGCTGCGGTCAGGGGAGCGGCTGCGCTCGGCACGGGCCTAGGATAACGCCGTGCGCGAGATCGGCCTCAGTACCGAGCGCAAAACGCAGCTCGTCGAGATCACGCGGGAGGTCGAGGCCGCGCTCGAGGGAGCGTCCGGCGCCTCCGCGGCGCTCGTCTTCGTCCCGCACACGACGGCCGGAGTGACGATCCAGGAGCACGCCGACCCTGCTGTCGCCCGCGATCTCGAGGCTGCGATGGAACGCATCGTCGGAGACGACTGGGGCTGGCAGCACATCGAGGACGGCGAGGAGAACGCGCCTTCGCACGTGCGCGCCGCGCTCGCAGGGCCGCAGGTCGTCATTCCGGTCGAGAACGGGAAGCTCGCGCTCGGCACGTGGCAGGGTGTCTTCTTCTGCGAGTTCGACGGACCGCGGGAGCGAAAGGTGTACGTCACGGCGCTCACGTGATCGAGGTCGAGCGCCTCACCAAGCGCTATCGGAAGGTCGTCGCCGTCGACGACCTGACCTTTAAGGTGCGGGAGGGAGCGATCACCGGCTTCCTGGGCCCGAACGGCGCGGGGAAGACGACGACGCTTCGGATCATCCTCGGGCTCGTCCGGCCGACAGCGGGCAGGGCCACGGTCATGGAGCGCCTCTACCGCCAGCTCGACTCGCCGACTAAGCATGTCGGCGCTGTCCTCGAGGCTTCCGACTTCCATCCGGGACGCTCGGGGCGCAACCACCTGCGCGTGCTCGCAACGGCAATCGGAGCTCCCCGCTCGCGAGTCGAGGAAGTGCTGGAGCTCGTCGATCTCAAGGAGGCGGCCGGACGACGCGCCGGCGGCTACTCCCTCGGCATGCGCCAGCGGCTGAGCCTTGCCGGGGCCCTGCTCGGCGATCCCCAGGTGCTCGTTCTCGACGAGCCTGCCAATGGGCTCGACCCACAGGGAATCCGCTGGCTGCGCGAGCTGCTTTGCTCGCTCGCCGCGCAGGGGCGCACGATCTTCATCTCGAGCCATGTCCTGGCCGAGGTCGAACAGATCGTCGACGAGGTCGTGATCATCCACCGAGGAAAGTTCGTCGAGCACGCCGCGACTGCCGAGTTGGTGGCGCGGGCCGCCGGGGGCATCCGCGTGCGGAGCCCGCAGGCCAGGGACCTTCGCGTCGCCCTGGAGGAGGCGGGTATCAAGGTCGCGTCTTCCGAAGGCGAGCTACTCACGATTGCGGATGAGACGACAGCCAAGGTGGGGGAGATCGCCGCCGCGAGGGGCATCGTCCTCCACGAGCTCGTCGCCGAGAGCTCGTCGCTCGAACAGGCGTTCCTCGACCTGACGGCCTCGGAAGACAGCGCCTGATGCGCCTCCTCGCAGCCGAGCTGCTGAAGATCTGGACTGCGCCCAGGACGCTCCTCGGGATCCTGCTCTCGGAGCTCGCGATCGTCCTATTCCTGGTGATCGCCACCCTGTACTCCTCGGCGAACGACGCCGAGCTCCCCGCTGAGTTCGCTCAAGACGTTGTCGGCATCGCCAGCACCTCACTGTTCTTTGCCACCCTGATGGGCGTTCTGATTGCCACGACCGAGTACCGGCACGGGACGATCACGCTCACCTTCCTCGCGGCTCCGGTGCGCGACAAGGTGATCGCCGCGAAGGCCGGTGCAGCCGTGATTGCAAGCGCTGCGCTCGCCCTGCCCGCCGTGCTGTTAGCGGTGGGGATCGCCCAAATCTGGGTCGGGGGACGGGACGACTACCACCTCGGAAGTCAGGAATATGAGCTCATCGGCCGCCTGCTCCTCATGGACGCGATCGCCGCGATGATCGGCGTCTTTCTCGGGGCAAGCCTCAAGCGGCAGCTCGCCGCGGTCATCCTCGTGCTGGGATGGCTGTCTCTCGTCGAGGGGCCCCTTGTGGGTCTCTTCCCGGGGGCGACCGACTATCTCGTGGGCCCCTCCATCGGCGGCATCCTTGGCGATAGTGGACCCGACATTCCCTCATTCGGCCGTGCACTAGCGGTGTTCTCCGCGTATCTGGTCGGCCTGGGGACCGTCGCCGTCGCCCTCACGCGTCGGCGCGACATCTCCTAGCGAATCAGGATCTCGACCCGCTTCACGGCGGGGCCGAGTCCCATCTGGGCCGGCGAGCGGAACTCGATAAACAAACGGTCCTTCGGTCGCGGTGGATTCTGCTCTTCGCGCTTGAGCGGCCCGATGGTCACCGGAGCCGGCTGCGCCTTGGTCGTGAACGAGCCGGTCCGGCGCACCCGATTGCCAAAAAGGAGACTGGTCCTGAGTCTCAAGCCGGCCACGTACTGGCCGGCGTAGTGCGCCGCGAACCGGATGCGAACACGGCGGAACCCTATGCTGGTCGGGTGGCCGCCCCCGTCCGAGCAGACCAGGAGCTCGAGCTCAAGATCGAGTCGCTCGCCTACGGCGGGAACGGCGTCGCGCGCCTGAACGGCTTCGTCCTCTTCGTCAAGCGCGGGTTGCCGGGCGACACGGTGCGCGCGCGTGTGACGAGGGTGAAGCGGAACCACGCCGAGGCGCTCGCCGTGGAGGTCGTCGAACCCGGGGCGCCTCGGGTCGAAGCGCCGTGCCAGCACTACCCGGAGTGCGGCGGGTGCCGCTTCCAGGATCTCGCCTACGAGGCGCAGATCGCCGCGAAGGCCGAGCAGGTCGAAGACGCGCTGCGCCGGATCGGCCGACTCGACGATCCGCCGCTCGAGCCGATCGTCCCCGCCGAGTCCGTCTTCCACTACCGGAACAAGCTCGAGTACTCGTTCACGCAGACCCCGGAGGGCGCGGCACTCGGCTTCCACCGCGCCGGGCGCTGGGACGAAGTGCTCGATGTCCGCCGCTGCTGGCTGACGACCGACCTCGGGAACGCGATTCGGGACGCGACGCGCGAATGGGCCCAGGCCCAGGGGCTCGGGGCCTACGACCAGGCCGAGCACACCGGCTTCTTGCGTCACCTCGTCGTGCGCGAGGGCCGCAACACGGGCCAGGCGCTCGTCCAGCTCGTGACTGCTCCGGGGAAGCTCGACGTCGAGAGCTTCGTCGACGCACTCACCCCTCTCGCTGAGGTCAGGTCGATCCACTGGTCGGTGAACGACCGCCCGGCGGAGGTGACGAACCTGCCGACGCAGCTGCTCTTCGGCGACGAGGCGATCGAGGAGCAGCTCTGCGGCCTGCGCTTCCGAGTGCGACCGAACGCATTCCTGCAGACGAACACCGCCATGGCCGAGTGCCTCTACGAGCTCGCGCGCGAGTACGCGCAGCTGACCGGCGAGGAGAGCGTCTACGACCTCTACTGCGGGATCGGAACGATCGGGCTGACGCTGGCCCGTGACGCGCTGACCGTCTGGGGCGTCGAGGTTTCCGAGGAATCGGTTGCGTGCGCGCTGGAGAACGCGGACCTGAATGGGATCACGAACGCCGCTTTCTTCGCCGGCGAGGTCGGTGAGGTGATCGCTGACCTCCGTGACCGAGCGGGGGCTCCGGACGTGGTCGTCGTCGACCCGCCACGCGCGGGCCTCTCTGGCAAGGCTCTGCGCCGCATAGCGCGCCTCGAGGCGAAGCGGATCGTCTACGTCTCGTGCAACCCGACGACGCTCGCCGGGAACGTCAAGGAGCTCCAGGCAGAGTGGGGCTACCGACTGGAGCGAGCGCGCCCGGTCGACATGTTCCCGCACACGCCGCACATCGAGACGGTTGCTCTGCTTACGCGCGACTAGTCAGGTGACCCCAGGCGCCTTCGGCGCGGAGCTTCTTCCAGAGCAGGTCAGCGTTCGGGGCGAGGAAGCCGAGACACAGGAGCGGCAGCGCCGGTAGCCCGTTGAGCTCGAAGGCGACTGAGAGCGCCATCGTCCCGCCGAAGGAGAGGGCCATGGCAGCCCAGGTCAGGCGCGTGCGCAGGCCCCAGCGCGCGGTCGAGGCCAGGAACAGCGCGAAGAACATGAGATCGGGAAGGCCGAGCTGCGCGGTGTTCTGCTCGCCGGGAACCGGGAAGGCGAACGAGAAGGTCGTGAAGAGCTCTCGCTGGTGGGTGATGATGTGCTTCGTCGGCCCCCGCCAGACCGAGTAGCCGTCCACCAAGGGCACGATCAGCGCTACGAGCACGACCCAGGCGGCGGTCTCGAAGTAGCTGAGGAACCAGTACGCGAGCAGAGTGACCGCCGCGAGCTTGGCAAAGTTCGCGAGCACCTCGAGGTCGATCACCTCGAGCACGGCCGCGAGCACGGCGACCACGAGCCCGCCCGGAAGCAGGCGGCGGCCGGGGGACGCGCGCCAGAGCGGCAGAGCGAGGTACACGAGCCCGAAGACGGCCGGGATGACGAGGAAGGCCAGGATCACGACCTCCCACCAGACCGTGAAGTTCGGTAGCGACTCGGCCACGAGGTAGTACACGCCGAGCACGACCGCGAGCGCGACGAGCGCGACGGCGCGTCGGGTCAATAAGGGGGAAGCTCGGCCCA
The DNA here is from genome assembly GCA_964591295.1 of uncultured Gaiellales bacterium. Taxonomy (GTDB): domain Bacteria; phylum Actinomycetota; class Thermoleophilia; order Gaiellales; family Gaiellaceae; genus VAXT01. Next base: position 336 of record CAZQAG010000089.1, on the reverse strand, counting down.
CCAGGGCCCGAGCGCTTTGAATGCGTTCCAAAATTGTGTCTTCGCGGGTTGCTCGTCGAGCGAGGTGTCGATGTCGGGGACGTAGAGCGCCAGGACGGTCGCCGTCCAGTCCTGGATTGTGCCCGCCTGGGCCTCGACCATGCCCGCGAGCGGGAACTCGAGCCCGTTCAGGAAGGCGAGCGCCTCCTCGCCCATGACGACGATGAGCTTCGGCTGGACGACGTGCAACTCGCGGATGAGGAATGGCCGAGCCTCGTCCTCGTCCTCGTCGGCGAACTTGAGGCAGTTCGTGCCGTAGATCGAGAGCGGGTCGACGCGCAGCCGCTGCAGCGACTT
>CAZQAG010000088.1:0-9187 GCA_964591295.1 uncultured Gaiellales bacterium | reverse complement strand
AAGACGCTCGACGTCCACGTGAGCGGCCTGCGCCGCAAGCTGGGCGACGACTCGAGTGAGCCCCGGTTCCTGCACACGATTCGCGGGGTCGGCTTCCGGTTTTCGTCGCCCGAAGAGCTGTGAGCCTCAGGCTGCGCCTGCTCGGCGCGTTCGCGTACGGCTTCCTCCTCATCCTCGTCGCCCTCGAAGTTCCGCTTGCCCTGAACCTCGCTCGCCGCGTGGACGCCGAGGTCCGCAACGACGCCGGCGGCCAGGCCCACATCGTGGCCGCCCAAGCGTCGGGCTCGATGAACGACCGCCCCGAGCTCCGAAACATCGCCCGCCGCGCCGCAAGCGCGCTCGGCGCCCGAGTGATCATCGTCAACGAGACCGGCCTCCTGCGGGCCGACTCCACGGGAGGCTCGGTTCGCTCGTTCGCCAGCCGCCCGGAGGTCAGCACCGCGCTCGCCGGCAACACGAGCCAGGGCAAGCGGCACAGCGACACCCTGGGGGAAGACCTCCTGTTTACGGCTGTGCCGGTGACGAGCCGGGGCCAAACTGTCGGCGCGGTTCGCGTCACGCAGAGCGTCGCCGCGGTCAGCGACCAGGTGCGGCGAAGCGTGTTGGCGCTGGTCGCGATCGGCGGAGCCGCGCTCCTGCTCGGGCTCGTGCTCGCCTGGTTCCTGGCGGACTCGCTCTCGCGGCCACTCCGGAAACTCGCTCGAGCCGCTCGCCGTGTCGAGGAGGGCGACCTGGAGGCACGTGCGGAGGTGACGGGGCCCAGCGAGCAGCGCGAGGTCGCGCTCGCCTTCAACGACATGACCGAGCGGCTGAGCGTCGTCCTCGCAGCACAGCGAGAGTTCGTGGCGAACGCGTCGCACCAGCTGCGAACGCCGCTGACCGGTCTCCGGCTGCGACTCGAATCCGCGACGGCAAAGGCGGAAAGCCCAGAGCTCGAGCGCGAGCTCGCAGCCGCCGAGCAGGAGGTCGAACGACTCGCCCGGCTGCTCAACACGCTTCTCATGCTGGCTCGTGAGGGACAGACACCGGTCGCCGGGCGCCTCGTCTCGATCGGCCTGGCCTCGAAGCACGCCCACGAGCGCTGGGAAGCACGCGCCGAGCAAGGAGGGCAGCGTCTGAAGCTCGCAACCGGCGAGGACGTCGTCGTCCACGCGTCGGAGGAAGACCTGGCGATCGTCCTCGACAACCTGATCGAGAACGCGCTCCACTACTCACCTCAGGACGCGGCGGTCACGATCGAGTTCGGCCGCGACGGCGACGAGGCGTATCTCGCCGTGCTGGACGAGGGGCCCGGGCTGGCCGAAGGAGAGGAAGGGGCACTATTCGAGCGCTTCGCCCGCGGCAGCGCGAGCGCCGGAGCTTCCGGCACCGGGCTCGGGCTTGCGATCGTGCAGACCCTCGCGCAGCGCTGGGGCGGTCGAGCTTCGATCGGGAACCGGCCGGAACGCGGCGCGCGTGCCGAGATTCGCCTGCCCGCCGGGGCCGCTTTACCTTCGCTTAACCCCGACCTGGACGAAGCCTTAACCGCCGGCTCCTAGACTGGAAGTGCCTCGATGCGATCAGCGCTGACACTTGTCGCCCTCGCCCTCCTGGGCCTCTTCGGAGCCACCTCGATCGGATACGCGTCATACGTCGTCTCACGCGACTCGGTGGGGCTCCCCGTGACGAGGCTCGAGCTCGTGGAGAGGCTTGCACCGACTGCGGCTGAGCGCAGGGCTGCCCAGGCAGCGCGCGCAAAGGCGCGAGCTGCGACGACGAAAACGACGACTACCGCGACAACGTCGACTCGAACGACGCCGCGAACCACGACCGGCGACGACGGCGACGACAGCCCCTCTTCGAACTCGGGGAAGGGCTCGGGCGGCTCGGACGATTCCGACAGCTCGGGCCGGGGCCGAGGCCGGGGCCGCGGCGGCGACGATGACGACGACTAGCCAGTACTAGTCAGTCAGCTTGCCTTTGAGCTCGGCGAGCGCCGCCCAGCGCGAGTCGGGCTCCTTATCTTCGTGCACGTGCGGTTCGACGTTCAGATCGCGGCCGCAGATCGGGCAGAGACCCGCGCAGTCGGGGCGGCAGAGGATCTTGTCCGGCAGCTCGAGCACGAGGGCATCCCGGGCCCAGGCGGAGAGGTCGAGCTGGTCGTTCTCGAGGTACGGCGTCCGCAGCTCGTCCGTGTCAGGGGTCGTCGCCTGATACTCGCGCGCCGACACGTCCACGTCGACGACGGCATCGGCCAGACAGCGGTAGCACGGGCCGTGGAGGCGCGTCTGGAAACGCAACTCGAACACCGTCCCGCTCGTCGCCTTGCCGACCGCGAGCTCGGCCTGCACCCTTTCCGGGACCGGCAGGTAGTGCTGGCCGCCAAGCCGAACCGGCTCGAGCGCGACCTCCTGCTCGTCCCGGTGCTCCTCGCCCGGCCTCAGCCGGATTGATCGCAGGCTGAAGCTCGTCATGCGAGCCAGGGTAGCGCGGGGATCCCTAGTAGGGAGGCTCTTCGTTGTCGGAGCCGGGCGCGCCGACACCGGCGACCACAGTCTCCTGCGAGCGCTCGTGCAGCCGCTCGCGCCCTCGCTTGACCGCGCTGAGGAACTTGTCGAGATTGACCTCGAGCGTTGACAAAATCGAGTCGGCCCAGTCCTCCATCTCGAGTCTCGTCTCCCGTGCCTGGCGCCGGGCGTCCTCGAGGATGTCCTGCGCCTGGCGCTCGGCGAGCTTCACGATCTCGGTCTGGGACGCTTCACGGGTCGCCTGCTCCCGTGCCTCTCCGAGCAGCCGGTCGCACTCGCGCTTCGCCTCGGCGAGCATCTCCTGGCGTTCCTTGACGATCCAGCGCGCCTGCTTGATCTCCTCGGGGATCGTGGCCCGCATCTGGTCGAGGATCTCGTAGATCTCCTCGCGGTCGATCCGGACCTGGTCGGTCAGAGGGACGGCCTTCGCGTTGTGGACCAGGTCGTCGAGCTTATCGATGAGAACTAGCACGTCCATAACTGCATCAGTCTAATGACTCGGTGAGCGAAACCCCTACTCGAACGGGTCTGGAAGCCACACGGGGGAACGAGGGGCCGTGTAAGCCGGTCCGACGGCGCGAGCGGGCCCTCCTGTTGCCCCGACGATGAACACGCGCTGCTTGCATACGGGCTTGCCGCACGAAAGTTCGCGCATGAATGCGATGAGATCCCCGTCGCGCGACCAGGCGGGCGATTCACCGTTCCGGACGATCATCCGAGCCTCGGATCCGTTTGCGCCGATTGTCCAGATGCTTCCCGCGTGGCTGAACGCGAGCCGGGAGCCGTCGGGGGACCAGGTGGGCGAGTCGCCCCTCGTCAGGAGCGTCTCGTCGTCGCCGTTCGGACGGATGAGGAAGATCTCCCCTTCGAGCGTGATCTCCGACCAGTCCCTGACGTACGCGATCCAGTCACCGTCGGGCGACCAGGCGACGGTGGAGATGTCCCTGGTGTTGGTCACCTGCTCCGCGTTGTCGATCGACGTCGACCCGACCCAGAGGTCGTAGCGCCCGTCGTCACTGGACGAGTGGAGGAAGGCCATCTCTTCTCCGTCCGGCGAGAGGCTCGGGTCGAAGTTCGCACCGGGGGGAACCGGGACCGGGACCGGGTTGAAGCCGTCTGCGTTCGCCGTGAAGATGCCGGTGCCGGTGTCCCAGGCCAGACGCTCACCGTTGCGCGAGACGCTGACCACGGCCCAGACGCTGGGGAGGCACAGGTCTCGCTGGTCCGTCCCGTCGAAGAACATGTGGCGCACTCCACAGCCTTCACGCACAGCGATCCTGCCCGGATAACGGGGGCTGTCGTCTCCGTCACGTAGAAGGACCAGCCCGACGACAGCGGCGAGCGCCAGAAGGACGACCAGGCCCACGATCAGGAGGAGTCTGCGGCGGCTGATCTTCATTCCTGGGGGGAAACAGGGGCCCCGGGCTTCCCCTGCGGGAACAGCTCGGCGAAGCGCTGCGCAACCGCCGGCGGGACCAGTTGGTCGACGTTGCCGCCGAACGACGCGACCTCCTTGACGCCGCTCGACGACACGAAGCTGTACTGCGGATTCGACATCAGGTAGACGGTCTCGATGTCCGGCGCGAGCGTGCGGTTCAAGTGGTTCATCTGGAACTCCCACTCGAAGTCCGAGATGACGCGCAGGCCCTTCACCATCGTGCTCGCGCCCCAGCGCTTCGCGAACTCGACGACGAGCTCGGCGAACACGTCCACCTCGACGTTGTCGGCTCCGCGGAGGGCCTCCTCGAGGAAGCCGACTCGTTCCTCGACCGAGAACATCGTCTGCTTGTGGCTCGGCTCACGGACGACGCCGACGACGACGCGATCGAAGATCTGGGCAGCGCGCGTGATGACGTCGAGGTGCCCGAGCGTGACCGGGTCGTAGCTGCCGGGGCAAAGTGCCGTGCGAAGGTCGCTAGTGCTCATCAGTGCTCGAAGAGAGTGACACGCACCGAGCCGTACTTGCGGCTCGTGCGTTCGGCCAGCGGAAGAGTCGGCTGCTCCTTCGCGGGACTTTCGACGACGACCAGCCCGTCTTCGGCGAGCAGTGCCGGGAGGTACTTGGACAGGGTGGGCAGGAGAGAGTCGAGCATCCGGTAGGGCGGGTCGACGAGGACGAGATCGTACCGCCTACCCGCGGCGGTTTCGGCGGCGAGAGCGCGACGCGCATCGGATTTGAGGATCCTCGCTCCCTTCAGGTCAAGTTTCTCCAGGTTGCGCTCGATGGTGCGCTGGGCCTCGCGGTCGGACTCGACAAAGACCGCGGATTTGGCCCCACGCGAGAGGGCCTCGAGGCCCATCGCTCCCGAGCCAGCGAAGAGATCCAGCACAACCATGTCGTCGACCGGCCCGATCAGGTTGAACGCCGCCTCGCGCACACGGTCGCCCGTCGGCCGCGTCGCACCCTTCGGCGCGAAGATCTTCGAGCCCTTGCGGCTACCCGCGATGATCCGCACGCTTCACGCGGCAATCTCGCGGTTGGCAAAGACGAGGTCGACCTCGTCGTTCAGCGGCCCTTCGTAGTCGACGAGATCGTCGGCGACCGAACGAGCCTCCTCGAGGAGCTTCCGGTCGGAGCGCAAGCGCGTGAAACGGAGATCCGAGAGACCCGCCTGACGTGTGCCGAAGAACTGGCCCTCGCCGCGGATCTCGAGGTCCTTCTCGGCGAGCTCGAAGCCGTCGTTCGACGCGACCAGCGCTTCGAGCCGCGCGAGGGCGGAGTCGGTCAGCTCCTCCTTCGCCCGGGAGACGAGCAGGCAGTAGGACTGCTCCGCGCCCCTCCCCACTCGCCCGCGCAGCTGGTGGAGTTGCGCCAGCCCGAAGCGGTCTGCCTCCTGCACGATCATGATCGTCGCGTTCGGGACGTCGACGCCGACCTCGATCACGGTCGTCGCGACGAGCACGTCCAGCTCACGCGCCTTGAACTGCGCCATCAGCTCCCGCCGCTCGGCCGGGCGGAGCCTTCCGTGCATCAGGCCGACGCGGTAGCCCTTCAGCTCGCCCTTCCGCAGGCGCTCGGCCTCCCGCTCGGCAGCCCGGACAAGGCCTTTCGGGCGCAATCCGGTGCCAGGCTTTAGCCTGGCTCCGGCGTTCGCTTCCTCCTCGATCAACGGACAGACGACGTAAGCCTGGCGGCCGCGGTCGAGATGCTTGCGCAGCCTCTTGTACGCCTCGCTCGACCGGTCCTGGGTCACCCACGCCGTCTTCACGGGCTTGCGGTTCGCGGGCGGCTTCGCGATCTCGCTCACCGAGAGGTCGCCGTAGACAGTGAGGGCGAGCGTCCGCGGGATCGGGGTTGCGGTCATGTGCAAGACGTGCGGCGTGCGGCCGCCCGTGATCGCGCGGCGCTGCTCCACTCCGAAACGGTGCTGCTCGTCGACGACTGCGACCGCGACCTCGCTCAGATCCACTCCCTCCTGAATGAGCGCGTGTGTACCGACGAGGATCTGAGCCGGTGCGGGGTCGTCCTTGACCGACCTCGTGAGTAGCGCGACGTCGACACCGAGCTCGCGACACGGCTCCTCCAGGGTGAGGAAGTGCTGCTCGGCGAGCGTCTCGGTGGGCGCCATCAGCGCGCCCTTCTTGCCCGACTCGACGGCACGAAGGAGTGCGTAGAGCGCGACGACGGTCTTGCCGGAGCCCACCTCGCCCTGGAGCAGGCGCTCCATCGGCGTCGGCTTCGCGAGGTCGGCGTCGATCTCCTCGATCGCACGCTCCTGATGGGGCGTGAGCTCGAAAGGGAGCAGATCCCGGTAGCGGGACACGAGCTCGCCCGGTTTCCCGAGCGCGGGCGCCTGCTCGTCCTCGCGAGCGCGACGGCGCCTCGCGAGCCCGATCTGGAGGACGAGGAGCTCGTCGAAGGCCAGGCGGCGGCGTCCTCGCTCCGCCTCCTCCGGCTCGGTGGGCCGATGAAGGGCCGCCAGCGCGTCGGCACGGAGCGGAAGCCCCCCGGTCTGCTTGAGGCCGGCAGGCAGCGGATCCGGATCGTCGCGCACGTGCTCCAGCGCATGTCCGATCACCTCACGGAGCTTCTTGACCGCGACCTCCTCGCTCGCCGGGTAGACAGGCGCGAAGTCGGCGGTCGCGGACGCGCCGTTCACGTCGTAGGAACGAACGTTGAACTCGTTCCGTCGAAGCTGGCCTCGCAGCCGCACGCGCGTGCCCGGCTTTAGCTTGTCGACCAGCCACGCCTGGTTGAACCAGACAGCCGTGATCTCGCCGGTCTCGTCGGCGACGCGCGCCTGGACGATCGCGAAGCGTGGGCGCGGGCGGCGGACGGACGTCTTGACGATCTCGCCGCTGATCGCCACCTCCTCCTCCGTCGCCAGAAGATCGGCAATCGGCACCTCCTGAGCAGCTGCCTCGTACCGGTGCGGACGGTGCGCGAGCAGGTCACCGATCGTCCGCAGGCCGAGCTTGGCGAGCTTCTTCGCGACCGCCGGACCGACTCCGGGCAGTGTCTCGACACCCCGGGCAAGCCGCTCGGGCCGAGGAAACGTCCGTGGGCGCGCCCAGCTAGGCGGTGCCGATAGCTCGGCGAAGGCGGTCGGAAGCTCTCGGGCCAGGGTGCGCCGAGTATAGGACGCGTCAGGCGGGCTCGACCTCTGCCGGCTCTTGCTTGCCGTCCGGCAGGAACTCCACGTTGAGCTTCTCGATCCGCGCTCCGTCGACTTCGACGACCTCGAAGCGCAGGCCGTCCCAGAGCAGCTCGTCACCTTGCTCCGGCGCCCGGCCGAGCTGCCCGAAGACGAACCCGGCAAGCGTGTGGTAATCCTCCTGCGGCATCTCCTGCCCGAACTGCTCGTTGAAGTCGTCGATCGGAAATGTTCCGTTGACCCGGACCGTGCGCTCGTCGATTCGCTGAAGAGATTCGTCCGGCAGGTCGTACTCGTCGTCGATCTCCCCGACGATCTCCTCGAGCAGGTCTTCGAGCGTGACGATGCCCTCCATCGCTCCGTACTCGTCGACGACGATCGCCATGTGCTGCTTCGTCTGCCGGAACTCGGCCAGCAGCGCACCCAGATCCTTCGTCTCCGGAACGAGGTACGGAGGCCGAAGCAGTTCCTCGATGATGACGTTCTCGATGCCCTTTCCGTAGAGCGCCGAGAAGAGGTCGCGGACGTGCAGGATGCCGACGATCTCGTCGAGCGACCCGCGGTAGGCGGGGTAGCGCGTATACGGCGAGTCGATCACCGCCGCGAGACACTCCTCCGGCGGGAGGTCGACCGAGATCGCGACGACCTGCGGACGCGTGACCATCACCTCGTGAGCCTCCTTGTCCGCGAAGTCGAAGACCTTGTACAGCAGCTCTTGCTCGGCCTGCTCGACGACCCCCGATTCGCCGGCCTGCGCCACGATCAGGCGAATGTCCTCCTCCGAGTGCGCGACGACACCGGCGGGGGCGGGCTCGATGCCGAAGAGCTTCGTGAAAGCGTTCGACGAGGCCTGAAGGAACCAGACGAGTGGATAGGTGATCAGGAATACCGCCTCGACGGGAAGCGCGACCCAGAGCGCGGTGTCCTCGTTCTTCGTCAGGGCGATCGCCTTCGGGACGAGCTCGCCGAGCGTCACGTGGAGATACGTGACGATGGCGAACGCGATGGTGAAGGCAACTCCATGCGAGAGAGGCCCGTCGATCCAGCGCTCGACGACCGGCTCGCCCACGGCACCGAGCGCGATCGAGAAACCGGTGATTCCGAGCTGGACGGTCCCGATGAAGCGCACGGGGCTGTCCATGATTCGGAGGGCGATTCGAGCACGCCGGTTGCCGGCGTGGGCGAGCTCCATCAGGCGCGTGCGCCTGGCCGTCACGAGGGCGTACTCGGCCGCGACGAAGAACGCGTTCCCCAGCACGAGCAGGAGAACCGCGAGGGCCTGAAGGAAGATTGTCACGCCCCGCTCTCCGGGGCGCGAGTACTAGGCGGGTGGTCGTCGTCCAAGCGGAATCGTCTCTGAGTATAGGCGAGGGATCGGCCCGTCCATCGTCGGCCCCAGAACTCCCCACCCGGGTGGGGAGAAAGGTTCCACCCGCCACCCGCCGCGAGCGTACCTCGGAAAGACATGCGCGGATGTCGCAAAAATGAGCCAATCCCAACGACTGAACGAACATATGTTCGCTATGCTGCCGAGGTGGGCGTCGAGTACCGGGAAGAACCGTGCCGGAGCGCGCTGAACCGCGTCAAGGGCATGCGGTTCAAGTGGTCGCTGAACCCCTACATGGGGTGCGTGCACCGTTGCACGTTCTGCTACGTCCGGGCCTTCGAGCGCCGCGCCGAGCGGCCGGCCGACGACCGCTACGGCACCTCGATCCGAGTCAAGATCAACATCGCCGAGGTACTCCGCCGCGAGCTCGCCCGTCCGTCCTGGCAACGCGAGCAGGTGACGATCGGCGCCGCGACCGATCCGTACCAACCGGCCGAGGGACGCTACCGGCTCACGCGGGCCTGCCTCGAAACTCTGGCCGCGGCAGGCAACCCGTTCAGCATCATCACGCGAGGCCCGATGATCGTCCGCGACATCGACGTCCTCGCCAAGGCCGCGCGGCGCGCGAGTGTCTCGGTCACCTTCTCGATCCCGACTCTCGACGAGGAGGTGTGGCGCAAGACCGAGCCCTCCACGGCCCATCCGCGCCAGCGGCTGAAAGCGGTCTCGATGCTCGTCGAGGCTGGGATCAAGGCCGG